>DAOUKX010000147.1:0-12265 GCA_034420855.1 Dehalococcoidia bacterium
CCATGAAGCGCTCGATGGCCCCCAGCATCGCCCTGTGCAAGACCACGGGCCGCTGGTGGGAGCCGTCTTCGGCAACGTATTCGAGATCGAAGCGTTCCGGCAGGGAGAAGTCCAGCTGGATAGTGCCGAGTTGCCACTCCCGACCAATGGCGTCGGGGACGAAGAAGTCGATTTTGGGGCCGTAGAAGGCACCCTCACCCGGCTCCGGCCTGTAGTCCAGGCCACTCTCTGCCAGCACCTCCGTCAATGCGGCTTCCGACCTGTCCCAAGTTTCCTCGGAACCGATACGCTTCTCAGGTCGAAGGGAGAGCACGACGATGGGGTTGTTGAAGCCGAAGGCGCGATAGGACTCCGTCAACATGCTGATGAATCCCTGCACCTCCTGGGCTATCTGGTCCTGGGTACAGAAGATGTGGGCGTCGTCCTGGGAGAAGGAGCGCACCCGGGTCAGGCCGTGGGTGACGCCGGAGCGTTCAAAGCGGTGAAGCCTGCCGAAGTCAGCCAAGCGCAGGGGAAGCTCCCGGTAGGAATGGAGGCGGGAGGCGTAGATGAGGGCGTGGGCAGGGCAATTCATGGGTTTCACCCCGTACTCCCGCTCTCCCATGTCAATTAGGTACATGTTCTCCAGGTAATTCTGATAGTGGCCGGAGCGCTTCCACAGGTCGGTGGAGAAGATTTCCGGGGTGATGACTTCCTGGTAGCCGTAACGCTTATACAGGCCACGGACGTAATCGACGAGGAGAGTGTATAGTTCGGCTCCCTTGGGCAGGAAGAAGGGGCTGGCGGGGGCGAGGGCGTCGAAGATGAAGAGCTCGAGATCGCGGCCGAGCTTTCGATGGTCTCGCTTTTCGGCTTCCTCCAGCCGCCTCAGATGCTGCCTGAGGGCCTTGCGGTTTTCGAAGGCGGTGCCGTATATCCGCTGTAGCATGGGGCGGTCTTCCCTGCCCCTCCAGTAGGCGCCGGCGACGGAGAGCAGCTTGAAGGCGGGGATCTTTCCGGTGGAGGCCACGTGGGGACCTTGGCACAAGTCGATGAAACCGTCGTGTGTATAGGTGGTCAACTCCTCGTCGTCGGGAATTTCGTCGATGAGTTCCAGCTTGTAGGGCTGGTCCTGGTTTAGGCGCTTTATTTCCTCCCGTTCGTGAGAGTGGACGACGAAGGGAAGGTCCCGGGCGATGGTCTCCTCCATGATGGCAGTTATCTTCTCCAGGTCCTCGGGGGTGAAGGGGCGGGAGACCTCCAGGTCGTAGTAGAAGCCGTCTTCGGTGGGAGGCCCGATGCCCAGCTTAGCTTCGGGGAAAATCCGGGTGACGGCGTCGGCCATTAGGTGGGCTGCGGAGTGTCGAATGCGCTCCCGCAGCTCCTGAATGTTTTGGCCTGAACCTGCTGATTTTTCTTTGATTTTTGCCATGGTCTTCCTTGCTTGATATTTTCGCATAAGAGTATATGCCATCCAACAACGCGGCTTCAACGAACGAATGACAGCGGGCCCCCGTTGACAGTGTTTTGCGCCGTCCCTAGACTGAGCTTACCCCGCAAAATAGGAGGGAAGCGGCCGATGACAACCAATGCCCCCACCATCAAGCTGAACCACGTAAACCACGTGGTGTACCTGGTGAAGGACACACAAAGAAGTATGAAATTCTACCACGATTTTCTGGGCATCAAGCAGATTCCCAGCCAAGTAGACAAGCCCAACATCACGTGGCTGCAGCTCCCCAGCGGGGTGATGCTTCACCTGATAGAGACGGAAGACGCCCCATGCCCGGAAGAGAGCCACGTGGCCTTCGAGGTGGAGGACTTCGACGCTGCCATGGAGGCGGTGAAGGCGAAGGGACTGCGCATCAGCCGCAGTGGCGTCAGGAACGACGGGCAGCGATTTCTGTTTACCAACGACCCGGACGGCAACCGGGTGGAGCTGTGCACAAAGTCCGGCTTCTAGGTTACGCTTTGGACTGATACTGCAGTTGGGTTTCTTCGGGGTCCCCGCTGCCTTCGTTGGTGGGCAAACTCCTGGAAAGCCAAAGGCTGGGGATGATGCCTATCAGCATAAGCCCGGCAGCCACGCGGTAAAAGTTCTGGAAGAGCGCAATTCCCACCTGGTTGAGGTTTTCGCTGTACTCGTCAATCCTTAGCTGGAGCGCCTCAGTTGTCTCGCCCGCCTCGGGCAGCGGCACCTGAAGTCCCGCAATCTGGGCCTGGAACTGCTCCATTCCCCAAGCCGCCAGGGCGGCGAGTCCAAAGGCCATGCCTACCATTCGCGCAACGGTGACCATGGAAGCGGCCGTGGCCTGATACTCCTGGCCACCCGTTTCCATGGCGGTGACGAATAAGGGCGCAATGACGAGGCCGAATCCCGCGCCCGCCAGGCCAAGATGCAGGAATAACTGGGCTTCCGTTACGTTCTGGCCCCAACCGCTCATGAGCCATAAACCAAGGGCCGCCAGGGCCATGCCGGACACGGACACCGCCCTGGGTCCGATGCGATAGGTGAGGTACCCGCCAAGAAGTGCAGCTATGGGTATGGCGCCGGTGAGTCTCATCAAACGCAGCCCGCCCCCGAAGGCCGACTGCCCGTGAACGGTATCGGCCATTAGAGGCACCGTGACGAGGGCGATGACAAGGGCGGCGCCCACCAGCATCTTTGCGCCCACTGCGGAAAGGGCCTCCGCAGAAGCGAAGAATCGGGGGTCCATCAGGGGATACCTCAACTTCATCTGGGTCGATACGAAGATTGCGACCAGGAGTATGCCCGATGCACCGAGAATGTAGGCTAGGGGCGCGGCTCCCGTAAAGAGGCCTCGCTGCGACAGTGCTATCACCAGCAGGACCAACCCGACAGTCAGCAACAGGCCACCCATGTAGTCCACTTTCGAACGGGATGTTACGACATTTGGTATGAGGCCGATGGCAACGAGAATAATGATTGCCTGGGGGATATCCAGCCAGAACAGCCAGCGCCAGCCGAGGGCCGCGGTGATGCCGCCGCCGTAGAGGGGGCCCAGGACAACGCCAATCTCCGCCGCCGCGCCGACGATTCCTACGGCGATGGCCTTGCGGCGGTCCGGCAGGTACTGGGCGGCAATGGCCATGCCGATGGGTATAATTGCACCGCCGCCAATGGCCTGAATTACCCGACTGCCTACCAGGAGGGGCAGATTTGGCGACAGGGCGACCATGGCGGACCCGACGGCGAAGACGAGCAAGGAAACGCGGAGGACCAGGCTGTGGCCGTAGACGTCGGCCATGCGGGCGACGAGGGGGATGGCAACAGTGTAGCCCAGCAGGTAGCCCGTTACTATCCAGGAGGCGTGGTCCAGCTCGTTGACGCCGATCTCTAGGTCTACCATCATCTCCGGCAGCACCGTGACCACGACGGTCTGGTCGAGGGCCGTGAAGACGGCACCTAGTGATACGAGGCCTACCATGACCCAACCGGAGCGGGTTATCTTGTCGGTTTGAGACGCCATTTACCTGCTAGATGGGCGGCTTTTTGATGGTGACGGGTTCGTTGAAGCCGCCAAGGGTGAGTATGCGCACGTAATTCTCTGCATCGGTATCGACTACGCGGCCCTGAATGCGGGCCTTTTCAGGCATAAGACCGATGCCCTCGATATTGCGAATCCATACCTCCAGCCCCACCTTGTGGTCCTGGCCTGCGTTGAAGATGATGCCGCTGATCTCCTGGGAAAGCACCGTGCCCGTGATGCGCCACGAGTCTTCACCATAGCCGCCCTCTGCATAGGCCGCGCCCGTCATGGCTTTCATGATATTTCCAACGTTTATGCCGACGTTGGTCAGGTCGAAGGGCACCGCACTCTGGTCGACTATTCGCCATTCCCCCGTCAGCGGATCGGTGAGGTAGTAAATCCCCTCCTTACGGACGACGGAAAGCTCAAGGTAGGCACGGAATACGTCCACCTCTCCCTTTATCTGGACGCTAACCTCGTCCGGCATATCAACAACGCCGATAATTTCGTTGGCGACGACGCCTGTCATCAGGGGAATGTTCCCGGACTCGTTGCTCAGGTTGAAGGACAAGGTCTGCAGACTCAGCAGTGCGTCTGCGGACTGATTCAGAATCTCCGTGGGCGGGCGAGGTGGGGGCGTCGGGGTATCATCGCCCGGGCCACAAGCAACCGCAAAGAGCAACAGCAACACTGCAAACGGTAAAGCCAGCTTCATTGTGGCCAGTCGTCGAAAGTCTCTCAATCTCTTCCCCTTCCAGGTGCTTGCCGAAATTGTACCCTATCTCAGTTCCATGACCAAAAGGCCAGCGTGCCGCTTGCGATGCGCCTGGGCAAGGACCCCGGCTCCGTGTTGATTACGTATACGGACCCCCGGTCCGGGGCGGACCCGTTGCTCTCGTCAGTTCTTTGCCCGGTCTGACCGGAGAACACGAGGCTCGAGCTGTCCGGCGACCAGATTGAATGGGAGTGGGCGTACTGGTCAAAGAAAGACAGGGCGGTAAGCATACCCTGGGAGGGGATGAAGCTGGTCAGCTCCCACGGCTCTCCGCCGCTTGTCGGGACCACCTTCCATACCAGCCTGCGGGTATCCACGTCGATGGCAACGTAGGCGATGTGATCGCCGTCGGGCGACCAATAGAATGCGGCCATGGGTTCTTCGACCAGGGTTACGGGTTCGCCGCCGTTGGGGTCAATCAGCCGCAACTGCCGATAGCCGGGGGAGCCGGAGCGGGCGCCGTCGGCGACGGCGATAACGTCCCTGGCGGGCGACCATAGGAGGGCCGCCGGAGGCACAACAGATGCAAGCTGTCGGAAGGCTTCCGAGCCGTCCGGCTTGCCCGACAGAAGTGCGTTGCCCTCCACAACCTCGGTGATAAAGGCCAGAGTCTGTCCGTCCACAGATAGGTCCGGAGCCCTGAAAATGGGGGACATGTCCGCAAGCTCAATGGCGGGGGCATCGAAGGGGGCAACGGCCCGCGCGAGGGTTTCACGAGAGTGGATGAGTATAGAGCTGCCGTCGCCGGCCCACTTGAAATAGAGGGGGCCCTGGCTGCTCACCACGGCATTCTCGCTGCCGTCATTGACGAAGAGCACCAGGGCGGTTGTGGTGGGCGCGATGAAGGCCAGTTTCTCGCTGCCGGGGGACCAGTACATATAGTGGGGCACGGAATCGGCAATGATGGGACTTGCACCGGGTTCGTTTCCATAGATCCTGTTGAGCGACCCAGTGTCCGCGTCGATTATGAAGAGGGACACCTGCGGCTCCTCACCCCCCAGCACCACACGGGAAACGGCGATTTTGGAGCCATCCGGAGACCAGGTGGGCCAGGAGTGCAGCACTGTATTCTGACCGTGGGGGCTGGCCAGAATGCTTCCCATGGAGCGGGCCGTGGTGGACCCGGTCAGTCTCCTGGAGTCGGATCCGTCCGGGTTGATGGTGAAAATGTTGTCATCGACGCCGACGTAGACAATCCGGTCCACAGTTACCTCCGCCTCGGAAGTTTCCCCTTCAGGAGCCGCAACCGGTCTGGGCCCGCAGGCAGTGGAAGCGATGAGGAGGAGCAGCGCGAGTCCAACCCCGAGGGAAATGAAAATTTGTTTGGCTGCAGAAGGCCAGTTTGAGACGATTGGACCCTCCAGACTCCAGCGGCTCAGACGCCGCTAGTCGCGGGCCAGCTGGAAAATCTTGCCTTCCGTCTTGATGGACGGGGCGATAATCATCTCCGCCTTCTGAAACTCCGGCACGTTCATGGCCCCGCACATGCCGAGGGCGACCTTCAGGGCGCCCACCAGGTTCTGTGTACCGTCGGTGACAGATGTAGGACCGTAGAGAATCTCCTCCAACGTGCCCTTGGTGCCCACGTCGATGCGGGTGCCGCGGGGCAGTTCCGGGTGGGGGTTGGCCATGCCCCAATTGTGGCCGCCGCCCGGGGCTTCCTCGGCTTGGGCGAAGGGGGTGCCGATCATAACGCCGTCGGCGCCGGAGGCCAGGGCCTTACAGAGATCGCCGCCGGTGCGGATTCCGCCATCGGTTATGACGGTCACGCGCTTGCCCGTCCTGTTGTAATACTCTTCCCGGGCCGCGGCGCAGTCCAGGGTGGCCGTCACCTGAGGAACGCCGACGCCGACCACCTCGCGGGTGGTGCAGGCGGCGCCGGGGCCTACGCCCACCAGCAGACCGCTGATGCCCGTTTCCATAAGCTCCAGGGCGGTGTTGTAGCCTACGCAGTTGCCCACCACGACGGGTATGTTCACCTGGTCCACAAGCTCGGAGAAGATGAGGCCGCGATAGCTCCTGGAGATGTGTCGGGCGGTGGTTACGGTGGACTGAACGAATAGCAGGTCCGCTCCGGCCTCGACGGCGACGGGAGAAAGACGCTTGGTGTTCTGGGGCGTAACCGCAACAGCGCAGGTGGCTCCGGACTTCTTCACGCTCTCCACGCAGTCGCCGACCATATCGTCCCGGATGGGTTCGGAGTAGACCCTCTGCAACAGGGAGGTGACCTCCTGCAGGGGGGCGGAAGCTATCTCCTCCAGCACCACGTAGGGGTCCGGGTAGCGGGTGTAGACGCCTTCCAAGTTGATGACGCCCAAGCCGCCCTTGCGGTGCATGAGAGATGCGAAAGAGGGGGAAACTACGGCGTCCATGGATGAGGCGAGGATGGGAATATCCAACACCTGGTGGCCTATGGACATCTGGGTGGAGGTCATGTCCGGATTGACGGTGACCTGGCCGGGGACGATGGCCACTTCGTCGAATCCATAAGCCCTTCGGAGTTCCTTAAAATAGGGTACGGCCATCCATCACACCTCGCGGGGGAGAAAGAGCCTGAAAAGGCTTTGGCAGACTGTAGCAAAGGGTTATGGTTAAGTCAACACCGCCGATTTGGATACCTCAATTGACTTGCAAATTAGGCCGTGTTAGAGTTTTAATTCGATTTGCAGCCCATATAAGGAGGCAACCTCGCCATAGTCCGCGAATATAGAGTAAACCAGTTCATCAGGTCCCCAAACGTGCGCGTCATCGACAGCGATGGAACGCAGAAGGGCATCATGTCCGTTCAAGATGCCCTCGAAATGGCACGGATGAAGAACCTGGACCTGGTCGAGGTTTCGGCGACGGCGAAGCCGCCGGTCTGCCGGATTCTGGACTACGGCAAGCTGAGATACCTCCACGCCAAGAAGGTCAGGGAGTCCAAGAGGTCACAGAAATCGAACATCATGCGGGAGGTGCGCTTCCGCCCCAACATCGGCGCCCATGACCTGGAGGCCAAGACGCGGAAGGTGAAGAAGCTGCTGGCAGACGGCACCAAGGTGCGGGTGGCGGTGTTCTTCCGAGGGCGCGAGGTGACCCATCCGGAGCTCGGCATGTCTCTGCTGAGGAAGGTGGCGGACGAGTTGAAGGAAGAGGCGAAGCTGGAGCGCCCACCGACGATGGAAGGCCGGGCTCTGGCGATAATCCTGACGCCCAACTCCGGGGTGAAGACGGGCAAGAAGCCCGCAGAGGTAAAGAATGCCTAAACTGAAAACACACAAGGGCGCAAGAGCCCGATTTCACGTAACCGGTTCCGGGAAGCTGATGCGGCGGAAGGGGATGAGTAGCCACCTTCGGCGGAAGAAGCCAAAGAGGGTGCGTCGGACCTACGACAAGAAGCTGCCCGCCGCCAAGAGTACGGTCAAGAACCTGAAGAGGTTGATGCCCAACAGCATCTGAGTCAGCTTCGCCGGTTAATCCAGGTTTTCCACAGACGGCGCGTGTCTGCGCCAACAATTCCGAGACCACCATAACGCATTAGGACGTAACATTGACACGGGTTAAACGAGGAGTCACCAAGCACCGAAGACACAAGAAGATTCTGGCCCAAACCAAGGGGTACCAGAACTCGCAGAGTCGGCATTTCCGGCGGGCGAAGGAGGCGCTGATTCACGCGTGGAGCCACGCCTACCGGCACCGTCGGGAGCGGAAGCGAGACTTTAGGCGACTGTGGATACTGCGGATCAACGCAGCGTCCCGCGCCCTGGGGCTGAACTACGGCCAGTTCATCCACGGGCTGAAGCTGGCGAACGTGGACCTGGACAGGAAGGTGCTGGCGGACACGGCGGTGAGGGACCCGGAGGCCTTCGCGCAGCTGGTGGACATCGCCAAGGAGGGGCTGGCGGCGGCTTAGGGGGTTTGGGGGGCGAGCCTCAAAAGGTCAGAATCCGAGGTTTGCCCCTTAATTGGTGGAATAGTCACCACCGCTGTTTGACTTTAGCTGCCCCCGTAAAGGATTCTTGGGATGAGTCGGCCAGGTAGATTCCAAGCTGCCCAGACCTCGCAACACCTTCAAGAGTTGCCTGCGGTGCTTTGGGCTGCAGGCCAACAAATCTGTAATTAGTCGGTCTACTGATTTATTAGCATCCTGCATCCTCCGTTCCCGCATCGATATATTCACTCCGACACGATGCAACTCTTCACGACCGTCGTAACTGGCGAAATTGAAGCGGGCTGGCACCCAGCAAAGATTCTGCAAATCCTCTTCCGTTTTCACCTCAACCTCAACGCAGTCCACACCACGTTTCGTCAGTGTCTCCAACTTTTGACGCTTTGCAACGTTTGGAGAGTTGGTCACCACGACTTCAATGATACGCACTGGGTTTCCTTCTTCATCTCTGCAAATCAGATCTGGCACGATGCCACCCACGTTATCCCACTCCCCCGGAACAACGACACTGCTCACTCCATCACTTAGATCATGCGAAAGCGGGCCTCCGGGCCTCAAGTTCACTTTAACTTGATTCCACCCTTCACGTGGGTCAATGGGCCCCTGATATTCCTCATGTGCCAAAGCATCAAAGATGATGCCTACCGCTCGCTGGTGTAGCCATGAAACAGGGTTCGCTTCTGTTCCCACATTCCTCATAATTTGGCTTGTCATCTTTCTCTTTTCCTTTTGTTGATCCGTCTGCAAGAATCACCATCGGTTCCAGAACAGCCACTTCGAATCGCCTTCTTTATTCTACCCACTCGCTCTGCGTAAATGGCAGGAGGATTGCGGCTACGAGGGTGCCCCAGGTCAGGGTGGCGAGGGAGACGTGGAGGGCGCGGAGGGCGGTGGGGAGTCCCCACCAGACGGTGAGGGCTCCGACGAGGACCTGAGCGGCGAAGACTGTCAGGGCTAAGTGGATTGCGGACTTCGTAGCTTTGTCCATTGGGGAGCGGAAGGCGGTCCAGGCGGCAGCTACCATGAGGGCGAGGGCTATGGCGGAAGCTATCCGGTGGGCGACGTGAATGAGGGGGAGTTCGGAGACCACCCAGAGCTTGCCCCCCTGGCACAGGGGCCACTGGTTGCAGGCCCCTGCGGCGCCTGTTAGGGCCACGTAGGACCCGGACAGAATAAGCAGCAGCACACCGATAGCGGCAGCGGCGGTGACCAGGACGCGTCCGTCGATGCGGTTGATGGATGGGGTAAAGCCCAGCCAGGCGTCGAGGCAAATAAGGATAAAGCAGGCGAGGAGAGCCTGGGCCATGACCATGTGGATCATGACTATGTAGGTCTCAAGCTCGGTTAGGACGGCGGCTCCGCCCAGGATGCTCTGACCGATGACCATGACGAGACCGAATAGGGCGGAGCGGAAGATCCAGGGGCGGGAACGGTAATGTCGCCAGGCAACCACCAGCGTCGCCAGCACCAGCAGTCCCAGGGTGGCCGCCACCAGACGGTGGGAGTATTCGATGAGGGTCGCGACGTCGAAGGGCGGGATGATCTTCCCGTGGCACAGGGGCCAGTCGGGGCAGCCCAGTCCGGAGTCGGTAATGCGGACGATGCCGCCCAGAACTATGAGGGCGAAGGTGCCCAGCAGGGTAGCGAGGGTGAGGTATCGGAAGTGCGGGCCTGTATTCATACAGCCCCCTAACTTATGCGTCGGCTTCTATGCCTGCCAAGGGTCTATTGGAGGGTTAGGAGATACTCCACGAGGATGTCGAACTCTTCGTCCGTCATCATCCCGCGAAGGGGCTGCATGACGTTGTCGTAGCCCTCCAGGACGAAGGCCTCGGGCTCCTCGACGGACTGGCGGATGTAGTCCTCTGCGCTCAAGCCTGCCACTCGCGTTCCCGCCCTGGATCCAATGCCGGTCATCTCCGGGCCGGTAACGCCAACGGCTCCAGCAAGACCCTCGATAACGTGGCAGCCGCCACAGCCGCGGCTTACGAATATGCCAGGGCCATCCGTAGCGCCACCGCCAACGGGAGCCTCCGGGGTGGGGGCAGGAATAACGACCACATCCGTCGGTGGCGGAGCGGCTTCAGTTGGGGGTGAGTTGCCGATGTCGAAGTTGTCAAAGAGGGTTATCAGCCCCAGCACCACGCCGATGGCCAGCACAAGCCCCAAGGTGAATAGGGACGTAAACATTTTGTGGTCGTAGCGGAGGTGCATGAAGAAGGCGACCACCAGCCAGAACTTCATCAGTGACAGGATGATCAGGCTGGTAACGATGACCCAGGCGGGGATGGGCCAGTAGAAGGCCCACACTTCGATGGCGGTGACGACGGTAAGAATGACGCCGACGAGGATGTATGTCGAGACGCGCGGGAGCGGCTTTTCCTCGGGGTGGCGAGGTTCGTGCATAGCTTCCATTAGAGGCCAACCTCAGTACATTCGAGCCCAATTGCGCCCACCAGGTAGACCACGGTGAAGATGACAATCCAGACGATGTCGACGAAGTGCCAGTAGAGTCCTGCGATGTCCACGTTAAGCGGGTTGCCCACCAGCAGGTCGCCCCGCTTGTAGCTGGTAACCAGCAGGGAGAGGAGCCAGATGACGCCTATGGTGACGTGGGCTCCGTGGAATCCCGTCAGCGTGAAGAACGTGGAGCCAAAGAGGTTTGTGCCTATGGTCAAGCCTTCGTTGACAAAGGCCTGGAATTCGTAGACCTGGAAAAGAAGGAAGATGATGCCGAGGACCGCAGTGGCGAGGATCCAGATGCGCATCTGCTTCATGTCGGCGCGCTCTGCGGCGGCTACGCCCAGCACCATGGCCACACTGCTCATCAAGAGGACGAAGGTGCTCACGGAGGTTATGGGTATGTCCAGTATGCAGGAGGGAGAGAGGCCGTGGATCAGGTCCGCCTTGTTGCGGTTGATCATGTGGGTGGCAATGAGGGAGCCGAAGAAGAGGCATTCCGACCCCAGGAAGGTCCACATGAGGAGCTTGCGGTGGTTAAGGCCCGTGGAGGTGTGGTGTTCGGGCGGGTGCGTGTTGACGGCCATGGAGGTTAGTAGGCCCCTTCTTTCGTGGTCGACTCTGACGCGTCGGGAGCCGTCGCCGGTTCAAAGGACCAGCTGTAGATGGCGAACAGGGAGAGTATCCCGCCGATGATGCTGACGGATAAGTGGGAGACGAGACCGCCGGCGATGAGGGTGATGCCCATGGACAGAAGAATAGGGTAGTAGGAGGGGGTGGGCATATGGATGTTGTGCTCCTCCACTTCCACCGCCACTTCCGCGGCACCCTGCACCTTGGGGATGGGACGGCCATCAGGGCCCTGGCTGTACTTTTCTTCCCAGTGAGCATCTCTTTCTTCGACCGTCGGTATCTCCACGAAGTTGTACTCGGGCGGCGGCGAGGGGATAGACCATTCCAGCGTCCGGGCGTCCCAGGGATCGGCGCCGACCTTCTTGCCGTTGCGAGCCGTGTTGATTACGTTGTGCAGGAAAGCGACGATGCTGAGACCGATGATGATGACACCGGCGGTAGCGAAGGCGTTCCAGAACTCCCAGCCCGACTCGCCGGCATAGGTGACGATGCGGCGGGGCATTCCGTCGAGGCCCAGGAAGTGCATGGGGAAGAAGGTGACGTTCATGCCGATGAAGAAGAGCCAGAAGTGGACCTTGCCTAAGAGCTCGCTCATGGCCTTGCCGGTAATCTTGGGCCACCAGTAGTAGATGCCGGCAAAGAGGCCGAAGATGCTGCCACCGAAGAGCACGTAGTGGAGGTGCGCAACCACAAAATAGGTGTCGCTCTGCTGCAGGTCTGAGGGGGCGACGGCGTGCATGACGCCGCTAAGGCCGCCAATGATGAACATGGCGATGAAGCCCAGGGAGAACAGCATGGGCGTGGTGAACTTGATGGAGCCGCCCCACATAGTTGCAATCCAGTTGAATATCTTGATACCTGTCGGGACGGCAATAAACATGGTGAGCAAAGCGAAGGCGGAGTTGGCGACGGGGCCGAGACCCACGGTAAACATGTGGTGGCTCCATACTCCCCAGCCCATGAAACCGATAAGCACCCCGGAGAAGACCACAACGGTAT
>DAOUKX010000148.1:0-6203 GCA_034420855.1 Dehalococcoidia bacterium
TGTCGACAGCGCCAACGATGAAGGCAGCCTGACGGAGATGATGGAGCGGGCGGAGGCGGAGACGGGGGTGCGGGCGCCGCTGACACTGGCGGACGCCGGGTACCACGCGGGCCGGCACCTGGAAGCAAGCGAGGGGCGCGAACAGCGGGTGGTGATGCCTGACCGCTTCCAGCGAGTCGCCAACCCCTACCACAAGAACCGCTTCGTCTACGACGAGGCCACCGACAGCTATCGCTGTCCCAAGGGTGAGCGGCTCTCGTTTGTCAGGCCTGGGGTCAACAAGGGCGTGCCCGTGAGGCTCTACCAGCCCGACACCGCGTCGGTCTGCACGGGCTGTCCCGCCTTCGGCGTCTGCACGACCAACGCGTTCACCGGACGCCAGCTGCAGATCAGGCCCCACGAGGCTGCAGTTCGGCGCCACCGCCACTGGATGGAGACGGAAGAGGCGCAGCAGGCGTACCGTCGCCGGGCTCCGTTGATCGAGCCACTGTTCGGGATCCTCAAGGCCCAGATGGGAGGCTGGCGGTTCGCGTTGCGCGGACTCAGGGAGGTCAAAGCCGAGTGGACGCTGCTGGCCACGGCGTTCAACCTGCGCACACTCTGGCAGCTCTGGCGCGCACGGACGCCGGTCCACTGGGATTCCGACCCGGTATCAGCAGCCTGATCGCAATCATGACGTAACTTCTATCACGGAGCACCTCGCTCCTCCACTCTGAGCGGGAAGGGTGCCTTGCCGATCGCCCCGGCCCCGCTAAAGCCGGGCTCACATCTTGCCCTAGCTACTCGCCCCGCCACCTTCTGAGACAGTTACATTCATGTAATCCCTTCCGAGGGATACCGCTCGTTCACCTGACGCACCACACTTCTTCCACCACGATGGTTCCGCAACGACGGGAGGCGCAGATGCAAAGGACGCCTGAATTGAACACCGGCACCCTGGAGCGGTTGATTCTCCCGGTCATTGCCCTGCTTGTGGCCATAGTTGTCGCCATTCCCCTCACTGAGACGACGGAGGCCCCAGTCTCCACCGGGCTACGAGATGGAACTGATCAACGCCGGAAGGGACGTGGTGGAACGGAAGGAGGACGGCGGGTTCATCGCCCGTCCCGTGTTCGACCACCGGGTAGACAATCTCCTCTATGGCGTCCGCGACACCGACGACGGAGAGTGGCTCGCCCTCGTCTACGCGGTGCTTGAAGGGGAAAAGCGGCTGAGTGATGGTTGGGAGTACTCGTGGGAGTACTCCGTGTCGACAGGGGAGGCCGACCTGGACCCGGAGAAGGCGTACCTGCTGGTGATGGTGGCGGACGTGGTGGGAGGCCATACCCAGGCCCTCCACGCCCTGATACCGGTGCACAGGCCCATGGGATTGTGGGACCGGGTGCTCAGGGCTTTCTCCCCCAAGACATGGGCAAGGGCGATAGCCACATGGGTGGTGGAGGGAGTCCACGGGACCCTGTGCGGCGTGCTTGAGAGGGCAACCGGGATGGACATCGACTAGTGCGGGGACAGGAGCTAGGGCAATGGGAGACATCCTCACCGGCACCCCCTTACACCCTCAGTGCAAGTAGCCTGCCCTAATGGGGGCCGAGAAACCCCTGCTGTTCATTAGCTTGCCGGGAGAGCGTTCACCAAGAGGAATTCTTGCGAAGAAGGAGGAACATTCAATGGAGGCATACTCGATGAAGGAAAGACTATTGAGACGGCGAGAGGTTGAGAGATGGACGAGCATGAGTCGATCTTCAATCTATCGGCTCATGCAAGAGGGAGAATTCCCAAGGCCTGTTAGAGTGGGTCCCGGTGCAGTGAGGTGGAAGGCAAGCGATATTACGGCCTGGATCGAGTCGCGGCCAGTGGCGAGGAGTGAGTTCAGCCAATAATGCGTTCGCCAAGCGTACCGCAGTTAGCGGTTCAGCCAAGCAGGTAATCTGCCCACTGCTGCATCACCTTCCTTCGCTTCTTGAACAGGTCAGAACGGGCATAAGCCGCCTCGGTGCTGTTGCCGATGGTGTGAGCAAGGGCAGCCTCCCCGACGGCCCAGGGAGTATTGGTTTGCTCCATACACCATGTCTTGAAGGAAGTCCTGAATCCATGGACCGTCGCGCGTTCTGCCAAGCCGAGGTCCCGGAGAAGTTTCGTCAGTGTCATGTCGCTCAACGGGTGGCGAGGCTTCATCAACGAGGGAAAGACCAGATTGCTACCGTCATCAAGCAATTGCGCCGTCGTCAACACTTCCAGGGCTGCTTCAACGAGGGGCACGCGATGCTCGGCACCCGCCTTCATCCTGTTGCCCGGTATCGTCCAGACGGCATCGTGCATGTCGACCTCGTCCCAGGTAGCTTCCCTGGCCTCTCCGCTCCTGGCCGCCGTCAACACCAGGAACCTGAAACACAATCGGGACGAGAGAGACGAGGAGGACGCCTCCACCATTCTGAGGGCTACTCCCACCTCCTGGTAGGGGAGCGCACGGAAGTGGCTTTTGACCGATGGCATGGGCGGGAGTGCGGCGCCGATAATCTCCCCTGCAGGGTTGAACCCCACGTACCCGTGCGCCATTGCGAAGGCGAAGACGGCCCTGATGCGTTGGCGGAGCTTCCTGCCAGCCGCCGGCTTGGAGGTCCAGATTGGAGTAAGTATGCCCAGTACATCGATCCGATCCACCCGGTCAATGCGAACCTGCCCAAACACAGGGTATGCATATTTCTCCATCTGTCCCCGCCAGTTAATTGCGGTCTTTCTGTTTTTCCAACGGGGCGCGTTGGCCAGCAAGTATGATTCACTCACCTCCTGAAACGAAGGTACCCCCTTGGATTTGCGCCTCTCTGCCAGCGGGTCTCGTCCGTCAGCCACAGCGGTCCGGTTACCTGCTGCTCTTTGACGGGCCATGGCGAGGCTTACAGCAGGAAAACCTCCCAAGCCAATGTCTCGACGCCGTCCATCAACCGTGATTCTCTGTACCCAGGACTTCGATCCACCCTTAGCTATCTCAAGATAAAGACCGCCTCCGTCACCGAATCTTCCTGGCTTTGAGAGTGCCGTGATCTTCTTGACTGTGAGCGGCTTTGCCATTGCGCTTCCTATTCTCCCTGATTCCCCCACATTTAGGGTGGAATCCGCCATATTTTCCCCCCACATTTACCCCACATTGGGTGTGGGGAAACGTGGGGAAAGGTGAAATTGTATCGGAATGGCTTGGAAACGGCAAGTCCTTGAATTAGCTATAAAAATGGGCATTTTAGGGACTTTTGGGGTCGTTTTGGGAGGAGTAAATGGCTCCCGAGGCAGGACTCGAACCTGCGACCCAGCGGTTAACAGCCGCTTGCTCTACCAACTGAGCTACTCGGGAATGGTGTCAGTGGGGGCTTCGTAAAGCCCAGAAAATTGTACCACCTTGGGCGGCTTACCCTCAATATAGAAGCGCCAATGCTATAATTGGCATACTTTCATATATAGGAGTTGAATATGCAGGCAGAGAGCGTTCGTCTAACGTCGCTTGCCAATTGCGCGGGTTGAGCTTCCAAGTTCAGTCATGAAGACCTGGTGCAGGTCTTGGATAAGCTTCCCACCTTCTCGGACCCGAACCTGCTGGTGGGGTTCGAATCGGGGGACGACGCGGCGGTCTACAAGCTGAACGACCGTCAGGCGCTGATATTCACGGTGGACTTCTTTCCGCCTGTGGTGGACGACCCGTTCTCGTTCGGGGCAGTGGCAGCGGCAAATTCCTTCAGCGACGTTTATGCCATGGGAGGCACTCCTCTGGTCGCGCTGAACATCGTGGGGTTTCCGGTGGGCCTGCCGAAGGAGATACTGTCTGAGATCATGCGAGGGGGATACACGAAGGCTCAGGAGGCGGGGTGTTTGGTTGCCGGTGGGCACACGGTGGACGACCAGGAGCCGAAGTACGGGCTGGCGGTGGTTGGGCTTGTCGAGCCGGAATTGCAAGTCACGAACGCAGGAGCCCAGGCAGGAGACGTGCTGGTGCTGACGAAGCCGCTAGGCACAGGGATTATCACGACGGCGGGGAAGCAGGGGATTGTGGAACCACAAGTGCTGGAGGAGGGGGTGCGGATTATGTCCACGCTCAACGCTGCGGCGTCGAGGGCCATGATGCAGGTAGGAGTGAATTCGGCGACGGACGTTACGGGGTTCGGGCTGGCGGGGCACCTGCGCGGAATGATGGCGGCGAGCGGGACGACGGCACGGGTTGAGTTCTCGCGGGTGCCGGTGATTGAGGGTGCGTGGGAACTGCTGAATTCAGGAGTTGCGCCGGGGGGAACACATCGGAACCTGGAGGGGGTGGGGAGCCAGGTTGCGTGGGACTCGGAGATCACGCAGAACCAACGGCTGCTGCTGTGCGACGCTCAGACGTCGGGCGGGCTGCTGATATCGGTGCCGGAGGAGCGAAGAGAAGCGCTGCTGAGCGAACTGGAAGCCCAGGGGGTTGAGGGGTCGGTCGTTATCGGGGAGGTGCGAGAGTCGAGGGACCATCCGATTGAAGTAACGCCCTAGCCGCCACCCACAGGTCGTACAATTTCCACGACGTCACCGTCGGAGAGGGTGATTTCGTGGAAGCTCTCTTTTTCGATGACCTCACCGTTGTATCCGACGGCGATGAACTGGGTGGAGATATCCAGGCTTTCCAGGTACTCAATGAGGCCCGTTGGAGCGGGTAGTTCCTTTGGCTTGCCGTTGATGGTCAGGCGAATCATGCCGCCGCTCCTTGCTTTTTCTCCCATTCACCGCATATCTGATGCTTGAGCTTACGCGCCGCTTCCTCCGGTTGGGGCGACGCCAATACAGCGCTGATTACAGCCACACCCGACGCACCTGCGCGGATAACGTCTGCGGCGTTTAGGGGGTTGATGCCGCCGATGGCGAGACAGGGAATACTTACGGAGGGGCCCAAGTTCTCGATGAATTGCAGGCCCTGTGGAGTCTGGTTTGGATGGGAGCGGGTGGGGAAGACGGAGCCGGCGATGAGGTAGTCTACGCCTTGCCGTTGGGCCTCCAGTGCCCCCTCATGGTCGTGGACGGAGCGGCCTATGAGCATCCTGTCGCCGACCAGGGAGCGGGCATCAGATATGCCCAGAGCCTGTTCGCCGAGATGGACACCGTCGGCGTTGACGAGAAGGGCTACGTCTATCCTCTCGTTGATGATTAGCAGAGCTCTATCGTCTATGGCGTGTCTGATATTTATGGCCAGGTCCAGCAGGAGGCGGCCGGGGAGGTCTTTTTCACGAAGCTGCACAATGTCTACTCCACCCTCGACGGCCAGGGCAATCTTGCGGGACAGGGATGAGTGCTGGCATAGCCTACGGTCCGTGATCAGGCAAAGAGCCGGACGGGGGAGGGGCAGCCGGGACATTTAATTAGAAGGCGCGACGGGTTGGGGAACGTCCTGGGTGGGGCTGCTAGCTGAGGCGTAAAGCCTTCGGGAGATACGTCCGGCCATGAATGCGTTGCGTCCGGCTTCGACGCCTTGACGGAAGGCGGTTGCCATGAGGACGGGATCGTGGGCCTGGGCGATGGCGGTGTTCACCAGGACGGCGTCGGCGCCCATTTCCATGGCCTGGGAGGCTTCGGAGGGTACGCCGAGTCCGGCGTCGACGACGACGGGGACTTTGGCCTGCTCGATGATGATGCGGATTTCCTCGGCGGTGTGTATGCCCTGGCCGGAGCCGATGGCGGAGCCGAGGGGCATGACGGTGGCGCAGCCGACTTCCTGAAGCTGGTAGGCCAGGACCGGGTCTGCATGGATGTAGGGGAGGACTACGAAGCCTTCATTGACGAGCTGTTCGGCTGCTTTGAGGGTCTGCGCAGGGTCCGGGAAGAGGTACTTGGGGTCCGGGATGACCTCCAGCTTGACCCAGTTGGAGCCGGTGACGGAGCGTCCCAGCTTGGCGATAAACATGGCCTCTTCCATTGTCTGGCATCCGGCAGTGTTGGGGAGAACGTCATAGACGTTCCAGTCGAGATAGTCAAGGATGGTCCTTTCGTTGGGGTTGTCGAGGTCGAGGCGGCGGATGGCGACGGTTATCATCTGTGTACCGGAGGCCTCCACGGCGTGGACCATGTCGTCCATGGAGCGGTACTTGCCGGTGCCGAGAATCAACCGGGATGGGAAAGTCTTGCCAGCGATGGTGAGTTGGTCATCCATGATGCGCCTCAGAAACCCGCAAGCTAAGAGCAAATGGTGAAGGGCT
>DAOUKX010000149.1:0-2832 GCA_034420855.1 Dehalococcoidia bacterium
CTCTCGATATCGTCCATCTTCGCCTTAAGCGCACGTACTTCCTCAGCCGCCTCTTCAACCCCTCTTACAGACTCCAGCCGCTCTCTTCTCTCCCGCCCCTTTGGAGTCCAGAATCTCTCATACTCGCCCCGTATCCTGTCCATCAACGTGTCTTCGTCGGAATCTGAAACATCCCCGCCCGCGGCGCTCTCCAAGGCCTTACCTATAGACGAAACATTCTTGAACCCGGGCAGTTTCAACTCGGTTCCCTGCTCAATCTGCAACGCCTTCCTGAGATTATCATCCAGGGTCTCTTCCAGAATCTCATTCAGCCTGTCATGCGCAGCTCGACCGCTGTGATTCTCGTTCTGCGGCGCCGTCACATTCAAAGACGTTCCCGCTCTACGGAACCAGCGCTTCTCAAACACCAGCTTGTACGGTCCCGTCGAAAGCTCGAACTCCACCTCCGTCCCATCGTCCCGTCCCACGGGCCTTATGCTTCTAACTCGCCGGTGACTGGAATTATCAGCAAATTCAATCGCCAACCCAAAGGCCTCCGGGATGGAGGTCTTCCCAACTTCGTTTGGCCCCTCGATGATCGTCACGCCTCTTTCGGCGAACTCTATCTCGCGCTCAGCTACCCCGCGATAGTTCCGCAGCCGTATTCGGTGCACCTTCATTCTCGCATCCCTGCCAGCCGGTACAACAACGCCAACGCCCCGCGGGCTGTCTCAGCATCCTCCCCTTCCTTGGCCATCCCGCTCAATTCCGCAACTGCCTCACTCGCAAACCCCGAAAGCCCAAGCTGCTCATAGTCCACTGCGTCCGGCAGGACAACAAGCTCGCTCCGCCGCTCCCAGGTCTCCAGTGCCCCCAGCAGCTCGCTGAAGTGGTCTAAAATGTCATCAAGCCGCGCCTTCTGCGTCAACGATACCACCCCCACCGTCGCCAGCTTGACGATAGTCCGGTCCTTGTTGCCCAAACCCGAAAGCCAACCCTCCAGCCCATCTATATCCCCGTCACCGTTCAACTCCCAGTCCCTGCTTACAAACCGCCACGTCCCCACCGGCCGCGGATTCACCTCTACCCCGTTGTCGTCCACGTCCACCACTAGCACATTCCCGGGATCGATTTCATCATAGTCCGTCGGCTCCGGCGCCCCCGCGTACCACACTCGGCCGGTGGAACCCACGTCCGTCGTGGAATGACGGTCCCCAAGGGCCACGAATTGTATCAGCCCCGTATCGATCCTCTCCTCTAGTCTTGCAAGACTGATCAACCTCGGGTCGCCCGGGTTAGGAGACATGGAGTCAACCGCCCCATGCCCCACTACAATTCGCACGGCCTCTGTCGCCTCAAGCCCCCTGCAGGCCTCATCCACCAAATCAGAGGTCGGATGCTTGTTGCGCCAAGGCACCCCAATCAACTCCACACCCGGAACCGGCTGCACCGGTCCCGACCCATCCAACACCACCACGTTTTCCGGCTTCCGTTCCTCGAGGGTCTTTGAACGATACACTGACGAAGCGTCCAGCGAGTCATGGTTTCCCGGAAGCAGGTAGAACGAAACCGAAGGCATCTCTCCCATCCTGTCTAACGCCCGCGTCAGGACCTGCCTCTCCACCTGGTTGGACTCGAACACGTCCCCGCACACCACCACAAACTCACATCCTTCATTGATGGCGATGTTCCCCATTTGCTCGATAACGTCCAGTCTCGCTGCGCTGAACCGTGGCTGCGCTTCACCCCTCAAGAAGTGACGCGTTATCCCCAGCTGCCAGTCCGCCGTATGCAGAAACTTCACCATGCTATGATTATAGGTGTTTTTGGCCTGATTACCACTCTCAGACTCCGACCTTGAAGAGCAAATCCGCCAGCTGGACTGAGCTCGTATTCAATACAGAAGGAGTACCCCCTTGCAGATCCTTGAATTCATGGCAAAAGAAGGCCACGAGCAGCTCCTCGTCTGCTCCGACCCCGCCTCGAGTCTCAAAGCCTTCATCGCTATCCACGACAGCACCCTCGGCCCGGCCTGCGGCGGCGTCCGAATCTGGCCCCACGAGACTGAGGATGCTGCCATCGAAGATGTCCTCCGTCTCTCCAAAGCCATGACCTACAAGTCTGCCCTCGCCGGCCTCGACCTTGGCGGCGGCAAGGCCCTCATCATGGCCGATCCCCGTACCGACAAGTCGGAAGCGCTCTTCCGCAGCTTCGGACGCTTCATAGAAACCCTCGGCGGCAAATTCATCGTCGCTGAAGATGTCGGCGCAACCCCCGAAGACATGGTCCACGTTGCCCGGGAGACTGACCACGTCGTCGGCTTGCCCGTCGAGAACGGCGGCAGCGGCGAGACCTCCGTCATGACCGGACTCGGCGTATACCTCGGCATGAAGGCATGTGCCCAGGAAAAGTGGGACTCCGACTCTCTGGAGGGTCGGATCGTCGCCATTCAGGGTTTCGGCCACGTCGCCGAGAATCTCGTCCCCTATCTCATCGACGAAGGCGTCCGCCTTGTCGTCACCGACATCTTCCCCGACGCCCTACAGCGTGCCCAAGCCTTCGGCGCTCGCACCGTCTCCCCCGACGAAATCTACGAAGTAGACTGCGATGTCTTCTCCCCCAACGCCCTAGGTGGCGTCCTCAACCCCCGCACCATCCCTGCCCTTAAGTGCGACGTCGTCGCTGGCGGCGCCAACAACCAGCTAGGCTCCCCGGAAGACGCGAGGGTCCTCGCTCGCCGCGGAATCCTCTACGCCCCCGACTACGTCATCAACGCCGGCGGCATCATCAACGTGGAGGCCGAGTTGGGCATGAAGTACAACCCGGAGCGGGCCAGGGAAAAGACCGAGCGCA
>DAOUKX010000150.1:0-16756 GCA_034420855.1 Dehalococcoidia bacterium
CCAGGTTCTCCTTGGGCACGATATTCGCAATAAGGGACATCCGCGCAGGATCATTGATTACTATTGCCACCCCCATAAGGGGGACATAGACAAAGATATGCCACAGTTCCAGATTCCCCGTTAGGACAACGGCGGCAAAGATGGCACTTATCGTGGCCTGGTATCCGTAAATGAACGCTATCAGTCGCTTACGGCTGAACCTGTCAACAAGCACCCCTCCAATGGGTCCCACCAGCAGGATCGGAAGCGCGTCGAGACCCAGGGCTAGACTCGTCCACAGCGGCGATCCCGTCACGTCATAAGTCAGCCAACCTACAACAATCTGCTGTAACCAGTACCCCGACGAAAAGCACAACATGGCGAACCACAAGCGCAGGTATCGACCGTAACGGAAAGAGTCGAAGGTGCGGACCTGCATTCGAAAGTTTGCCGGTCTGAAGCGGGATCGAGGCCGCAATTCTTCCCTGGCCTCAGACCTTGTGGATACTCCATCGTCGGCTAGGGTTATAGGGCCTTTGGGGGCGACCGGAGAACCCGATTCAGCTCCATCCGTCGAGGCGTGAGGCAGTGCGGATTCGACATTTCGGTCAGGGACGAAGGGTTCCTGTGATTCCAAAGACCTCTCGCTCCACCAGAGAGTTGGGACCAGAGCTACAAATGCAGGTGGCGGTAGACGCTGTCATCAAATCGTAGGGCAACCGCGCCACACTTATGAAGTTTAGCATCTATTGCATGGTCTGGAAGTGTGGCAATCGCATTGGAAGATGCTCCACACAATTGGACAATCGTCACAATATACCTCCCTTCGAGTCACACCGAGCAGTCAACCGCTATAATGAGCCTCATCAGGTGAAATCGGAGATTGGGGGGATGCTTTATGAAATTCGACGTCATCGTTGTTGGCGGAGGAGCAGCCGGTTCGGTTGTGGCCGGCAGGCTGGCTGAACGCCTGGACCTTTCCATCCTGCTACTGGAGGCCGGCAACGACTATCCTGATTTCGCATATCTCCCGGACGAGGTCAAATTCGGCCATACGAGGTACGCTGAGGCGCCGGACTCCGAACACAACTGGGCCTTGCGTGGAACGATCACCGAGGAGCAGGGAGAGATTCACGTGGCCCAGGGCAAGGTTATAGGGGGCGGTTCCTCCATAAACGGCCAGGCTATGCAAAGAGGATTCCCGGAGGACTACGACAACTGGGCTTCCCTCGGCAACGACGAATGGTCCTATGCCAAGGTGCTGCCTTTCTTCAAGAAAATGGAGACCGACCTGGATATACAGGATGACTTCCACGGAGCCGACGGGCCCATGCCGGTAAGGCGGCGCCGTTCCGTCGCCTGGCCGGATATCCAAAGGGCCTTCTATGAGGCGTGCACGTGCGAAGGATTCAGCGTTACCGAGGATACCAATGGTCCCAATCCCTCCGGCCTTGGGATAACCCCAACCAACAACCTGAACGGCGTCCGGATGAGCTCCGCCATCACCCACCTCAACCCGATGCGTCACCAAATGAACCTGACTGTTCGCGGCGGGGTCTATGTGCAAAAAGTGTTGTTCGCAGGGTCGAGGGCCGTCGGCGTTCAGGCCCAAAGCGGTGGAGAGGTATTCGACCTGCAGGCGGACCGTGTAGTGCTTTGCGCCGGAGCTCTCAGGTCCCCGCAACTGCTCATGTTGTCGGGAATCGGCCCCGCAGACATGCTGGGGCAGTTCGGGGTGCCTCTTGTCCATGAACTCTCCGGCATAGGTCAAAGTCTGTGGAACCACCTGAGCGCTCACATAACGTTCAAGGTCAGAGACGGGAAGACTCTAACCACCGGCCTGGATAGCCCCCATTACGTTCTCCACTACACATCTCAAGGCTCCACTAAGATCAACGACATGGGTCTCAAGACGAGCACCGTAGTAGATGAACGTGAGGAGCGCGTACCCGGCTTGCGCGCCAAATACCTGTCCGAAAATGTCCCGCCGGACCGGGCGGCGCGCATCTCTTGCACCCTGGGACTGCCGGAAGGTTCAGGCTACATAGGGCTGGCTTCTGCCAACCCCAACGTACAGCCTTCCTTCAACTACCGATACCTCCAGAACCCGAACGACGCCAGACGAGTGCGTGAGGGCTTGCGATTCGCCGCCAGGCTGCTGGAATCCGACCCATATAAAGATGTGGTAGATTTTCGAATCAGCCCAACGGATGAAATTCTCGCCGACGACAACGCACTTGACTTGTGGATTCGCCAGACCGTGAGCACGGCGAGACACGTTTCCGGCACGTGCAGGATGGGCCCGGATTCTGACCCTATGGCAGTGGTCGACCAAAACTGCCGGGTCAAGGGAGTGAACAAGTTGTGGGTAGCGGATGCTTCGGTGGTTCCCCGCATCCCCAGGTCGGGAGGCCTCCATCCCACAGCCCTCATGATTGGAGAGCGGGTAGTGGACTGGATAGCGAACGGGTAGACCCAGCTTCCCATCTGATAGGATAAGGAAGTGAGATGGGTATCAGGTGAAGGAGGCGCATGTATGTCTACAGTAGTCAAGCAAAATATCCTGGTCGGTTCCTTGGAACACGTCAAAGAGCGGGGTTGCATAGTCGTGACCGGAGGCGGCCAGACAATAGCGGTGTTCTACCACGGCGGCCAGGTTCATGCAGTGGACAATCGCTGCCCCCACATGGGCTTTCCCCTGGATCGTGGAAGCGTGAAGGATGGAATTCTAACTTGCCACTGGCATCACGCCCGCTTCGATCTCGCCGGCGGGGGCACGTTCAATCCTTTCGCTGATGATGTCCGCACCTTTCCGTGTACCGTAGCGGATGGAAAGGTGTGGGTGGACCCGTATCCGCCGCCGCGCGACGATAATCGACACTGGCAGCGGCGTCTGAACGACGGAATGGAGCACAACATCCGGCTGGTCATAGCTAAGGCGGTTCTTGGACTGGAAGCCTCCGGCGCCGACTATCGAGTTCCCCTGAGAATAGGCGCTGAGTTCGGCACTACCTACTCGGCCGGTGGATGGAGTCCGGCCATGAGCATCCTGACGTGTACGGCAAACATTCTGCCCAGGCTCCGCGAAGAAGACCGACCAAGAGCCCTCTACCAAGGCCTTCTCCACGTCGCCAGAGAGTGCGCCGGGAAGGCCCCGCGCTTTCCCATAGACCCGCTTCCTACCGGTGAAACGCGTGCCGAGGTATTTTCTTCATGGTTCCGCAACTTCATCGAAGTACGAGACGAAGAAGGAGCCGAGAGATGTCTGGCTACCGCCATAGAAGTCGGCGTCTCCAGAGAAGACGTAGCCCGCATGATTTTCACGGCAGGCACAGACCATATCTACCTTGACAGCGGTCACGTGGTCGACTTTGCCAACAAGGCTTTTGAGCTGTTGGACCACCTTGGATGGGATATGGCCGGACAGGTGCTCCCCAGCCTGGTGCACGGAATGGCACGGGCCCGCCGCAGCGAGGAACTTAGCCAGTGGCGCAGTCCCATCGATATCTCCTCAATGGTTTGGGAAGCGAGAACGCAACTTCCCGGCCTCTTAGCCCAAAGTAGCAGCCGATCAGTCACTTGGCAGGAAGAGGATTCCCTTGCTTTGGCAATCTTGGGCGATTCCCCGAGAGAAATAATTTTATTCATCAATGAGAGCATCGCAGCCGGGGCCACCGCAGAACAACTCGGAGCCGCCGTAGCCCACGCAGCCTTTCTACGCATGGCCCATTTCCATACCTCCAACGAATTTCGCGACTGGGACACGGTGCATAATACATTGACTGCAGCCAACGGCCTCCACCAGGCATTGAAACGCATCCCCACCCCGGAACTTCTGCGTGGAGTTTATGACGTAGCAATGAGCATCTACCTGGACCGCTTCCTGAACCTGCCTCCCATGCCCCTTCCTGCATCCTCATCAAGCCACGAATCCTCCACGGAAATACTTGGAAGGCTGTTGGACATGGTAAACGTGCGACATCAAGTCGAAGAATCAGCCAAGGCCGTCTCCGACTACCTTGCCGGCGACGGTCACTCAGATAATCTGATGTCCACCATGGGAAGGATAATGCTGAGAGAGGATGCAGATTTTCATTCATTCCAGATCCTGGACGCAGCCTTCAAACAGTTTGCCTCCCGGGAGTGCATCGAGTCGGCACGCCACGTGATGATAGGCCTTTCCAGATTCCTTGCGGCACATTCACCCACTCCCCGTGCGGAAGGCCAGACCTACCAGATTGCCCTTCGCCTGCAGCGAGGCGAGGAGATATACCGTTAACGTACTTTCAGCCAGGAAAAATACCGGTTATAATCCCCAAAATATTCTGGGGCGGTCCCAGGGAAGGTCGTAGATGAGCTATGAACTTTGACCTGGATGGTCATCTATCCGCTATGGAGCGGTCCGTATCGTCGTTGATGCGCGATGGACAACCTGCTCGCGCTGTCACTCTTTCCCGAATCTACTCTACCCCGGTCGAGAATCTGTGGGATGCAGTCACCAACATCCAGAGAATCCCGCGCTGGGCTATGCCGATTAGCGGAGATCTCCACCTGGGCGGCCGTTATCAGTTGGAAGACAACGCGGGCGGCACGATAACCACTTGCCAACAGCTGTCGGATTTCACGCTCACATGGGAGTTCGCCGGAGACGTCAGCTGGGTTAAGGTGGGCCTCTCGGCTACGAAAGCAGGCGAATCCAGGCTCACTATCACCCACACCGCACTGCTATCGGAACATTGGGCTACCTACGGTCCGGGCGCAGTAGGTGTTGGCTGGGAGACGGCACTTTTGGGACTCGCATTACATATCGTGCGGCCAGACATGCCAAAGCCTGACGAGGTCGAGTTTGTTACCTCTCAAAACGGCAGGGCATTCATTTCCGAATCCAGCGAAAGATGGGGGCAGGCTTCTATCGAAGCCGGAACCAGCCCTGAGGACGCAGAGGCTGCGGCTAGGCGGACGACGGCCTTCTACACCGGCGAATCTGCTATCTCAGACTAGTGCAGAACAGGACTGCCGGATTCTCACTCGTTTAATTTCAAAAGCGCGGGACGGATCCTCGTATTCCAATAATCATTTTCCTCTTCGCGCCGCAACTCTTCCACCAACAGCACGGTCTCCTGTCCTACACTCTCGTCCAGTTCTGATGCGTTGCGGTCACCAGCCAACTCGGTGACTGCCCTACGCAGCTTCAAAACGTACTCCGCCACTTCCAAGGCCGCCTGGTCGGATGCTGAGCGCACCTGTAGGGCCTCGAGCTTCTCCAACCATTCCAGGCCCCGTTCTGCATCGTCAAACCTGTCGTCAACGGTGTTGATGGTATTCACCTGTCATCCTCCACTCTTCTCGAACTCATCAATTGGCTTCATCACGCTTGTGAAAAACATGATACCCGGTGCCGACATTGTTGAAAAGCACGAAACTCACCAGGACCAGTGCGGCCCTGTGGAGGGTGGCCGATTCAATCAACTGGAAAGACTTCTCTTTTGTTCCCCAGCCCATTGCCTGTAATACGGGCCTTCACCGGCAGCGAGAGGGTGCCATGCCACCAAATGTTGATGTCGGGTAGAGAAGGTGCGTTAGACCTGGTTCTTGGCGGCGGCCTTCATCTGCTGCCATGCCTGGCGGGCGTCTTCGACTGATCCTTCATCTTCAATGGTTGTAATGTCGCCCGGTTCCTGGTCAAGAACTACAGCCTTAAGCACGCGTCGCATTATCTTACCGCTGCGCGTCTTGGGCAGCAGATCCACGAAATTCAACTCGCCGATCACAGCGATGGGCCCCAGGTTCCGCCTGACCGTTTGAATCAACTCGCGCCTGAGTTCGTCGGAGGGATGGAATCCTCCCTTCAGGACGGTGAAGGCAGAAATTACCTCTCCCCTGATCTCATCAGGTCGTGCCGTAACTCCCGCTTCGGCGACTGCCGGATGGGTCAGAAGAGCTGACTCAACCTCCACGGTGCCAATCCGATGGGCGGCGATTTTAATTACCTCGTCGGCCCGACCCGCAAACCAGACATATCCGTCTTCGTCGATGTGGGCGGAATCTCCGGCAAAGTAGACCCGCTTTCCCGGGACACGGGTCCAATAGTCGGCGGCATAGCGGTCGGTCTCCCCCCAGAGTGTGGGGGTCAGGCTTGGGAAGGGACGCTTTATGGTCAAAATTCCCTTCTCGTCGGGGCCGCATTCTTCTCCCTCCAGGGTCATGACGGCCACGTCTATTCCCGGCAGGGGTAAAGCGGCGGAACCGGGCTTGATTGGAAGCAAAGACAGACCGTATGGATTACCCACGATCGGCCCTCCCGTTTCCGTCTGCCAGTAATGGTCAATCACAGGTATCCGGTTCCCCAAAGCCTCCTTCTGGAGCCATTCCCAAGCCGGAGGATTCAGCACCTCGCCGGCGCAGAATACACGCTCCAGAGAGTCCAAGGCGGACTTGGGCATTGCGTCATCGCCGTACCGTGTCAACAGCCTTACTGCGGTGGGCGACGTGAAGATGCCCGTCACTCCAAACTCTTCGACTATGCTCCAGACCAGGTCGGGATTTGGATAGTCAAATGCCCCTTCATAGGCGATTGTTGTGCAGCCCATCAGCAGGGGAGCGTAAACAATGTAGCTGTGTCCCACAATCCATCCAATGTCAGAGGTGGCCCACCACACGTCGGTCGGCTTCATTCCAAAACACCATTGGGCCATACTGTGTATGCCAACCTGGTAGCCCCCGTGGGTATGGACCACCAGCTTGGGCTTGGCGGTGGTGCCGGAGGTAGCCAGAATGAAGGCGGGTTCATTGGCCTCCATGCGCACAAATTCGCTGCTCTGCCCCTCCCCTCGGCCAATGAATTCTTCCCAGGACAGGTCTCTCCCCATGGTCATGGGCACGTCATCCTCCCCACGCTTCAGCAGGATAACGTTGGTAACGGAGCTCTCGGCATCCGCCAAAGAATCGTCGACAATATACTTCAGAGGGATGTCTGTGCCCTTGCGATAGGTGATGTCAGTCGTAAATACCAGCTTGGAGCCACTGGCCCTTATTCTCTCCCTTAGGGCTTCCGCCCCGAATCCCGCAAAGACCACCGAATGAATGGCGCCAATGCGTATGGTCGCCAGCATCAGAAGAATGGACTCAATGCAAACGGGCATGTAGATGGTCAGCCGGTCACCCTTTTGAATCCCCATTCCTCGTAAAGCCGCCGCGACTATTCCAACGTGATGTTGAAGCTGGGCATAGGTCAGGACGGTTCTGTCTCCACGCTCATTGACGTATACCAGTGCTGCACGCCCTCTGTGGGGGCCTTGGGCATGAAGGTCCATGCAGTTGTACGCCAGATTCGTCTCAGCGCCCGAAAACCATTGAAATTCAGGGAAGTCCCATTCAAAAACCGTGTCCCAACTGCGAAACCAGGGTAGAGACCGGGCAGCGCGCTCCCAAAAGGCGTCAGGGTCCTTGGCCGCGTCTCGAATCCACCTATCAACCAGAGGATTTATTGCGTCCATTTCATAACCTCCCGGGTCAGAACAGGCCGCCGTTCAGGTTGGCTCATCTTATCACCAGGCTGCCAAGGGTATCAAACAGGCTTAGGCTTAGCCCCGCCGCCAATACGAAGCCGCCCGGTTTGTCGTTGACTTGAAAGAGAATGTGCAAGTAGCCCATCCGGAGGATTCAGCAATGATGGATTCCATACAGGCCTTGCGCGTCGCTCAACAATTGAAGACGATACGCGCCAGTAAACCGGTGGAAACTTGATCATACTCGAACACGGGAGCGCCCCATTGATCCCTACGCCCGCCGTTACCGTGATAAAAGCAAGAGCCCTCATTGACGGGACCGGAACCAGGCCCCTCGTTGATGCTGCCGTTATCGTCGAGGAGTCTACTATCAAAGCCGTGGCGCAACAGGGTGAAATCTCCCTCCCCGAAGGCCAGCACGTGCGAACACTGGACTTCCCCAACGGATATCTCCTGCCGGGCCTGATCGATTCCCACATTCATCTCTCCTTCGGCGTTTACGGCTGCTCCCACGAAGAGTTAATGAACAGCGATTCCGACCAGATCATGCTGCTGCGAGCCGCCCGAAACGCCCTCACCCACCTGAAGTGTGGTGTCACGACGGTTCGAGAAAACGGCGCCAGGAACCGGGTCACGTTTGATCTCAGAGAAGCCGCTGACAGGGGCTACGCCACCACGCCGCGCCTCTATCTTTGCGGCCGTCCGGTAACCATTACCGGAGGTCACTTCCACTGGTGCAATCAGGAAGCGGACGGAGTTGAGGGAGTACGCACGGCGGTGCGAGAGCTGATTAAGGACGGTGCCGATCACATAAAGATTATGGCTTCCGGCGGCGCTACGACTATCACAGACAACCGTAGACCGTCCTATAGCGTGGAGGAACTGCGGTCCATCATTGACGAAGCCCACAAATTCGGCAAACTCACCACCGCCCACTGTCTGGCGACACAGAGTCTGACCAACGTACTCGATGCGGGCATAGACATGATAGAGCACGCCGGTTTCAGAGAGCCGGATGGCTCCTATGAGTTCAACGAAGCCATAGCGGAGCGGATCGCCGGGCAAGGTGTGTTTGTCTGTCCAACGTCCCAGACGGGATTCCGACAGAGAGAGGCGCTGTTGGCGCAAGAGCTAGAGCGCCCCCTGACCACCGCGGAGCAAGGCCGGTTGGATGACTTGAAGGCCAAATGCGAGAGTCAGCTTGAATTCCTGGGCCGGATGTGGAACGACTTCAACATCAAAATTGTCACCGGCACCGATGCCGTCGAGATCCTGGGAGACTACTGCCTGGGATTGGAGCTAATGAGCCAGGCCGGAATGACCAACATGGACATCATTAAAGCGTCCACCGGCATGGCTGCCAGGGCCATCGGCCAGCAACAGGCAATAGGGACCATTGAGCCAGGCAAGGAGGCAGACCTGATTGTAGTAGACAAGGACCCGCTTGCGGACATCCGGGCCCTCCGGTCCATGACTATGGTCATGCGGGCCGGAGAACGAATAGTTTAAGCGGCTGACAGCCCAATATCCTCAACCAGAGAAAGGCTGCACACAGCAACGCAAGCAATTCAATCAAGGTCAAAACGGTCTAGATTCATCACCTTGTCCCATGCAGCCACAAAATCCTTAACGAACTTCTGCTGGGCATCGTCACTGGCGTAGACCTCCGAGATGGCCCGGAGCTCAGAGTTTGAACCAAAGATTAGGTCAACGCTCGTGCCGGTCCATTTAAGGTCTCCCGTACCGCGGTCTCGTCCCTCGTAAGCCCCTGCGTTCGTAGGGGACTCTTGCCACTTGGTGTTCATATCCAGCAGATTCACGAAGAAATCATTCGTCAATCTCTCCGGCCTGTCAGTGAGGACACCGTGGGGAGAATAGCCGGTGTTAGCATTCAAAACACGCAATCCGCCAACCAGTACCGCCATTTCAGGCGGTGTCAGGGTAAGCAAACCGGCTCGCTCTATCAGCATCTCATCAGCCGATTCACGATTGTCGGCCCTGTAATAGTTGCGAAACCCATCGGCGGCGGGTTCAAGAACAGCGAACGACTCTGCGTCCGTCCACGTTTGGGATGCGTCCGCGCGACCAGGACGAAATGGTGCCTGGACCTCATATCCGGCGTTCCTTGCAGCTTGTTCAACCCCTGCGCACCCTGCCAATACTATGAGGTCAGCCAGGGAGACCTTCTTCCCATCATATTGTGCGCCATTGAACTCCGTTCGCACCTCCTCCAACACCTGAAGAACATAGTCAAGATCAGGGGGATTGTTCACTTCCCAGTCCCTCTGTGGGTGGAGGCGTATCCGCGCCCCGTTCGCTCCCCCGCGCTTATCGGTACCGCGGAAGGTTGAGGCCGATGCCCAGGCGGTGCCCACCAATTGCGAAACGGACAACTCAGAGGCAAGGATCTTCGCCTCCAGAGCGGCAACGTCCTGCTCGTCAATTAGTTGATGATCAACGTCGGGAACTGGGTCTTGCCACAGAAACGACTCGGCTGGTACCAGCGGCCCCAGATACCTGCTTCGAGGTCCCATGTCACGGTGTGTCAGTTTGAACCACGCCTTTGCAAAGGAATCTTCTAGGTATGCCGGATCCTCGAGGAACCGCTTGGTAATCGGCGCGTAGATCGAGTCCATCCTCAGCGCTAGGTCCGTCGTTAGCATCATGGGAGGGTGCGTTCTCGTCGGATCGTGCGCATCTGGAACGGATGCAACACCCACACCACCTTTGGGGGCGAATTGCGTCTTGCCTGCCGGGCTGCCTGTCATCTCCCAGTCATAGCGATAGAGATTTTCTACAAAGTCGTTATCCCATTTCACCGGGTTGGCCGTCCAAGCGCCTTCGAGGCCGCTGGTGAATGTATCTTTCCCCTTACCACACCCAAAGCTGTTTTTCCAGCCCAGACCCTGCTCCTCCAAGCTGGCAGCCTCAGGATCAGGACCCACGAAATCCTCGTCGCCAATGCCATGTGCTTTGCCAAAGGTGTGTCCCCCGGCAATAAGAGCAGCAGTTTCCTCATCATTCATCGCCATTCTGCTGAATGTCTGGCGAATGTTCTTTGCCGCAGCGACCGGGGCCGGGTTGCCGTTCGGCCCTTCCGGGTTGACATAAATAAGGCCCATGTGGTCTGCTCCCAGTGGTTCCTGGAGTCCTCCGTCGTCGCTGTGCCGCTCGTCTCCAAGCCACTCGTCCTCCGGCCCCCAATAGGTCTCGTCAGCCTCCCACACATCTGGACGACCGAATCCGAATCCAAGAGTCTTGAGTCCCATAGACTCAAGGGCGCAGTTGCCTGCGAATATCATCAGGTCGGCCCACGAAATCTTTTGGCCGTATTTCTTCTTTACCGACCAGAGCAAACGACGCGCTTTGTCCAGATTGGCATTGTCTGGCCAGCTGTTGAGAGGAGCAAACCTCTGATAGCCTGAGCCGCCACCGCCTCTGCCGTCACTGGTTCTATAGGTGCCTGCGGCGTGCCACGCCATCCGGATGAATAGCGGTCCATAGTGGCCATAGTCGGCCGGCCACCAGTCCTGCGACGTGGTCATTACTTTCTCAATGTCCGTCTTCAGCTCATCGACATCTAACGACTTGATCGCCTCAGCGTAGCTGAAGTCCTTGCCCAGCGGGTCGGATGCCGGAGAGTTCTGCCTGAGGGCTTTCAGGCTTATCTGATTAGGCCACCAGTATTCATTATTGGTCATCTCACCCCTCCTTTCCCAACGTAAACAGCACCACTGATTGCAGACGTTTCAAACTCAATCCAACGATCCCGTCGATAACCCTATTTGCCGAAGGGCTTGCTTCCTTCACCGGGCCTGTAAAACTTTGGCTAGGTCTTATTCGATGCACGCAGCGTCCGTGTTGTGGGGATGAACCCTGTGGCCGAACACCAGCGTATGAGTCCCGAATCTGCTGACATAGTTCGACCGCCGCATCGCTTCGTCCCAGTTTTCTTCGTCGAGCGTTAGATGCAGGTCGATGGTCCCATCGCCCCCTGCCACCAGGTCAGCGCTCAAAGTAAGCGGCACCATGACTATCCGTCCAGCCCCATCACCGACGCACACCTGGGTGTAATCCAGGGGTATTCCGGTCTCCTTGGAGCAAATCTTGCCGACGAATCGTAAGCCATCGTTTTGATCGGCGCTTTCGGGGGTGGTTGGCGCCGGGGTAGAAACGGACGCTATCCTGAACAATTTCCATCCGTTGTGGGCTCTTTTCTTATTCATCACATCCCTCCTGCCGTTCCGTCTCTTACCTGATAATACGTATCACTGACTTCCCCGGATCTCCATTGCATTGACGAACTATCATGCACATCATCTGGCTCTGCCCAAGAAGTAATAAGGGAATGGGCAAGCGCCAATACATTGATGAAAAAATGCGTAGGGAGTGGGCTTTGAACAGCACGAAAACTTTATCGACGTGGCGAATCCAGCGATTGATAATCTGAGAAGTTGGCCTCCTTCTATCGTAGACTAGGAAGGCGGTTCCCGCCGTGGCGTTACCAGCAAGAGCAGGGAAGGGAGCACCAGAAGAGCGGCGGCGGCGGCCATGAACACCATCACCGCGGTGAGAGTGCCGTAAGCGGAAAACATTGGCATTGGGGCAAATCCCATAATTGCGAAGCCCAATACGCTGGAGGAAGCCGACCCAATGAGGGCCATTCCCGTGCTTTTCGCTGCCCGCTCAATTGCCCCCATCCCACTCCCGTCCCGGGACACTTCCTCACGGAATCTCTGGGTAAGGTGGATAGAGAAGTCCACCCCCACACCGATGGAAATTGCTCCGATGGTGGCGGTCACAAAGTTGAGATCAAACCCCAGCAAATACATTATCGCGTAGAGCCAGGCAACCACCAGGCCAATGGGAATAATGGTAACGAAGGCATATCGCACCGAACGCATAAAGACCGCGGCCACCAGGAAGCACGCAACCACGGCCACGGGCAACGATATCAACAGTGAACGTACCGCTGCATCCAAAGAGGCTTCCCTGGTAAAGGCGGAACCCGTCAGTCCCACCATTGAAATGGAGGAGACCTCATCAAGAAACTCAAGGTTAGACTCGACCGCCTCACGTGCCGAAGCCACTTTGGATTGCTCTCTTGTACCTGGCAGCGCAACCCGCAGGAGGAGGGCATTATTAGCATCTTTCGTGGGGTCTAGAGACAGACTGCCCCGCACCTGCCGCGCCGTAAATATCGGCGTGGACTCATCCATCGGAATGCCGTACTCCACAATATACTCTATGGTTGCCCGTACTTGGGCTCGGGAATCCGGGATCTTGTCTCCATCCTCATCGGTTATGGTCTGTCCTGTGACTCGCTGCACCTGGCTGCGTGCGTAGTCACTGTCGATAAGGCTCTCCATCAGATCAAAGATGGTCCAGCTGTAGAAGGTCGGCTCTCCATCGGCTCCCTTGCCTACGTGGGAATTGACCTTCAGCTTCCCCTCTAACTCTCTAAGTGCCTCAAGGGACTCGTCGGAAGACAGGTCGCCTTCAATATAGATAATGCCGGGCTCACCCTGCGTGTTTCCAACGTGATAGTCGAACTTATCCAGCCCGACGACGAAGTCAGAGCTGCTGTCAAAAAAATCCTTCACGTCCAGCTCGGCCTCCAGCCTGAAGGCGAACACCAGCGCAGCGCCCGTGATTATTGCCACAATCGGAAGCACAATCAGACGACGCCGAGCAAGCCTCGCCACTATCCATTCCACTCGGAGGAATTCTCGCGATGCGTCGCCTCTGGTGGAAGTGTGCCCACCAGGTCCAGGAGCATCGTCAGGATGTCCGGACTTCCGCAGCGCATCCAGGCGCATGTAGACCAACGGGATGAACACGCCCATGATTATGAAGGAGGAAATGACGGCTATGCCGGCTGCAATGCCAAATCCGATAATCGATTCAATACCGGAGACGGTGTTGGAGAAGAAGGCCATACCGTCGGTGAGCATTGCAAGCACAAGCGCGCCAACAACTCCCGCGAATCCCACCCTTAGCGCAGGGCGTGGGCCCAGTCCTCTGCCTCGCTCTTCTCTGTAGCGATGAAGGGCGTGGATGGCGAAGTCCACACCCAGGGAAATCATCGCGATAGGGACGATAAGCTCCACCACCAGGCCCGCCTTGAGACCAACGAGGTTGGATATTCCCTTTAGCCACACAATCATCATGCCGAGACCGATGGCTGATAGCAGCACCGCGCGCCAGGATCTAAGACTGATTCCAATCACCACAAGCACGGCGATAACGGTGGCAACAATGAAGGGCATGGTGGTACGCCCTTCATCTTGGGATTCAAGATTTGGGTCTAAGACAAGGCCCCACAGCCGGTAGTTTCGCTCGTCGCCACGCAGGGCCCTCAGTATGTTCCGGCCAAAGTGCTCCTTCTGTATGGCGGCCTCGTCCGCACCAACGTTGATGGTCTGGGGGCCTCCGCCTAGCTTATCGTTCTCCGCAAAAACGAAGCTGATTATCGCCGGAGAACGCCAGCGACGGTATTGACCAATTCCTTCGACGTATTCAAGCGTGTAACTGGCCCTTTCGGAAAGGGATTCCATAAATCCGATAGTCGGCGATCCTTCCAGTAACACAAAATGAAGAGCAATCTTGACCTCTTCATCAATAGCACGTTCCAGATCGGACCCAATCTCCCCCAGGACGGCCTGAACGGCGTCAGCCACGGAATAAATTCCATGGACGGGACGTTGAGTGGAAGGGCTGATTCCCTTGTACAGGTAGCTCTGCACCTCCAACTTCGGAGGGTGCAGTTCGCCACGCTCATCCAAGCGACGCATCTCTTCCTCATTCTGGTACAATTCCCAGAGCGCTGCCTGGTTCAGAATGTCGCCTTCTGGCCCATCGGGCGACTCAAGAATGTAAGTCGGAACATAGAGTTCGTCCGGGAAGCGTTCGTTCACCAGGTCGCGCAGGTCGAAAACGGGACCCCCTGGTTCAGTGGATGCCTGTTCTCCCGGCGCCAAGGCCACGAGTGGCAGAAGGAGCAGAATAGTCGCCAATACAATCCCAGTGACAATCCATCCGGAACGCCTCTCCAGAAACGCGCTCGCCTTCTGCGAGGGGGTCTGGTTCATTGCTCCACGACTGCCTTCACTTCAGCCCGAACCTCCGGGTACGGATTAAGCCGGCCGGTATCTGTTCAGCCAACCCTCGGTAATATCGACTATACCGCAGATTCTCCATAGTCGTCTAAATAACCGCTATCCGGCAAGGCTATGCCGGAGTCCGCTTTGCTTAGCACCGTTGTCGACGGTTACAATCCAGGTGCTTGCCGGACCATCTATCGAATGGCATGCAACGGAGAAGGAGGAAAAATGCTTGCGGACCTTGTTGACGTAACCACACCTGACGGAATTTCCCTTTCAGGCGCTTATTTTGCCCCCGCAAACCAGGGTCCGCCCGCTTCAGTGGACGCCGTGCTGTTCTTCCATGGCGATTGCGGCAACTTCTATGGTCGTCTTTACCTGGGCCTTGGACAGCGTATGGCGGAGAAGGGCATAGCTTTTTTGTCGGCCAACCGCCGCGGCCACGATCACGTCGCCGGTGGCGCAAGAGGAGGTCCGCTGGCCGGTTACGCCTTCGAATCCGTACATGATTCCCGGGTCGACTTTGGAACTTGGTTGGAGCTGTTGCGCCAGCGAGGACACCGGCGCATAGCCATAGGCGGCCACAGCGGAGGGGCCGTTCGAGCCATCTACGCCGAGGCAACGGAAAAGTTCGAGAACGTGGAGGCGGTCATCGCCGTGTCCCCGGGCGAATACGACCACAAAGGAATTGTCGGGCTTCACGGAGAGGACTTTTCGTCGCCCTTCCGGGAATCTGTCCGCAACGTAGCAGAGGGCAATCCAGATGTGCTGCTCCGTCCGAGAGTTCCCTGGGGATCCACGTGGAGCGCAGGGGCCTACGTCGATTGTTTCAATCCCGACAATCGCTACAGCGTTACCACGCACGCCGCTAATACGGGATGTCCTACCCTCTTCGTATTCGGCTCAGAGGAAAGCGCCGTCGGAGGGCCGGAAGAGATCCCCGTGTGCGGCGCAGCCCAACGCAGCCTTCGATCAGCCGCCTACTCCCACGCCCAGGTCAACGAAATTGCCGGGGCCAACCACGGCTACATGGATCGCGAGGAAGAACTGTTTGATACGATGCTCAGGTGGCTCAAAGACATCAAGAAACAACGATTGACCTAAGACACTATCCGGCATTGCACAGTACGATTCACTCAGCTATCTTTGCCTAACATAACTGAAAGAAAACAATGATTAGGGAGGCCCCATGAACCAAAGTAGTCTGGTCCAGTCTCACAGACCGGTAATCATGGGCGCTAGGGGGATGGTCGCCTCCGCCCATCCGATCGCCTCAATCGCCGGGCTGCGCGCCCTCATGGATGGAGGCAATGCCTTCGACGCCACAGTAGCCACCGTCGCGGCCCTGAATGTAGTCGAGCCCTATATGTCGGGAATGGGTGGAGTGGGCTGCCTTCTTGCTTACGTCGCCAGGGAGAAGCGCACCAGGGTTTTGAACTTCACAGGACGGGCGCCCGCTGCAGCGGAGCCTTCCCTCTTTACCGACCAGAACAAGGAGAGCGGCATCCTTTCCGTTCTTGTGCCCGGCAATGTGGCGGGCTGGCTTACTCTCCACGAGACCTATGGTGGACTGGAACTAGAGAGGCTGTTTCAACCTGCAATCTCTTATGCAGAAGAGGGATTCCCCGTAACCCACCTGAACAACAATTTGATAACAGACGGCCAGCCCCGCTGGTCTGCCTATTCCAGCTCCAGGAACATCCTGGCGCCACGCGGCAAGGTGCCTGAACCGGGTGAGAAGCTGCTTCAGCCACAACTGGCCGATAGCTTGAGGAAGGTCGCCAAAGGTGGAAAAGAAGTCTTCTACAGGGGTGAACTGGCCCAGCGAATGGTGGAAGGCTCCAGTGATTTGGGGGGTCTGCTGACGGAGGAAGACCTTGCGGATTACGACGCGTGTTGGGAGGATCCGATTGAAATAACCTATCGTGGATACAGGGTATTGTCACCTCCACCCAACTCAGACGGGTTTCAACTGCTGGAGACCCTAAAGATACTCGAGGGCTTTGCTCCGGGTGAACTTGTATACGGATCCGCTGACACACTTCACCGGCAGATAGAAGCCGTCAGATTGGCAATCACAGACCGCATCGAATACGGAGGGGACCCTAATCACAACGTCATCCCCGTAGCAGGCCTCCTTTCCGACAAGTACGCCGCCGACCAGAG
>DAOUKX010000151.1:0-19440 GCA_034420855.1 Dehalococcoidia bacterium
ATGCGGCTCGACGCCACCAGCAGCCTCCCTCTGGAACTCGCCGTCGACGAGACCTCCCTCGCTCAGGAAGCCCAACCCACCAGTCCCGCCGCATCCGCAGGGACCGCCCCCGCCCCTGTTCGTGACAACAGCAGGCCCTACTCCACCGACCGCCGTCCCCCGCCCTCCCAACCCCGACCCCAGCGACAACCCGCCCCCCCAAAGCAATCCGCTCCGGCCAACGCACCCAGCCCCACTCCTACACCGGCCCCCGTTGCCCACGTAGACGGCGATCCCATCGCCCCCGCCATCTGGGACCAGATTGTCCGCTCCCTCCGGCGTCAGAAGGGCAAGCGCTTCTTCCTCGGCGCCCTCCTCAACGACTGCCGCAGCCCCCATCTGGAAAACGGTTCCGTCGTGCTCCCCTTCAGGTACCCCTCCAACCTTGAGCGCATGGAAAGTGAACTCCGCGAAGCCGAGGGCAGCGCCGCTATCAAGAACGCCTTCAACCACTACCTCGGCAAGCCCTACGAAGTTAAACTTACCCTCATGGACAGCGCCACCAACCGCCCCGCCGCCGTCAGCAGCCCCCTGGTGCGCGCTGCCAGGCAGATGGGCGGGCGAATTCTAGACGAGAGGACCATTGAACCTTGATGAATCGAAAGATGATCAAACAGGCCCAGAAGCTCCAGGCCCAGCTTCAAAAAGCCCAAAGCGACCTCGAAAACGCCACCGTTCTCGGCACCGCCGGAGGCGGCGTCGTCAGGGTGGTGATGACGGGCAAGCAGACCGTCGAGTCCGTGGAAATCGACCCCGAAGCCGCCGAAGACATCGAACTCCTCCAGGACCTCGTAACCGCCGCCGTCAACGACGCTGCAGCGAAGGTCCAGGAAATGGCCGCCCAGAAGCTCGGTGGCCTCGCCGGCGGACTCAAAATCCCCGGCCTCATGTAAGCCCACCCTCCCAGATGTCATTCTGAACAAAGCACAGCGAAGTGAAGAATCTCGTCGCCTCCACACATCGTTCTTGCCTACGCTCCCTCTCCTTAATGCGAGTACAGAAATCCATCTTCCCTCATCCCCCAATACAACCTTGGCAACGAAAATTACAGTGATGGCTTGGCAAGACGAAAATAATGGCTGAAAGGTTGAGCCGGGAGCTGATGGCCCTGCGGGTAGCGGCGGAACTGCGCCCCCGGGATGTGGTGAACCTCGGCATCGGCATGCCGACCCTGGTGGCCAACTATGTCCCCGATAGTCGCGGGGTGGTGATGCACTCGGAGAACGGTATTCTGGGCTACGGAGCCCACGCCCCGGAGGGCGCGGAGGACCCCGACCTCATCAACGCTCGCGCCGAACACGTCAGGTGGCATCCGGGCGGCGCCGCCATCAGCCACACCGACGCCTTCAGCATCGTCCGCAGTGGCAGGCTTGACGTTGCGGTGCTGGGTGCCCTCCAGGTGTCTGAGCGGGGAGACTTGGCCAACTGGATGGTGCCTAGCAAGGGCGTGGGAAGTCCCGGCGGGGGTCTCGACATGGCCGCCGGAGCAAAGCGTCTCATCGCCATCACCGAGCACTCCAACCAGGGAAATCCGAAGATACTGCGAAAATGCACCTACCCCTTGACCGTCGCGGGCAGGGTAAATTTCATCGTTACCGATATCGCGGTCATTGAAGTAACAACGGAAGGGCTGGTGTTGAAGGAACGTGCGCCCGGTTGGTCAACTGAGGAGATCCAATCGGAGACGGAACCCCGCCTGAGGGTCGCCGCACAGGTCAACGAGATGGAGTTTCACATCCCCGAAACTTCACCCCCTGACAAGGTCTTTCCTGATGCTGCGTCCGCAGTAGGGGACATACCCGACGGCGCGACCATTCTGATGGACGGTTTCGGCGGCATCGGAGGAATGGCCCACTATCTGATGCTGGCCCTGCGAGATAAGAGGACGCGCGATCTGACCGTGGTAGGCAACACCGTAGGAATAGCCCGTGTTTCCACCTTCGGTCAACCACCTTCCCCAGGCCTCCAGGCCGTCGACCATGCCATCCTCGTCGAAAGGGGGCAGATAAAGCACGCCATTGCCTCCTTCCCAGTGTCTCCGTCACCTTCCAGGCCGTCGGCCTTCGAGGTGGCGTATCAGCGGGGAGAGGTGACTTTGGAGGTTGTGCCCCAGGGTACGCTGGCGGAGCGGCTGAGGGCGGGAGGCGCGGGAGTCCCCGCGTTCTTCACGCCCACCGGTGCGGGCACAGTCGTAGCCGAGGGCAAGCAGACAAGGAAGATCGATGGACGAGAATACGTGCTGGAGCAGGCCATTCGCGGAGATTACGCGTTCATCCGCGCCCACAAGGCGGATACGGCAGGAAATCTCGTCTACCGCGGTACGTCACGGAACTTCAACGCCGCCATGGCGACGGCAGCACAGATCACCATCGCTGAGGTGAACGAAATCGTGGAGGCAGGCGAGTTGGACCCGGACGAAATTGTGACCCCGGGGTTGTACGTGGACAGAATCGTCAAGAGACCGGAAGGTTTTTCCCCCTTCCGGCCGGTTGGGGAGGGCTAGGTTGGAGAAGGAGCGGCTGCCGAGGGACGTCATTGCCATGCGTGTGGCGAAAGAGCTTCCGGCGGGAGCGGTGGTGAATCTAGGCATCGGTATACCCACGCTGGTGTCCAACTACCTGGAGGGCGAACAGTCGGTGTCGTACCACAGCGAAAGCGGCGTGCTAAATTACGGCCCTCTGGCAGAGGAACACGAGAAGGACTACGACTTCATCAACGCTGGCGGACAGTTCCTTAGCTGGGTACCGGGTATGGCCTTCTTCGGCTCCGATGAGGCATTCGCCATGATCCGGGGTGGACACGTGGAAGTAACGGTGCTTGGGGCCCTGCAGGTGTCGGAACTAGGAGACCTTGCCAACTGGATGCTCCCCCAACGAGGCGTGGGAAACATCGGCGGCGCGATGGATCTTGCCGTCGGCGCAAAGCGGGTAATAGTCGCCATGGAACACACGGACCGCCAGAACCGACCCAAAATCGTGAAGGAGTGCACCTTCCCACTGACGGACAAGGGATGCGTAGGCCTCGTGGTAACGGACCTTGCTGTAATTGAGGTCACGCCTGAAGGAATGGTGCTGCGAGAGGTCGCGCCCGACTGGTCGCCCTCAGAAGTCCAGTCGTTAACGGAAGCAAATCTGGTGGTGCCCCCTGACTTGAAGGAGTACGAGCTCTAGGCTGCCCAGCAAATGACCCTCACTGAAGTCATGGCCGAGTTCGCCTTCTCGTTGACATGTCCGGACGTCCCGGATGAAGTCGAAAAGGCTGCTAGGACGTATCTGGCTGATACCGTGGCTTGCATGATTGGCGCCTATCCCAGCGAGCCGGCCACTGCGCTGCGCCGCTGGATGGCGGAGCGACGAAGCGTCGGCGAATCCACCATCATCGGCACCGACCGAAAGATTCCAGCAGACTGGGCCGCGCTGGTAAACGGGACCATGGTGCGTTATCTCGACGCCAACGACATCCTGTACGAACCGGGAGGCAGGGGAGGACACTTCAGCGACGCCACGCCCAGCCTGCTGGCAATGGCGGAGAAGCATGGTCGTTCGGCGGACGAGTTTGCCACCTGCGCCGTCGCCTCCTATGAGCTGCAGGCCGCCCTGAACCGCGTCTTTCCCTTCATGGCCCGCGGCTTTCACGCCCTCACCCAGGTCACCTGGGTAGCGCCCATTCTGCTTGTCCGGCTGGCGGGCGGAACTCCCGCACAGGCCGTCCACGCGGCGGGACTCTCCGGCGCCACGGGCATGGTGCTCAACACGTGGCTCAAACCCTCCCACAGCATCCCCTGGATTAAGGCCGTGTCCGTAGGCATGGTTGGCCAGCGCGCCGTTGATTCGGCGGAAATGGCCATGCTGGGCGTAACCGCTTCAGACGACGCTCTGGAGACCGCCATAGAGACCCTTGGCCCCGTCGCCGTTGACGACGTGGACTTGAACGGCATGTCCCATCTAGGCAAGCAGTGGCACACCACCCGCAACATCATCAAGGCCTACCCGTCTCAGATATTTACCCAGGCGGCGGTGGAGGCGTCGACGGAGCTGTATCGACGAGGGATGAGGGCTGACAGGATTGAGAAAATAACATTGTACGGTCACCGAAACGTGGCATCGGGTGTCCAGGGGGCGGCAGAGGCCTACAGGCCCGCCAATAGAGAATCGGCGGACCACAGCACGCCCTACGTCATGTCGATGGCGCTTCTGCACGGCAAACTCACGCCGAGAGAATTCGAGGGCGCTCCCTGGACGCGTCCCGACGTGCAGGCCTTGATGGACAAGGTCCACCTGGTCCTCGATCAAGCCCGCGATTCAGCCTTCATTGAAAGGGGTATCCTTGGGGTCCGCGTAGAGGCAGAGTTAACTGACGGTCAAACCCAGGTGGTCGAGATTCATCAGCCCAGAGGACATCCCGATGCCCCATTCAGCCAGGCAGATCTGAAGCGAAAGATGGAATGGCTGGTTGAGGACGTGGCGGCCCCCGGTGCGGCAGAGCGTCTAATCGAGATGTGCAATGGAATGTCGTCTAAGGATGACCTGACAGCATTAATCCAGACTTGCAGGGTAGACTAGGGAGCTAACTAATCCACGCAGTCGACGCCCCGTCGCGCTTCAGCACTTCGATACGCACGGGAAAGTAGTCCTTCAGCTCCTCCAGGTGCGTAATGACGATTATGCACTTGAAGTCCTGCTCCAACGTGGAAAGCACGTCCAGTATCTGCTCCCGGCCCGCTGAGTCCTGCGTTCCGAATCCCTCGTCGATGAACAGCGTCGGCAGAGGTGCGCCGCTCCGGTTGGCAAGCACTTTGGATAGGGCAATCCGCAGGGCCAGGTTGATGCGGAAAGCCTCGCCGCCGCTGAACATCTCGTAGCTGCGGTGTCCCAGTTCGTCGCTGACCTTGATTTCCAGGGTCTCCGCGAACTGGCCCTTGCGTGACTGCAAAGGACGCTGACTCTCCAGCTTGAGATGCATCCGGCCTTCGGTCATCCGGGCGAGCAGGCTGTTCGCTTCAGCTTCGATTTGTGGCAGGATGGTGTCGATGAGCAGCGCCTGCACTCCTTCGCGCCCGAAGGCCACCCGCAACTCCTCGTAGATGGCCTGCTCCTCGCGCAAACGACGCAGTTCCCGTGTCTGTCGGCGTATCTGCCGCTCAAGCTCCTCGATACGTTGAAGGCTTCCCTGGAGTTGGCCCCGACGGGCGATTAGCTCATCGTGCCGCGATTCCAGACCGACAATGTCCGACGAGAGCCTCGACAGTTGATGGCGGACTTCACTGAGCCGGGCTTGGTCGCTGTCCAGCGTGGAGAGGGACTCGCGCATCTGGGAAAGCCGCTCCCGACGGTCCTCGACGGCCTGCCGGACTTTGGCGAGGGCATCTCGCTCCTGGGGCAAGTTGCGCCGCGCTTCCGCTAGTTGCTGATTCAGCAGCTGATACTTCTGCAGTTCCTGCAGTTTGCGAGACACTTCCTCATGCCACTGTGGAGAATAGTCCAGTGACTCTAGAGCGCCCTCCTTGGCCTTGAGTTCGGCCAGTTCAGTCGTTGCGAACCGGCCGCTCCGGATTGTGCTCTCCAACTGCTGTAATTCTCCCCGCTCCTTTGCCGCCTCCCCTTGTGCGCGGCGCGAGTCTTCCAGTTGCCGCTCAAGGATGATGGCATTGCGTTGGGATTCTCTCTGGTTTCCTCTTAGGGAGGATTCGTCATTCTTCAGCTGTCTATCAAGACGGCTTCTTTCGGTTTCCATCTCACTTAGTAATGATTCGTTTTCCTTGTATTGGCTCCTTTTTTCCTGGATGGCTTCCCTATAACTGCGTTCCAACCTCTGGCATCCGTCCTGCCCTAAAGGAGTGTCGCAAAGAGGACAGCGAGTGCCCGCCGGTGAAGAACCCAGAAGGTCCAGCTTGCCCCGGACCTCCTTGCCCTCCCTCAGAAGACGCTTCTGGTTGTCCCTTAGGGTGGCCACTTCGCCGCCCAAATCTTGAAGTCGGACCTTATTTTCAGACAGGCTCTTCTCTTCCTCTTCCAGGGCTGCGATGCGGTTGGCGCACTGGACCAGCTGCTCTTCCAGTACAGGAGCCTTTTGGGCAGCGGGTTCCAGGTCTGACTCCAGGCGGCGTTTCTGGCTGAGGTGCTGTTCTTCCAGGCGGGCCCTCCTCTGCGCAATGACTTGCCGAAGCGTGTTGACGTTCCGGGTGAGTTCATCGAATCGAGATCGCGCGGCGTTTAGCCGTTCGTTCTCCTCCAACGAATGTTGATATCGGTCAAAACCCTCTTCGATGGCTGGCTGGCGGTCCACAAGTCCCTGATAACCCTGTATGCGACTGGAACGCTGATGGGCGTCATCTTCATACTGGGAAATCTCGCCTTCCAGTTGGGGAATGCGCCCTCTTATCTCTTCCGCCTCGATGGTGCGCCGTTTCAGGTCCTGAATCTCCTCCAGCAGCCTCTGGGCTTCCAGGTTATTCTGCTCCAGCTCCTCGGACAGCCTGCGAATACTCTCGAGGGTGCCTGCCAGGTCCTTCTGGAGCTCGGGTTTGGCGGCTGTCTCCTGCCGCTTGTACTCAATCTCCCCCTCCAGAAAGTTCCCTCGCTCTCGGCACTCCCGTGCCCTGTCGCGGCTCCGTTGCTGGAGCTCGTTGAACCGGTCCAGCCCGATTATCTTGCCCAGCACTTCCTTGCGCTCGGCAGGGGTCTTGTTGGTGAACTCGTCGGCACGGCCCTGAATGAGAAATGCGCTGTTTATGAAGGTATCGTAGTCCATCCCGATAATGCTGTTAATCTTGGCCTGCGACTCACGAATGCTGTTGCCGGTGATGGGATAAAGTCCCGCGGGGCTCTTTAGCTGAAGCTGCAGATCGCTTCCGCGGGGGCTTCGATAGCGTCGGATGACGCGGTAGTGGGCGTCCGCGGCTTGGAACTCCAGCTCCACCCACATGTCGGAGCGTCCGTAATGGACAAGGTCGGCGTGACCGCCCCCGCGGGCTTTGCCCCAGAGGGCCCAGGTGATGCTGTCCAGAAGGGCGGACTTGCCGTGGCCGTTGTTCCCGCACAGGCAGGCGACGCGAATGCCGCTCAGGTCCAGGGTGTGGTTGTCGTCCCGGTAGCAGAGAAAGTTCTGTAGGGTCAGCTTGAGAGGAATCATCGGGAGTCGGTATTGTAGCATAGGGTAGGCGCAATTCTGCTTGACCGCCTCTGCGTCCCTGCCTAGAATTGGTGACGGTATGTTTGAAGCGCTGACTGACAAGCTCACGGGAGTCCTTGACCGGCTCACCAGTCGTGGACGGCTTTCGGAGAAGGACGTGGACGACGCCCTTCGGCAGGTGCGTCTGGCCCTGCTCGGCGCCGACGTGAATTTCAAGGTGGCGCGGGAGTTTGTGGCGCGGGTGAAGGAGCGGTCCGTAGGTCGGGAGGTGCTCGAGTCCATAACCCCGGGTCAGCAGGTCGTCAAGATAGTTCATGAAGAGTTGACCGAGGTTCTAAGCGCCGGGGAGCATAAGCTGACGGCTTCCGGCAGCGCCCCTACGAAGATAATGCTGGTGGGGCTGCAGGGCGCCGGCAAAACGACCGCGGCGGCCAAGCTGGCGGCCCACCTGCGCAGGCAGGGCCAGAGTTCGCTGCTCGTGGCGGCGGACTTGCGTCGGGCGGCGGCGGTGCAGCAGCTTGAGTCCCTTGGCAAGCAGACGGCCATCCCCGTTTTCAGCCACGAATCTCCGAAGGATGCGGTTCAGGTTGCGACGGCTGGGATTGAGCGGGCGGAAGAGCTCGGCAGCCAGTGGGTGATTGTGGACACCGGCGGGCGGATGCACGTGGAAGAGGAGATGATGGCCGAGTTGGAGGAGGTGCATAGCCGCATTTCTCCCCACGAAGTGATTCTCGTGCTGGACGCGATGACGGGTCAGGACGCTGTCCAGGCGGCGGAGGAGTTTCACCGTCGAGTGACCTTGTCTGGAATCATTATGACGAAGCTGGACGGCGACGCTCGGGGCGGTGCCGCTCTCTCGGTGACCAAGGTCACGGGCGTGCCCATCAAGTTCCTTGGCATGGGCGAGCGTGTGGATGAGCTGGACCCATTCTACCCGGACAGGCTTGCGTCGCGGATTCTTGGCATGGGCGATGTGCTGAGCCTCGTCGAAAAGGCCCAGCAGGTTGTGGACAAAAAGAAAGCGAAGGAGATGGAGCGGAAGCTCCGTCGCACGGGTTTCGACCTCGAAGACTTCCTTGAACAGCTCCAGAGCGTGAAGCGTATGGGCTCTATCGGTCAGTTCATGGACATGATCCCCGGTTTTTCCAAGATGAGCAAGAAGCTCCCCCAGGGGGCCATCGACGACGGTGAGGTGAAGAAGGTAGAGGCCATTATCCGGTCCATGACGCCCCAGGAACGACGCAGTCCAAACATCATCAACGGAAGCCGCAGGCGCCGAATCGCCTTGGGCAGCGGGACAAAGCCGCAGGACGTGAACCGGCTCCTGAACCAGTTCGGTCAGGTGCAGAAGATGCTCCGCCAGGTCACCAGCGGCAAAGGCGCCCGAAGCCTGGAGCGCCTCTTCAGATAAAAGTAAATCCCCTCCCCCCTTCTTCCCACCGTCACCCTGAGCCTGTCTAAGGGTCGAGCGCCCCAATCCCTTCTAGGGACGACCCTTGTGCTCGCCCTCCCTTCTCCCACATGTCATTCCGAGCGCAGCAAAGCGGAGTCGAGGAATCTCGCTGCCGGGAATCGCTAAACTTCCACCACGCCTCCCTCTTCCCTCCTCTCCCGTCCTGGGAGACGAGGGAATCCATCTTACTCATCATCATTGTTCACATCGGCAGAGGCAGGTTTGAAACCTGCCCTTATTCCAAATAAGCCCATCCAAATCCCTCGATCTCAGGGATTCAAAATATCACCTGGCAGAAGCCCTCGACGTAGTGCAGCAAATAGGTAGCTGGTATACAAAGACCTCCACGGTTCCCAGCCTTCCGAGAATTCTTCCAACTCGGCAACCGTTAGTTCCTTTCCCTTGAAGTACAGCCCCGCCACAATCCTACGTAGGGCCAGGTCTCCCGCTGGAAAGGCATCCGTACGTCCCAGCGCTCGGAGCAGCAACCAGTGGGCCGTCCACGGCCCGACGCCCCGCAGAGCAAGAAGCCGCTTCGTTGCTTCCTCATCAGAGAGATTGTGTAACCCTTCCAGGTCCAACGACCCGTCGACGATTGCCGCCGCCACGTCAAGGATGTACTCGGCCTTGCGATTGCTCAGCTTGATAGCGCGAAGGCCGGGAATCCCCTCGGGCAGCAGGGCCTCCGGCGTCGGAAAGGCATAGTAAGTCCGCCCCTCATGGCTCATGGTAGACCCATAATTCTCCAAAAGCAGACTTCCGATTATTCGCGCCACGTTGGTCGCTATCTGCTGACTGAAGATGGACTTGACGAAGGCCTCGAAAACCGTCGGCGTCTGGCTGATCTTCAGCCCATAGAGTTTTTCCACAAGCGGCGCTAGAACTGGGTCCCGCTCGGCAGCGGCGTAGAACTCTCGCAAGGGTGTGTCCCCGCCGAGCACCCATCCCAAAGTGTCGCGGACGTGTTTGAGGGTTTGGTCGGTCATCTCGTCCCCATGGACGGTCGCGTCGAGGCGAGGATCTTCAACCGTGCCGACCGACTGGACCTGGGCCAGAATTAGCTTCCCTTCCACCTCAAGCAGCCTGCTGTACCGACCGTCTTCAAAAACGTTGACTCTGGCGCCGGTCCCGAAGGAGACCATGTGCTCCATGCTGAGACGAAAATCGTAGGGCGGTTCGGGCGTGAGGGTCAGTCTGCGTTGCTGCAAGGGAGGTTGAGGGAGGATTTTGCCACGTTAGTGGTGAGGAGCCTGCGTAGACGCCATAGCCTCTGCGGTTTGGATGTAATCCATGGTTTCGCGCACGTCGGCAATGATGTCATCCTCCGGTTCCAAAACGCCGTCGTAGAAGCATCTGCCATGTAGGAAGTATTGGCGAGCGCCATATTGCAATCGCATCTGTTCAAGCGAAGGGTCTTGCCTACGCAGTTGTCGGAGCATGCGCGCAGTTTGGCCGGAGCTGCGTGGCTCTTCTCCGGTGCGGGCGAGAATGAGGGCGTCGGTGGCACGCTTGGTTGCGCCCCAGGCCTTTTCTGCGGCGTTAAGGAGGTGACCCTGATCCAGCATCAGGAGGGCATCGGCGTACAGAGACCGCGCGTCGGCGAAGATCGATTCGGCTTGCTTGGTTTCCAGCATGTAGTCTCGTTTTGTTGGAGGAGGGTTGATGAGAGAGTATACCACTTTAAGGAGAGGCGGTTAGTTGAGTTTCGCCGCACCCAACGACCGGTAGACGGCGCCTTGGGGCGTCAGTTTGCCGCGGATGAGATGAACTTCTTCCACCGGCCACTGAAGATCTCCCAGCTTAGCTTCTTCTTCCAAAGCGGTCTGGACAACGTCAAGCTGGGATGCAGTCAAGGTTCGACGGACACGGCCAAAGGTGAGATGAGGCGTGAAGCCCCGCCGCTCCGGCTCAAAGCCGAGGAACTGACACTGTTCCTCCACGGATGCCTGAAGTTGAGCAAGCGACGAAAGGTCTCCCTTCAGGCCAACCCACAAAATCCGCGGATTGTTGGGGTTGGGAAAGACTCCAAGACTGCCAAGCCCCAGGGTGAAGGAATGATGGCTTTCAGCCGCGGATTCAATCGCATCTAGGAGGAGAGGGACCGTCGAAGGCGGAATGTCGCCCAGAAACTTCAGCGTCAAGTGGATGCCGCCGGGCTTTACCCACCGGACACCGTCTAGCCCTCCATCTTCGAGGGTTTCTGTGAAAGTAGATAGCGCCTCTTTGACGTCGGAAGGAAGGTCGATGGCAATGAAGGTGCGGATTCCTTCGTTCATCGGACGTTGAAGCCGTCGCGGAGTTTCTTCAGTTCCTGAAACCAGCATACGAGCGTGTCGAGAGAGTATTGGGCGTTGGCGGGACTGGGGTTTGGGACGACGAAGACCCGCGACGCACCAACGGTGTGGGTTTGGAGGCCAAGCTGGACCTTCACCTTCAACCCTTCGGCGTATCGCATGTAGTTGGCGTATACCGTAAGCCCCTGAAAGCAGACCACAACCGGCTGCCACTTAAGCAGCTTCTCCTTAAGGACTGGCGCGCCTTCGCGGTAATCTTTGGCGCGAAGGGCCGAGGCCTGTCGGGAAGGCCGCTTGACCAGGTCCGTAAAGCCGATGCCGAAGTCGGGCAGCACGTGGTCCTCTTCCATCGCCACCGGCGCATCTACAAGACCGGACTCGTTGAACGCCCGCCAGAAGCGATTGCGCGGGTTGGCGAAGTAGTGCCCCCGCTCCACCGAAACCTGTGAGGGGTTGAGCCCCACAAGCACAATGTCCAGGTCTTCCTTCAGGTAGTCCGGAAGGGTGTTCATATCCCCAGGAGCTTTTGTCCGTTTTCACCCAGGATTAGGAGCTTCTCTTCGTCAGAAAGCGGGCTGCCGTTGACCTGCTTCAGAAGCCGGGTTTGGGTCAGGAGCGGGTAGTCCGTGCCCAGCAGAATGCGTTCGGCTCCGATTATTCTGGCCACAGTCTCAAACACGTCGGCTGTGTACAGGAAGGGAGATGCCGCGGTGTCGAAGTACACGTTCTTGAGTCCCTCCCGCACCTCCGGCATCAGCGCGTAGAAGGGAAGGCCGCCGCCCCAGTGGGCGCACACGATCCTGTTGTCGGGAAAGTTCTGGATGAACGCCCAGAGCTTGTCAGGAGTGGTCTTGCCCTTCCCCGCATAGCAGTGGCCTATGGGTTCTGAGCTGTGCACCAGCACAAACAGGCCCATCCCGCGGGCGGCGTCCATAATGGGAGCCATCAGGCTGGCGTCGGTGATGTCGAATCCTTGCGTGTCCGGGTGGAGTTCACCTATCCCCCGGGCTCCCCTCTCTACGCACCGTTCTATCTCGTCCAAAGCTTCCTGGCCCCAGTTTGGGCTGACCGAGCAGAATGGAACCAGACGGCCGTCGCTGGAAGACGCCGCGCGCAGAATATACTCGTTGGCCTCCCGCGCCACGCCCAAGTCGGTCCAGCCAAGGCCGAGAGCAACGGTTACGTCCACCTTGGCCTTGTCCATGGCAAGGAGCAGCTCCGGCGCGGAGGCAATCCTCGCCTTCGGGTTCCCGAAGAGCAACGCGAAGGTCTCGTCCCGGGCAATTATCTCCTCTCGCCGGACCATGAAAGAAGGTGGATAGAGGTGTGCATGAAAGTCGATTATCATGTCCCCTGCATTATAGAGAGGAAGCAGGGTTGAATGCTAGACACTTGTTTGGGGCATTGATATAATGCCCCATCGAGAAGGCTTGAAAGGGGCGCGGCGGACGATTGCACAGGAGTAACGTAGCTTGCCGGGAAACTGCGGTTGCCGTTAAAGCGTTGATTCATGACTAGGGACGTAGGCATAGCGGAGTTGGCCGGGATTGCCAGGGAATCTCGGCGGAATATCCTCAAGATGGTCTTCGAGGCGGGCAGCGGGCACCCGGGTGGGTCCCTTTCCGAAATTGACCTTCTGACGGCCCTATATTTCCGCGTCATGCGTGTGGACCCCGACAACCCCCAGTGGAAAGACAGGGATCGTTTCATCCTCAGCAAGGCCCACGCCTGCCCGGGGCTGTATGCCACCCTTGCGGCCCGCGGTTTCTTCCCTGCCGAGGAATTGCTTACCTTCCGGAAGATCAACAGCCGCTTGCAGGGACACGCCCACGTTAAGACGCCCGGCGTTGAGATGAGTGGCGGATCCTTGGGCCAGGGACTTTCCTTCGGCGTGGGATGCGCACTCTCCGCGCGGCTGGACGGCGTGGACCATCGGGTCTTCGTCATGCTGGGTGACGGCGAGTGCGACGAAGGGCAGGTCTGGGAAGCGGCAATGTCTGCCTCCCACTACGGGCTGGATAATCTCGTGGCCATCGTAGACCGGAACCGCATCCAGAACGACAGGTTCACCGACGACGTGATGAAGCTCGAACCCCTAGCAAAGAAGTGGGAGGCCTTCGGTTGGAAGGCCCTCGAAATTGACGGGCATGACATGGAAGCCGTCGTCCAGGGGTTGGAGGCAGCGGCAGCCGTTCAGGAACAGCCGGCCGTCCTAATCGCCAGAACGGTCAAGGGGAAGGGTGTCAGCTTCATGGAGAACAACCCCGCCTTTCACGGAGCGTCCCCCAGTGAGGAAGAATTACAAAAAGCGCTGGCCGAACTGACCTGAGGGGATCTGAAGTGACCCAATCGCTGCCCAAAGTTGCAACCCGCGAAGCCTACGGAAAGGCCCTCGTTGAGTTGGGCCGAGAGAATCCAGACGTAGTCGTCTTGGGCGGCGACCTCAACAAGTCCACCTTCGTCCATCTCTTCGCCGCCGAGTTCCCCGACAGGTTCTTCGATTTCGGTCCGGCGGAGCAGAACATCATGGGCGTAGCGGCGGGAATGGCCGCTTCCGGTAAGGTCCCCTTCGTCAGCACCTTCTCCGTATTCGGCATGTGCCGCCCCTTCGACCAGGTCCGCGTCAGCATTGCCCAGCCCCATCTGGGCGTGAAGATTGTCTGCACCCACGCCGGAATTCTCACCGGCGAGGACGGCATGTCCGCCCACGGCATTGAAGACCTGTCCCTGGCGTGCTCCCTGCCCGGCTTCACCGTGGTCGCTCCCTCCGACGCCGTAGAGGCGGTGGCGGCGGTTCGGGCCGCTGCGGAAACACCGGGTCCCTTCTACGTCCGCCTCTACAGGCCGGCCACCCCCGTAATGCACTCCGACGGTTATGAATTCAGGCTAGGCGAGGGAGACGTGGTCCGACAGGGGAACGCTGCTTCCATCATCGCCACAGGAGTCATGGTCGCGACGGCGTTGGAAGCAGCGGAGACCCTGGCGTCCAGGGGCGTGTCCTGCCGCGTGATCAACATCCACACCCTTTGCCCCTTGGACGAGGACGTCATCGCATCAGCGGCGCGAGAGACCGGCGGTGTCGTTACTGTGGAGGAGCACCTGTCCCACGGAGGCCTTGGCAGCCGCGTGGCCCAAGTGTTGGGTCGAAAGGCCCCCGCCCCCATGGAAATGGTCGCGCTCCAGGGATACACCGAATCAGGAGCCCCGGCGCTGCTGATGAAGAAGTACCACCTGGCAGCGGAAGACGTGGAAGCCGCCGTCTGGCGCGTCCTGGAGCGCAAGACCTAAACCCTTATCCCCGCACCTCACCTCCCCTCTTGTTCCTGCGAAGGCAGGAATCCATCCCCCTCCGCTCACCCTGAGATTATTCTGAGCCTGTCGAAGGACGAAGGGCCGCGCGACCCGCGAATCTCCCCCAAGCCTTCCCCCTCTTCCCTCCTCTCCCGTCCTGGGAGAGGACTGAGGTGAGGGTACTCCTCTCCTTCAACCTAGAAGTCATTCCGAGCGTAGCGTAGCGAAGTCGAGGAATCTCGTTGCCAGCCACAACCCATCCCTCACCCCCCCTCCCCCCATTCTCGCGAAGGCGGGAATCCATCCCCCTCCCAAAATCCCTTTCCCCTTAATGGGGGAAGGTTAGGCCTGTCCTGAGCTTGTCGAAGGGATGGGGGTGATTAACTCACCCCCCAACCACAATCCGGTTCACGTAAATCCCCGGCGTAACCACCCGCTCCGGGTCAATCGACCCCACCTCCACCACCTCCCGCACCTCCGCCACCGTAACCTTCGCCGCCGACGCCATCGTCGGATTGTAATTCCGCTGCGCCAAACGGTACGTCATGTTCCCCAGCCTGTCCGCCCGATGCCCCCCAATCAGCGCGAAGTCCGCACCCAGCGGCGACGCCAGCACATACTCCTTGCCGTCAAACAACCGCACGTCACTCTCCTCAAACACCGTCCCCACGTAATTCGGCACGTACACCCCACCCAGTCCAGCGCCCGCCGCCCGCATCCGCTCCGCCAGCACCCCCTGGGGAATAACCTCCACCTCCAGCTTCCCCTTTCGCCATAACTCCAGCGCCGGAATCTCCTGGTTCGGACGACCGAAAAACGTCGTAATCACCTTTCGCACCTGCCCCTGCTCAACCAGGCGCGCCACGTCATACTCGTCCGGTTTCGGCTCGAAGCAAGTGTTGGATATAGTCGTCAAATCCCGGGTCCCCAGCTCCATCAGCGCCTTCACCAGCGACTGAGGCAGCCCCGCCACGCCGAAGCCTCCAAGCATGATGACCGCCCCATCGAACACGTCCTCCAACGCTTCAACCGCCGACTCATAGACCTTGCCATCAGCCATAACCGAAAATCCCCCAACAAACGCTCCCCGCATTCTACCAGCCCCAACCCCTCCCACCAACACCACCCCTCTCGTGGGCCCGCTAAGTCAAGGACCCACTCTCAACCCGCGTCCAACCATCCCCCAACGACCACCCAACCCCATCTATTCATCATCCTTGCCCCCCACCTGTCCGCACCATTCCCGCGCAGGCGGGAATCCATCCCCCCGTAGGGCCGACCGGCGGGTCGCCCTCCCCAATCTCCTGTAGACGCGAGCAACTTGGCCACCCGCTCCCTCTCGGTGTCCCCCTACTCGTAGGAGCGGCCCTTGTGGTTGCCCGACTAAAATCGAAAATCACCCCGAACTAGTGTGAAATAATAACGAAATAAACCGGAAATGGATCTGAAATGAAACTGCCAAAATAGGCTTTTTTACGCCCAAAAATTGGAGTTGAATTGCAAAGAAATATCGTGATCACTTATTGCGTCTCACGCTACCACACCCCCCCACAATGGATATGCTACAACGTGTCGGAAGTTGCCATGTCCCTCGTAGAGGCAAAGACTTCCGCGGCTGTGCTTAACAGGTTGCCCTATCTGCATCGTTGGATTGAGCAGGTACATGAAGAACAGTTGCGGCTGGAAGCTGTCGGCACCACCCGCATCGAGGGCGCGCAGTTTACCCCACGCGAGCAGGCCCAAGTTCTAGACTCCCCCACAGCGCCTACTGACGGCATGACTCGCTCTCAACGCCAGCTTCGGGCGGCCAACGAAACCTACCGATGGCTCCGCTCCGTTGACCCCAACCGGCCAATCAACACCGATTTCGTCTTGGACGTCCACCGTCGCATAGTCACCGGATGCGACGACGACCACTGCGAACCGGGCCAACTCCGTCTCCATGGCGACAATGTTACATTGGGCAACCCCGTCTGCCGAGGCGCGGAAGGCGGAGACGACCTCTCCCAAATCTTCAACACCCTTTTCCACGCCGTCAATGGAGAGTCTCGGAAACACGATCCTATCATTCAGGCGTTGGCCGTCCACTACCATATCGGCGCCATGCACCCCTTCGGCGACGGTAATGGCCGCACCGCCCGAGCCCTGGAAGCCTTCATGATGCGGAAGGCCGGTGTAAACGATTTGGTCATGGTCAGCCTCTCCAACTACTACTATGAACACCAGGATGAGTACCGAGACGCCCTGTACCAATCCCGTGCCGGAGGACACGACCTAACCCCCTTCCTGAAGTTTGCCCTGCCAGCCATCGTTGATAGATGCGATGCGCTGGCGGATGAGATAACTACCCAAAGCAAGCGTATCCTCTACCGAGAGATGACACACTCTCTGTTCGGACGCCTTCGTACTCCTCGCCGTCGTGTCCTGGTAGAACGCCAACTGCAAATCGTCGAGTTACTTCTTAGAGAAGACTCTCTACATATAGCTGATTTAGTTAACATGGCAACTGAATTTTATGATGGTCTTAAGTTTTCCTTGCGCGCAATGGGAAGAGATATTGCGGATCTGTTATCGCTAAAGGCGCTCAAGATTGATGGACTGTCCATTGCCGTTAATCTGGATTGGCCGCAGCAATTCTCAGAGTCCCGAATGCTGGAATTGTATGAAGAGATGCCATCCGCTGCATCGTCGGATCATCCCGCTTCTACAGATCTCTATCAACTATTTGGGGACCGCTCTCCTCCAAAATCACCACACGAAGAATACCCCTAACAACTAAGCTTTACAGACCCCACATAGAGGCTCCCCCACAAAAAGAGGCGGCCCCCGCAAGGGCCGCCCCTTTTCTCACTCCCCCGTAGGGGAGCGAATTATCTCTGAAGCCTAGTACTCCATCGGCGGCATCGGCGGTGCCGGATTCGCCTCCGGAATCTCCGTAATCATCGATTCCGTAGTCAGCACCATCGCAGCAACGCTGGCCGCGTTCTGCAGCGCCGACCGCGTCACCTTCACCGGGTCCACAATGCCCTTCTCGAACATCGGCCCGAATTCTCCCACCTCAGCGTCAAAGCCGTAGTCGTCCGACTGGCCCCGTACGGTTTGGAGTATCACAGAACCTTCGTGGTCCGCGTTTTGGGCGATCAGCCGTAGCGGCTGCTCCACCGACTTTTGAATTATCTGCGCGCCGACCAGTTCGTCGCCACCCAGTTTGTCGTCTATGTTGGAAAGCGCCCGTGACGCTCGGACCAGGGCCACGCCGCCACCGGCGACGATTCCCTCTTCCACAGCGGCTCGGGTCGCCGAAAGCGCGTCCTCGACGCGGGCCTTCCGCTCCTTTAGCTCGATCTCGGTGGCTGCGCCGACCTTCACGACGGCAACGCCGCCGGCCAGCTTGGCCATCCGCTCCTGGAGCTTCTCTCGGTCGAACTCGGAGGTCGTCTCTTCAATCTGCGACCGGATCTGCGTGATTCGACCCTTGATGGAGTCCTCCGAACCCTTGCCTTCCACAATGGTCGTCTCTTCCTTGCTGGCCGTGACTCTGCGGGCCTGGCCCATGTCCGCCACCGTAGTGGAGTCCAGCTTGCGGCCCGTCTCTTCGCTGATAACGGTGCCGCCAGTCAGAATAGCAATGTCTTCCAGCATGGCCTTGCGCCTGTCGCCAAAACCGGGAGCCTTTACTGCCAGGCAGTTCAGAGTTCCTCTCAGCTTGTTGACCACCAGGGTCGCCAGGGCCTCGCCGTCCACGTCCTCGGCCACAATCACCACGTCCTTCTTACCCATCTGGATCAGCTTCTCCAGCACGGGCACCAGGTCGGAAACTGCGGAGACCTTCTTGTCCGTGATAATCAGGTAAGGCTCCTCGATGGACGTCTCCATCCTCTCGGAGTTGGTGACGAAGTAAGGGGAAATGTAGCCGCGGTCGATCTGCATGCCTTCCACGTACTCGATCTCGTCATTGATTCCCTTGGATTCCTCAACGGTGATGACGCCGTCCTTGCCCACCTTCTCCATAGCGTCGGCGATGGTCTCGCCGATGGAGTCCTCGTGGGCCGAAAGCGCCGCCACCTGGGCAATCTGGTCGCGGCTGTCAACCGAGCGGGCCATCTCTCTGAGCTCGCCCACTACGGCGCTGACCGCCGCCTCAATGCCGCGCTTGATGGCCATGGGGTTCGCCCCCGCGGCCGTGTTCTTGAATCCCTCCGTGATCATGCTCTGGGCCAGCACCACGGACGTGGTCGTGCCATCTCCGGCGGCGTCGTTGGTCTTGCTCGCCGTCTCCTTCAACAGCTGCGCCCCCATGTTCTCGAAGGGGTCCGGAAGTTCAATCTCTTTGGCTATGGTCACGCCGTCACTGCATACCAGGGGCGGGCCGAACTTCTTGTCCAGAATCACGTTCCGTCCCCGCGGTCCCAGCGTAACCTTGACCGTATCGCTCAAGGTGTCTATGCCAGTCTTCAGCGACTTCCTCGCTTCCTCGGAAAATACTAATTGCTTACCGGGCATTTGTTGCCTCCCTCAAAATTTCTGAATAGATGATGTCGAAAGTTGTTGAGCGTTCTTGTCCGGCCTATCTGTCTACCTTGGCCAGCACGTCGCTCTCCCGTAGAATCAGGTACTCCTGACCCTCGTCCTTGTACTCGGTTCCCGCGTACTTGGAATAAATGATTACGTCTCCGGTCTGTACCTCCATCGGCACACGCGCGCCGTCGTCGGTCACCCGGCCGGGCCCCACCGCTACAACCTCACCCTCCTGGGGCTTCTCCTTGGCGGTATCCGGAAGGATAATTCCTGAAGATGTGGTCTGCTCTTCGTCCAGGGGCTTGACTATCAACCTTTCTCCTAAAGGCGTAAATTTCACCAATGCTTCCTCCTAAGAAATTTGTGTAATATCTGGGTTGCCTTCATCGTTATGACTACTAACTTAGCAGTCAATTCCACAGAGTGCTAAAATCACGCCGTATGATAAACTACGCCCTGAATACTGTCAATAGGACACTTTTTCAGCGAAAATCGTAACTCAAACCCCTTGTTTTCCCCTCACTTATGTTGATTCACGAAAATATCCAACACGTCATCTCCCCTTACCCCCGCGTAATTTTTGGCCAAGTGGAGCCCCACTCCCCTCGTCATTCCGGCGAAAGCCGAAATCCAGAAACCCGTTCCATGCAACCACCATACCTCTCTGGTAGGGGCGGCTCGCGAGCCGCCCGCTCTCTTCACCCAACGGTCATC
>DAOUKX010000152.1:0-4976 GCA_034420855.1 Dehalococcoidia bacterium
CCCTGGTAAGGTTCTTCGCTTAGCATCGAATTAAACCACACGCTCCACCGCTTGTGCGGGCCCCCGTCAATTCCTTTGAGTTTTAGCCTTGCGGCCGTACTCCCCAGGCGGGACGCTTAATGCGTTAGCTTCGACACGGAAGGGGTCGATACCCCCCATATCTAGCGTCCATCGTTTAGGGCGTGGACTACCCGGGTATCTAATCCGGTTTGCTACCCACGCTTTCGCGCCTCAGCGTCAGGCACGGCCCAGAAGACCGCCTTCGCCTCTGGTGTTCCTCCCGATATCTACGCATATCACCGCTACACCGGGAATTCCGTCTTCCTCTTCCGCCCTCAAGCCGAGCAGTATCCCCTGACCTCTTCCAGTTGAGCCGGAAGATTTCACAGGAGACTTACTCAGCCGCCTACGCGCTCTTTACGCCCAGTAAATCCGGGTAACGCTTGCCCCCTACGTGTTACCGCGGCTGCTGGCACGTAGTTAGCCGGGGCTTATTCTCAAGGTACCGTCCTTTCTCTTCCCTTGAAAAAGGGGTTTACGACCCTAGGGCCTTCATCCCCCACGCGGTGTCGCTGGGTCAGGCTTTCGCCCATTGCCCAAAATTCTTTGCTGCTGCCTCCCGTAGGAGTGGGAACCGTGTCTCAGTCTCCCTCTGGCTGACCATCTTCTCAGACCAGCTATCCGTCTTAGGCTTGGTGAGCCGTTACCCCACCAACTACCTGATAGAACGCGAGCCCCTCCTAGAGCCCCGCAAGCGGGTTTCCTCCCTGCGCCAAGGCCCAGAGATCGTATGCGGGATTAGCCTGGATCTCTCCAGGTTATACCCCACTCAGGGACAGGTTACTCACGCGTTACTCAGCCGTTCGCCGCTTTCCGCCCGGGCGAACCCGGGTTTCTCGCTCGACTTGCATGCATTAGACGCACCGCCAGCGTTCACCCTGAGCCAGGATCAAACTCTCTGGCGAATTACCTTACTTCCTTCCACTATCCAACTGTTAAGGTGCGACAGATTCACAGGGCCTCCGTCTGGGAGGCCTGCGCCCATTATACATAAGCTGATTTACGTGTGTCAACAGCAAGGTTGGGACCTGTCGGGGAGGGCGGATTCGCCCGGATCCGTTTTGATAGCGCCAAGTGCGGATCAGTCGTTTTAATTGACTTATAGGGCGATGGTAGCAGAGCGTGAACGGAGTTGGCGAGGCAAAAGTGTCGCAGGCGGCTGAGAACGGGTGAGAGACCGCCGATAGGCAGCTTGCGCGGGGGCACTTATGAGTTTCAGTCTCAAGTTGACAACCCTATAGGCAGGTGCTAAATTGCGCTGGATTGGAGCTTCCCCGCCGGTCTGAAGAATGAGACCTTTTCCGGGCACCGCTGCTCACCTACGGACGGGGAAGTCAATGTGGCCACCGGATTACGACGCACTATGGATGAAGGAAGGCACGCAGGACATTGGGAACGGCTGCAGGAACTCTGCAGCTCCGTGCTTTCGCAACGACCGCTGATTCTCGCAAGCAACCGTGGACCCGTGGAGCACTACGTGCGCTACGACGGGCGGCTTGAGGCGAGGAGGGGCAGCGGTGGAGTAGTCACAGCCCTGAGTTCTCTCACCAGGATGCTGGACTTCACGTGGGTGGCGACGGCTATGGGCGAAGGGGACAGAAGGGTGGCGGAGGAGAGCCGCGGCACCAGGATTAGGTCCAAGCTGCCGGGTCAGCGAGCCCAGGTCCGTTACGTTTCCACGGCTCGCCGGATATACCACAAGTATTACAACGTATTCTGCAATCCCCTGTTGTGGTTCCTGCAGCACTACATGTGGAACTCGCCCTACAGCCCCAACGTGGACTCGAACGTGCACGACGCATGGAACAACGGGTACGTGTCGGTCAACGAAAACGTGGCACGCATGGTGATAGACGAGGGACTTGAGAGCGAAAAGCCCCCCATTGTGATGACCCACGACTATCACCTGTACCTGGCGCCGGGGTTCATTCGTGAGGGTTTGCCCAACGCAGCGATCCAGCACTTCACCCACATCCCGTGGCCGGCCGCCCGCTACTGGAAGTTGCTGCCGAGCTACATTAGAAACCACATCTGTAGCAGTCTGATTGAAGCCGACGTGGTCGGGTTTCAGTCCATAGACGACGTGCGAAATTTTCTGGATTGCTGCGAAGAGTTCCTGCCGGAATATGAGGTCGACCACAACAACCGGGTCATCTATCACGACGGAAGGGCATGTCACGTTCGGGCTTATCCGATTTCGGTCAACGTGGATGAGATAATCCGAATCGCCAATTCACCCAGGGCGCTGGACTACGAACGACGGCTACGGTCGGAGATGCAGGGCAAGTCGATAATTCGGGTGGACAGGGCCGAGCCGAGCAAGAATGTTATCCGGGGGTTCCGGGCTTTCCAACTGCTGCTCTCCCGCTACCCGGAACTCCACGGCGAGGTCTCGTTCATGGCGTTCCTGGTGCCCTCCCGCACCCACATCCGGCAGTACCAGCGGTACATGGACGACATCCGGCGGATAATTGGGGACATCAATTCCATGTACGGAACGCCTGACTGGCAGCCGGTGAGGCCCTATTTCGAGAATAACTATACCCAGGCCATTGCCGGGATGAAGGTCTACGACGCACTGCTCATCAACGCCGTGATAGACGGAATGAACCTGGTGGCGAAGGAAGGGCCGCTGGTGAATTCCAGGGACGGGGTGCTGATACTTTCGGAGACCACCGGCGCGCACCAGCAGTTGAAGCACGGAGCGCTGACGGTTTCGCCGGCGGATATCGAGGGCACTATGCAGGCCATGTACCAGGCGATTACAATGGGTGAAGGCGAGAGAAAGCGGCGCGCCACGGATATGGCCAACAGCATTAGGCGGGAGGACATCAGCCACTGGCTGGTTTCCCAGATTGAGGAGCTTGCGCAGCTGACAGACACCGGGCCAACGTAGCTCAGAGGCAGAGCAGCGGTTTCGTAAACCGCAGGTCGTGGGTTCGATTCCCACCGTTGGCTTTTTACCCTGAGCAGAGTTGTTTCCTACGGACTTTGGCTTGCCCTGATTCCGTTTGTGCTATTCACCAAGCAGTGGTGGGCGATGGTGGAACCAGCCGGCACGTTGCTCGTAGGCGTGGGCGGCGCGCAGGACGGTTGCTTCGTCGAAGGGGCGTCCAGCGATTTGAAGGCCGATGGGCAGACTCTCGCTGGTGAAGCCGCAGGGCAGGGTGATTGCGGGCATTCCCGTCATGTCGAACCAGGCCCGGAAGTTTTGAGGCTCCAGGGTGCCGACGGCGTCGGCGTCAACGATGGGCGAGGCGGTCTTGTGGCTTGTTGGAAGGGCAATGATGTCTATTTCATCTAAGACAGCGTGGAACTCCTGCCTCATGCGGCTGCGAATTCGCTGGGCGTGGACGTAGTCGGCTGCGGAGAATGCGGCACCGGAGGCCAGGTGGTTCCAGGTGGAGGGGGCGTAGTCGTCAGGACGTTTGACGAGGTTTTTGCGGTGAATGGAGTAGGCCTCCGAGAGCATGATGGTTGTATGGGCCATACGGTAGTAGTGGAGGGAGGGGACGTATATCTCGCGTATCTGCGCGCCCAAGTCTTCAAATATCTGCAACGCGTCGTAGAAGGCGTCCAGAATCAGTGGGTCTGCGGTGCTTTCGTCAGCGGCGAAAAAGCTTCGAGGCACTCCGATGGCGAGGCCTGTGACATCGCCATTGAGGTCGGCGGCGTAATCGGGGACCGGTATGGAACTGCTGGTGGGGTCGCGTGGGTCGTGTCCGGCAATGGCCTGAAGGACTAGGGCCGCGTCTTCCACGGTGCGGGTCAGAGGGCCGCAGTGGTCCAGAGACCAGCTCAGGGGAACGACGCCCTGGCGGCTGACACGGCCGTAGGTGGGCTTGAGGCCGACGACACCGCAGTTTGCGGCGGGGCCGCGGATACTGCCGCCGGTGTCGGTGCCGAGGGAGGCCATAGCCAGTCCCGCGGCAACGGATGCTGCTGAGCCGCTGCTGGAACCACCGGTGTCGTAGCCAAAGTTCCACGGGTTTCTCGGGCGAGGGTACAGGGCAGTCTCCAGGCTGCCGACGGCGAATTCACCCATGGCCTGCTTGCCGAGAAGCACGGCACCGACCTGGTGCAATTGCGTCACCGCATGGGCGTCGAACTTGGTGGTGAATCCTTCCATGACCTTCGAGTGGGCCTCAGTGGTGACGCCTGCGGTATAGAAGAGGTCCTTTAGCGCGTAGGGAATGCCGTGGATGGGGCCGCGAAAATCGCCATCTATCATCTCCTGTTCAGCCCGGCGGGCCTGAGCCAAGGTGCTATCGCAGAGGAGGGTTACGTAGGTTCGGAGGGTTTGGTCGAGCCGGTCAATGGCGTCGAGGTGGGCTTGAGTCAACTCCACGGGCGAGAGCTTGCGGCTGCGAAACAGGTTGCCTGCTTCCTTAATAGTGAGGAAGCACAACTCTTGACAGGATTCATTCATCTGTCTCGACGCCTCCCTTGGTGGAAAAGTCGAGGCCCCTCCGCGCCGGAAGGGGCCTCTTGGTTAACTGTCTTGTGCGCGCCTGCGCTACTGGTACACGGGCACCGTGTATTCCAGTCCTTCCGTCGGGCCCTGGTCAACCATGTAGCGGGTGAAGCCGGGGTCGGCTATGACGCTGGGATCGTAGGCCGCCTGCGGGAAGAGGAAGGCGATGGGGATAATGATGTAGTTGTCGTACAGGTAGTCTCCCATCTCATGGGTCAGGCGCTTGATCTCATCCGGCTGTACGGCGTTACGCAGATTGATGAAGATCTGGTCCAGATCGTCGTACTCCCACTGGGGAGAACCGCAGCCGCCTGCCACGTTGCTCATGGGGTAGCAGGTGTTGGTGCCGAACCGGTTGATGCTGTAGCGGACGGGATAGGCGTAACGGCCGATGTCACGCGCCCTGTAGAGGGAGCGGATCTGGCTGAAGGAGCCGAGCTCC
>DAOUKX010000153.1:0-11971 GCA_034420855.1 Dehalococcoidia bacterium
GCCTGTGGAGCTCTGGAAGGTCCTATACATCATGGTCACCTGGTGACCGGGTGGAACCATTGCCACAGTAAGCCTCGGGTTGACCGGCTCCGGCGCGGCAGGCTCAGGAGTAGGTGTAGCCGTCGGCATGGCAGTGGGCGCCATTGTAGGCGCGGGCGCTACTGTAGGCGCCGCGGTGGCGGCAGGCGCGGGGGTTGTTTCGTCTTCGTCATCGCCCCCGCAGGCCAGAATCACCAGCGATAAAACCGCCAGCGCCGCAATGGCCAGATAAATTGATTTCATGCCCTTTGTCATATAATCATTACCCCCTATTCTTGAGATTGTTTGAGCCGTAAGTCGCGATTCCCCGTGGAACGCTGGATTGACATACATTGTCCCAAGTAGGAAAATCAGCGCACCTTGGCGGTCAAACTAGCACCCCCCATTGAGTTTGTCAAGGCAGATTGTCAGGCTCGATTTTGTAGGGAACTCAGATTTCTCGAAAGCCGCCAAATACGAGAAAATTGCGTCGCTTTTCGTCTGACGGGAGGAAAAAATGAAGGCAGCCGGATTTGAGAAAAAAGCTCTCTTCAATGAGGCCAGGTTCCGCCGGCTAATGGACGAATCAGACCTGGCTGCGGTCATTGCCACCAGCCCCGCAAACATTACCTACACGTCGGGATATCACAACATCGACATGAAACTGCTTCCTGAGCGGATGAAGGCTGTGATATTGCCGAGGGACGGTGAGCCCATTCTCATGCTGAATGGCAACAAGAACACAGTGGACAGTTTCATTGAAGACGTGCGGCGGTATCCGCTATATGAAGGGGTGATGGACCCTGGTTTGTGGAGCCTGGTGGAGGTTCTGCGCACACTGGAGCTGGTGGACGAAAAGGTCGGGATTGAGATGCGGTACGTCACAGGGCACACCCTTGGCGTATTAGAGAAGGAGTTTCCGCGGGTGCGATGGGTTGGGGCAGACGACTTGTTGGAACGCACTCGCCAGGTGAAGACTAAGGCGGAGATAGAGTTGATGCGTCATGCGGCGCGGGTAACGGATCGGGCCATCGCGATGGCTTATCGTTCGGCTACGCCCACGGACACTGAGAAGTCGGTGGGGGATGCGATGAGCTACAACGTGATGAGGTTTGGGGCAGACATCGTGGCCTTCAACATTCTTGCGTCCGGGAAGCGGATGACCGCAGGCCATCACACGGGCGCGGCGGTCCCGCTGGAGCAGGGAAGCCTTATGAGGTGTGACTTTGGCGCCAACTTTCAGGGCTATTACAGCGACCTGGCCCGGCTGGCGATAGTGGGCAAGATTTCACCAAGGCAGGAAGACACCTATGCTCGATACCTGGACGTCCACAACCAAACGCTGGACTTTGTGAAGCCAGGTGTGACGGGGGAGGAGATCTTCGATTTCGCCTGCGGTCTTTACAAGGAACACGGGTTGAGTCTTCCGATGATGGGCGGACACAGCATCGGGCTGATTATTCACGAGCGGCCCGTCATCATTCCAGGGGACGATTGGGAGGTTGAGGAGGGCATGACCATGTGCATCGAAACAGTTAGCTCGGTTGCAAAGTATGGTGAGCACTATCACCTGGAGGACATGGTAGTAGTCAGGGACAAGGGCGTTGAAGTTCTCTCCGACTACACGCCCTTGGATTCGCCAATAGAGATTATCTAGCGGAAGCGGCGCGACGGTAAGGCCTCTCGTCGTCCGGAAAGTAGCGAATGCTCAAACAGTTTCAGATTCCCCAAGAAAACGTGGTGCGCGTAGACCACTACCGGCTGCGGGAGACTACCAAAGCCTTGTTCGCTGCTCACGGAGTTCCTGAGGCCGACGCTGAGATTGGTGCGGACGTGCTGGTTAGGGCGGACCTTCGAGGGGTGGACACCCACGGGGTTTCCAACATGCTGCGCCACTATTTGAGTGACTTCAAGAATGGGGTGATCAACCCAACACCTGAGATCCACATTTTGCGGGAGACGACGGCGACGGCTAACCTGCACTCGGACGACGGACTTGGGGTGATAGTTGCGCCCAAGGCCATGGACCTGGCGATTGCGAAGGCCAGGGACGCTGGTGTCGGTATGGTAACGGTGGCCTTTGGGCGCCATTTGGGGATGGCGTCTTATCACGCGATGATGGCGATGGAACATGACATGATAGGCCTTTGCGTGACGAATGCTGGGCCGCGTGTCGTTCCGACCTTCGGGGCAGTGCCGAGGTTGGGGACGAACCCCATTGCCGTGGCGGCGCCGGCGGGTTCGGAGCCGCCTTTCGTGTTTGACGTGGCGACCAGCGTTGTGGCAGGTAACAAGATTGTTATTGCCCAGAGGCTGGGGAACCAGTTAACGGGTGGCTGGGTTGCGGAGGCTGATGGCACTCCCATCATGGAAGATTCCGCCCCCCCGTCGGTGGACGTGGCGGCACTGTTACCGCTGGGGAGCACCAGAGAGATGGGTTCCCACAAGGGGTTCGGACTTGGAATGGTGGTGGATATTCTAAGCGGGGTACTTTCCGGAGGTGGGTACAGCATGTTCCCCGGGAGGCCGTTCAATCATCACATGGTGGCGGCATATCGGATCGACGCCTTCACTGAGGTGGACGGGTTCAAGGTCATGATGGATGAGTTCCTCCAGACTTTGAAGGCCACGCCGCCCGCGCCTGGGCATGACAAGGTAATTGTGCCCGGGGAACCTGAATGGGAGACGGAGCAGGAAAGGCTGGCCAACGGCATTCCCCTGCATGAAGAGGTGATTGGCTGGTTCCGCACAACATGCGAAGAGATGGACATCCCCTACGGCCTTGAGTAATTTTTCCCTGGTAAGGCAATAGTCTTCATCCATATTGCCCGTTACTTTTATGATTGCCCCTTGAGAGAGGTTGTGGTTGGCTCAGAAGGACGCGTTTCCAAAGATTACTGAGCGGGAGTTAGACCGTCTGCGGCGGGTGATGAACGTGGATCTGGAAGCCCGCGACCCCTTCAATCGGTATGCTTCGCCAGACACCATACGTCACTTCGCTCATGCCATCGGCGACGATAATCCACTTTTCACCGATGAGGAGTATGCTGCTTCTACTCGGTGGGGCTGTCCGGTGGCGCCGCCGACCTTCCTGTTCAGCTGCTTTGGGCGAGGGGCGCCGCAGGGTCTGCGGGGGATCCACAGCATGTGGGGCGGAGCTTCCTTTGAGATGCACAAGCCAATTACGTCTGGAACCCGGATTGACGGAACGGTGGCGTTGACGGGTTTGACGCCCAAGAAGAGCCGGTTTGCAGCCAAGACCATTCTGCAAGAGCACGTATATACCTTTAATGACGGCGACGGGGAGCTTATAGCGAAAGTGAAGGAGTGGCACTTGCGAACGGAGCGAGACACGGCACGCAAGAGGGGAAAGCACCGTCGGCTGGAGCCTGCCAACTATTCGCAAGAAGAGATTGAGGGGATATTTGAGGACTATGAGAAGGAGGAGGTCCGTGGGACGGAGCCCAGGTTTTGGGAGGACGTGGTTATGGGTCAAAAGCTTCCGCCGGTGGTAAAGGGGCCTCTGAGGGTGACGGACAACGTGGCGTGGAAGGTGGGGTGGGGGTTCCGTCCTTTCACCTATGCCCACAAGCTTGGGGTGGACTACTATCGGAAGCATCCGATGGCGTTTATTCCCAACGACCAGGGGGTGCCGGACGTGCCGGAGAGGGTGCATTGGGATGAGAACTTTGCCCGGAGGGTGGGGGTGCCTACGTCGTACGACTTCGGACCGCAGCGGGTAGCATGGCTGGGACAGGTGTTGACGAACTGGATGGGAGACGACGGGTTCATCATGAGTTTCTGGGGAGAGGTGAGGCGGTTCAACCTGGTGGGGGATACACACTGGCTTAGAGGAGAGGTGACGGGCAAGGAGGAAAGGGAGGGACGGCGCTTTGTCACGCTCGCCTTATCGGGGTTTGACCAGCGGGGTGAGGAGACTATCAAGGGAGGGGCGGAGGTGGTCCTTCCATCTCGTGATGGGAAATAGGAAGCGAAGTCAGGAGGATTTGTAAGGATGAAGAGGGGAGCCACCGCGCCGCCGCTGGAAGGGATACGTGTTCTCGACCTTTGCCAGCCGGAAGGCCAGTTGTGCGGGCGGCTGCTGGCTGATCTGGGTGCGGAAGTGATAAAGGTAGAGCCGCCCGGAGGAGATTTGGGTCGTCTACTAGAACCCTTTGTCAAGGAAGGGGCGCATCCTGAAGGGAGTCTATCCTTTGCATATTTCAACGCCAACAAGAAGAGTATTATTTTGGATCTGGCGGAGCAGGAGGATAGGGAGTGGTTCAGGGGGCTTGCGGAGAAGTCCGACGTTATCCTGGAGACGTTTGCGCCGAGTGTAATGCAGGGGTGGGGGTTGGACCATGCTCAGCTATCGAAAGACATTCCCGGGCTGGTGACGGCTTCTATCACGGGCTTTGGACTGTCCGGGCCATACAGCAGGTATAAGGCTCCAAGCGTCGTGTGCTCGGCGATGGGGGGCGTCATGTACCTGTGCGGATCGGAGGAGAAGCCGCCCCTGGCAGAGCTTGAGAACCAGCCATATCACTTGGCGTCGGCCTTTGCAGCCACGGGGGTGCTGCTGGCGTTGAGGCAGCGTGAATCCACGGGACTGGGCCAGATGGTAGAGATTTCGTGCCAGGAGGTCCAGGCGTTCCAGCAGCATATACTTGTGAACTACAGCGCGAATCAGAACGTGCTGAAGCGAGCGGGAAGCCGGACTCCGGTGGGTGGGGGGATGCCCTACGGAATCTACCCAACCAGCGATGGCTATTGTCATCTGGTGGTGATCGCCACATCGCACTGGCGGAGCTTCGTCGATTGGATGGGCAGCCCGGATGCTCTGACGGATGACTTGTGGGACAACAGGCACATTCGCATAGCCAATCCGGACCTGATCGAGTACCTGACGGGGGAGTTCACACGTAAGTTAACGAAGGAGGAGTTCTTCCGTCAGGGCCAAGCGAGGCGAGTGACTACGGCGCCCGTCAATACGCCTGAGGAGTTTGTCGACGATCCGCACGTGAGAGACATAGGGTTGTTTGAGGATGTGGAGCATCCAGCGTTGGGCAGCACGAGGTTGGTCCGTCCGCCTTTCCGTCTGAGTGCCTCGCCTGCGGTTATCAGGAAAGGCGCGCCGTTGTTGGGAGAGCACACGGAGGAAGTCCTGGGCGGGACAACGGATAGAGAGGCAGTCGGCGCTTGGATTTCGGTGGGCATCGAAGATGGGGAATGCGTTGGCAGGCTGGGGGAAGGACCGCTGTCTGGAGTACGGGTGTTGGACTTCAGCCAGGCGGTGGCGGGGCCGGTGTTGACGCAGCTACTTGCGGCCTTTGGGGCGGAGGTAATCAAGGTCGAGTCGGAAGTACACCAGCAAAGGGGAAGGACCAGGGAAGGCATGGACCCACGGATTGTGCTCCAACAGCGGGTGACGTTCGCCGACATGAACCGGAACAAGCGGAGCATCACCGTTGATATGGGCACAAAGGAAGGGCGAGAGGTTGTGAAGCGACTGGTCCCGCATTGCGACGTGGTTGTGGAGAATTTCAGTCCGCGGGTGATGGACCGTTGGGGATTGGGCTACGAGGATCTGCGAGATGACATAATTATGATGCGCCTGCCCGGGTTTGGGCTTTCCGGGCCCTACCGGGACTACGTAGGTCTGGCGGCTGTCGCTATGGCGGTGACGGGCATGTACCATCTCTGGTCGTACGATGACGGGTTGGAGCCGGCAGGGCCTCCGGTGTGGGCACCGGACTATCTCAGCGCGGCATTTGGCGCAGTTGCGCTGCTGGCGGCCCTACGACATCGCGGGCTTACCGGGGAAGGGCAGCTAATCGAGTTGAGCCAGATGGATGCCACGGCCTACGTTATGGGTGCATCATATCTGGACTATTTCGTCAATGGACAGGGCCAGGAGCCTGTGGGGAACGGGCATATCCAGTTCGCGCCTCATGGGGTGTATAGATGCAAAGGGGAAGATCGGTGGTGCGCCATTGCCGTGACGAATGACGAGGAATGGCAGGGGCTGGTGGAGGCGATGGGGAGTCCTGAATGGGCTGGAGACTCCGCGTACGCAACGGTTGAGGGTAGGTTCAGGAATCGTGACAGGTTGGACGTGCACATAAGGAAGTGGACGCTAGAGCGGTCTGTCTGGGAGGTAATGGAGGCGCTGCAGCGAGCAGGGGTGCCCGCCGCGGCGGTGCAGGACGGCAAGGACCTGTTCGCCGACCGGCATCTGAGGGCGCGGGGATTCATGAGCACGCTTGAGCATCCATTGACGGGGGCCATTGAGTACCCCGACGTGCCCCTTCGATTGTGGGAGACGCCGGGGCGACTGGAATGGTGGCACGAGATGGGTGAGGACAACGGGTACGTGTTAGGGCAGATCTTAGGGATGAGCGACTCGGAGATTGCGTCCCTCCGAGACGCGGGGATGTTGCGGTGAGGGTGATGCTATGAATATGTCGGGGGTTCCGGCGGGTTCGCTGCAGGGCGTGCGGGTGCTGGACCTCACGCGGGTGCTGGCGGGGCCTTTCTGCACGCGGCTTATGGCGGATATGGGGGCGCATGTGGTCAAGATCGAGCCTCCGGGGGGCGACGCGGCACGACAGTTTGAGTACATCACCGAGGAGGGCGTCAGCGGGTATTTCATGCAGCAGAACTGCGGCAAGGAGGACATCTGCCTGGACCTGGCGCATCCCGGGGCGAGGGAGGTGGTCGACCGGCTGGTTCGGGTGTCGGACGTGGTGGTGGAGAATTTTCGGCCGGGGGTGATGGGGCGTCTTGGGCTGGACTACGAGAGTCTGAAGAGTCTGAATCCTTCCATTATCCTGTGCAGCATCAGCGCCTTTGGGCAGAACAGTCCCTACGCTCACCGCGCCGCGGGGGACATGGTGGTGCAGGCGATGAGCGGCATAGCGTCGCTGACGGGGGACTCGGACGGGCCGCCGCAGACGGTGGGGATGTCGATGAGCGACACCAGCGGGGGGATTCACGCATTCGGGGCAATCTGCGCGGCGCTGTATCACAGGAGCGTCACGGGCAGGGGTCAGTTCATCGATCTGGCGCTGGCGGACTGCATTCTGTGGCAGAACGAGTGGGCAAGCCAGTACATATTCCTGAGCGACGGCACGCAGATTCCAGAGAGATATGGGAACCGGCGGCCCATTCTGATACCCGGCAATCTATTCCGCGGTAAGGATGGCTGGGTGGCGATCGTAGCGTCGACGGACCCGGGGTGGAGGAATCTCACAGCAGCGATGGGGCTGCCGCATCTGGCGGAGGACAGCCGGTTCGTGGACAGGGTGTCTCGGATGGCCAACCGAGATGAACTGGAAGCGATAGTTGAGGAGTGGGTGGGGTCCTTTGAGTCGGTACGCGAGGTGGAGGAAGTGCTGGCTGACCAGGGAGGTGTTCAGTGCGGCCGGGTGCGTTCATGGAAGGAGATGCTGGAGGACGAGCACGTGGAGCGTCGACGGCTGGTTGCTTCGGTGGAGGACCCGCTCATGGGGCCGACGCCGGTGATGAACTCGCCGTTCAGGACGGAGGGCGTGGGGTCTGAGGCCAGAGGGCCGGCACCTCTGGTGGGGCAGCATACTTATGAGGTGCTGGGAGAGCTGCTGGGGTGCTCGGACGGGGAGATTCTGGAGATGATAAACTCCAACGCGGTCCACGCCGATCCGGTGGTGATGACGGAGCTGGTGCAGCGGCTGATGGAGGGGTAGGGCTAATCGTTCGTAACATAGGGGGCGCGGGCCTCCATCAGGACTCCCTGTTCGCCCTTTGACGGATGGATGCGCTGGGCGGCTTGGTACGCTGACGGGACGGGAGGGAGGTCGAAGCCGGCGCCTTTCAGCATTTGCTCGATGGTCCGAATCTGAATCTTGGGGTAAACGCGATCCCAGATTTGAGAGTGGTACAGGACACCGCTGGCGGCTTCCGTTAGCATAGCTCTGGTGGGTTCTCTCAGTGTAATGAAAAGGCCCATAGCCGCATTTTCGCGCTCAACTACTCCTTTCAGGTCCCGGATGTCAGGGGAGGAGACACGCCCTCCCTTGACCTGGATGACCACCTTCTGTGCGCTGCGGCGGGGACCGTCGGTGAAATAGAGGATTCCGTCAATGCCCCGGTCGGGGCCTCTGCGGCGCGGGCCTGGGACTGGGCCTCCAGCAGGGAAGCGGCCCAGAACTGAAACTGGAAGAGGTTCTGTTCCCATAAGGCGCGTGCACTGCCTTCGTCCTCGGGTTCGCTGAATACCTCGTAGTTTCTGTCCGAGAGGAGGTTAAACGTTGTCTTGAGGCGGAACTTCATGAGGGCGACCGCCAGATGAGTGACATCTATGCCCATTCAGTTGCGTTGGAGCTTTTCGGCGGCGACGACGGCGGTGCCGCAACCGCAGAGGGGATCGAGGACCACGTCTCCGGGATTGAAGGAGGATTGGATGATTCGCTCCCCAGAAGGGCCTACGGCTTTTGCGTAGGATAGCCAAGACGCTCCTTGGCGCGAGAGCCGATGGGCTTGATGTCCGTCCACACGTCTTGCAAAGGCACGCCCGGCATCTCGTCCAAGTAGCGCTTGTATCGTAGTACGGCTCCGAGCTTGACTTGCACGATTCGTCCTTCGTAAATCAGCCGATTCATCTCCTCCTGACTGAATCTCCAGTAGCGAGCGGCGCCCATAACTTCGTAGGAAGGATTGCCCTTCCGGCCGCCGCTGGGGCCAGTTATATTGTTGAGTTGATATCTTCGTCCGGTGTCCTCTGCGACGTGGCGATAGAACTGGTCGATGTAATCTTGATCGTACGGAGTGTAATTCGGGCTCCAAGTCCAATTTCCCCCTTGGTATAGAAGAAAATCAGGTCGGTAATGCGTCCAAGTTGCTTTCGTCCCTGCCGTGTGTCGCTGTGGGTGCTGGTACGCTTCCAGTCAATCTGGGTGCGGAAGTTCTCTTTGCCGAATGCGGCATATATCAGGAGCTTCAGAAAGTGGCGGGCGGTGGGGTCGCAGTGGAGATAGATGCTGCCGGTGGGCTTCAACACGCGATGCAGTTCTACCAGGCGCGGAGCCATCATTATCAGCTAGGCGGTCATGTCGTTGCGGCCAAGGAACTGGCGCAGGGCGGCCATCATCTCCTTCACATCCAGGGGCGTATTCCGGTTCCGGATGATGTCGAGTTCGTAGGTGCGTTCCGTTTCCTGAGTCCACTGCCAAGTGTCGGTGAAAGCCTTGATTTGTGCAGGCGCATCCTCGCCGGACTTCTCGCTGAAAAGGACATTGTGGGAGGCGTTGGAGTTGAAGGGCGGGTCCAGATATATGAGGTCTACGCTTTCATCTGGCACATACTCCCCAAGAACCGCGAGATTGTCGCCGTAGTAAAGGGCGTTGAGGGAGGATTCATTTTCCGAATGCGTAACTATTGGCGGCTCCTTCCGGTGAAGACTCAGGTTGTTATGAGGGTGATAGCACAATAGGACTAAGTTGGCACCTGGTCAAATGTCACTACATATGCAGTCGGCAGCGCTTGACCAGTAGGGTGGAGGAATGAGGGGTGTGTTGCATAATAGGGGCAATGGGAATATCATTTCGTGGACTGGTTTACCAGTCTATTAGCCAGAAATCTAGGAGGAATATTCATGGTTAAGTCTGCCGAAACCCTGGAGCGGCTTTTTGTTGAGAGCCGGCCCAAATCCGCCGCGCTTTTCGAGAGCGGCAAGGACGTTATGCCCGGCGGGGGGATGAAGAGCCTGGGCTATTCGCCGCCCCTGTATATCGAGCGGGCCGAAGACTGCTATCTGTACGACATCGACGGCTACCGGTACGTCGACTGGATCAACAACGCCTGCACGCTTGTGCTGGGTCACAGCCCGAAGGGCGTGGTGAACGCGCTGACGGACATTGTGCAGAACGGCATTGTGTTCGGCGCCCCCAACACCTTCGAGAAGCCCATTGCAGAGCATATCTGTCAGCGGATTCCGTCCATCGAGAAGGTGCGATTCACCAACTCCGGCACGGAGGCGGTGATGAATGCGCTGCGGCTGGCCAGGGCCTATACGGGCAAGCCGAAAATCGCCAAGTTCGAGGGCGGCTTCCACGGCACCACGGACGACGCAGAGATCAGTATTGCGCCTCCCATCGACGAGGCCGGGTCCGACGAGGCACCCAACGCGGTGGCGGAGTACAAGGGGATCAACCAGGGGACCATCGACAACATTGTGGTGATGCCATACAACGACTCCGAGGCGGTTGACCTGATTCTGACGGAGAACAAGGATGAGATCGCCGGCGTGATCTATGATCCCAAGTCGGGCAACTACGAGATTCCTCATGAGTTCCTTCGCTTTGTCGTAGACAAGTGCAAGGAGCTGGGGATTCTATTCATCATGGACGAGGTCAAGAGCCTGAGGGTCTCCTACGGCGGCTTCCAAGAGCTGGCGGGGGTGGACCCAGACATCACCACGCTGGGCAAGCTGGTGGGCGGCGGAATGCCGGTGGGCGCCTTCGGCGGCAAGAGCCACATCATGGACATGATGAGCGGGTCCGGCGGCATCAGTTCCGGCGGAACGTACTCGGGGAACCCGATGACGCTTGCTGCGGGGCTGGCCCACATGGAGGAAGCGACGCCGGAGGTGTATGTGCATCTGAAGGCGCTTGGCGAGAGACTGCGAGACGGGTTGGAGGACGTGTTCGCCCGCTCCAACGTGGCGGCGCGGGTCGTCTACACTGAGAACATCATGAGCGCGCACATGACGGCGGACCCGGTGCGGAATTACCGCGATATTGTGAAGTTCGACCGGGACATGCGTCGCCGGTTGATGCTGGGGATGTTCCTGGAGGGGCACTACGCCCGCGAGCTTCAGGAGATGACTACCTCCGCGGCCATGACGAACGAGACGGTGGACGACTTCCTGGCTTCGCTGGAGAAGGTGCTGAACGACACGGACTAGATATAGTCAGAAGCAACTCCGGAGGGAGCGACGCAGATGCGTCGCTCCCTTTCTTATTGGGACGGGAAGGGGTCGTTCTGGCTGGCGAAGGCCTGGGACTCGGTGATGGAGATGCCGCGGCTGGTCTTGTCTTCCCAGAGGCTTTTAACGTACGTGAGAACGGCGATGATTTCCTCGCGGCTGAGGGTTTCGCCCAGGGCGGGCATGCCGCTCTTGTAGCCGGGGAGGGAGAGTTCGGCGCCGCCGTCGCTGACGATGCGGTAGAGGAGGCCGTCGGCGTGGTGCCAGGTGTGGCCGTCGCCGTTAAGCGGGGGCGCAGGGAGGGTGCCGTCGGCGTTTCGGATGTGCCAGTTGGGCTGGCCTTCGCCGTTTACGCCGTGGCAGCCGGCGCAGTTGGTGACGAATAGTGTGCGGCCCGAGAGGGGTGAGGGGTCTTCTGTGTCGGAGCTATCGCTGGTTGAGGGTGAGGAGCAGGCGATGAGGGCAGCCGCGGCGAGGGTGAGGAGGAGGATGGTAGAGAGTAAGGAGTTCTTCATTGGATTTCGCGTCAATTATACAGTGGTGAACTGCGGTGTTGGGAGGTGTGGGACAAGAGTGTGCCCCCGCCTTCGCGGGGGCACGGGAAGAGGTGGGGGGTTAGGCGGGGTGGATGCGCTGGTGGAGGCCGAGGCGGACGTCGGTGGTTACGGAGTGCATCTTCTGAGCCCATTCGGTATCGTTGGCGGCTTTGACGTTGGGGTGGCCTGCCGCGTCTGGGCTGTCGATCTCATAGATGGCAATCCACTCGGGGTCGAGGCAGGGGGTTCTGGGGTGAAGTCCGGCGCGGCGACCAAGGCGGGCGCTTCGGAAGCCGGGGACTTTCATCATCATGGGGATGTGTTCGTCTTCGTGCCACTTGATGAGTTCGTCGGCGTTGTCGGGGGAGACGTCCATGCGGACTGTGATGAGATAGTCGCTCTGGACGGCGCCCATGGACTTGGCGGGGTCTCGGGGTTCTTCGAAGGTTCGGGG
>DAOUKX010000154.1:0-22538 GCA_034420855.1 Dehalococcoidia bacterium
TCTTCCTCCAACTGTGGGCGCCTCTCCCGAACAGCATCCAGTTCCCGCAACCAGCCGAATACATCGGAGAGGAAGGTACTCGGCATGTGGACCAGGTCCGTTGGCAGGAGTGAGTCCTTGTCTAGATGTTCAGGAGCAGGAAAGACCAACGAGCCATCATCACGCGCCTCGATCCTGCCTACGTAGGCCTTGCTCCGCAGAGCCTTGCTGGCCAATTTCGAAATCCTCGCCGCAGTGAAGATCTCCTTCTTCACCAATTCCTCCCGCTTCAGCAACTGGTCGTACTCTTTCAACAAATCAGTGGTCGTCATGTTCCTCCTGTCCGCAATTAGAATCCAATCTGCCCATCATACCAACCACCATTGCGAAGGGCCTTCGACAAATGGTCCGCCCGATTTAGTATCCAGGCCATGTCGTAACTGTCACCAACCAGTCCCGCCTTCTGGGCCGGCGTCTGGCGAACCGTCCCATGCCGTCGACCGAAATTGTACCACGTCATGAACAACGCAGTAGAGGCCCAATGCCTGCTGAACTTCTTGCTGAAGCCGTTCGTCAACCGCGTATACCGCCGCTGAGACATCCGAGTCGTCAGGTTGAGTCTTTCGACCAGTGATGTGGAGATATACTTCTTGTCCGGGCGGCCCACTACTGGAATCTTGATAGCCGAGGTGACTGCACCAGGACTATACCGACGCTCTGGGTTCTTACTACCGCCAAAGTTCTTCACAAGCTGCCCATAATCAACATCCCCTCCGAAGGCTTCCTCAACTGCTTCGGGGTATGCTCTAAGCCCATCCGTTGTCAGCTGCACACGGCAAGCAAGGCGCCCCGCCAGGTCCTTCATAAAGATTCTCGCATCTTCAATTTCACGTGCATGAGAGAGGTGCCATGAAATAATCAACTTAGAGTCCGGGTCCATTGCTACCCACAACCACGCGTCTCCAGACCCGGGAGGCGCAGCTACACTCACGTTCTTTGCCTTGGCATAGCAGAATGCCCATTGCTCATCAGCCTGCACCCGCTCGCAATAAACATGGCGGACGAGCTGGTTGTGGAGGCTCTCGGCAGCTCTACCAGCATCTATGATTAACTTGCTGACTGTGTTCAACGAACATCCCACGATGCGGGTGATAGAGCGCATTGATGACCCTTCCACCAGCATCTGCAGAATCTGTACGCGTTTATGAGTTGGGAGACGATTCACGTCTCCTATTATACCGTCTGCGCCTGTTTTAGCACAACTTATCGACTCGGAGATGCTATCTAGGGCACAGACGAAAACCAGCCATTATATCATCAAATACCGATGCCCTCCGGGGAGAAAAGCGGAGGGCATCGGTATTTGATGTACGGTCCCTGAAGCTCAAATGGATGAGCACTGTTTTCACGTAGCAGAGGTTGAGGGTTCGAGTCCCTCCAGGGGCGTACCAGCTATTTGTCCTTGTCGATAGGCTCCTGCTCGGGCTTCACCAGTTCGTAAGGCTCGTACTGCTCCTCAATCTCTCCAATAGCAATCTTGCAAGCCATCACCGCAGCCGCATTAGGGTCTTTGGGTCTCCACTGTCCCTGTGGTCCTCGTGGCATTTCCGCCTCCTCCTGGCTGGCCTCAGTATACCACCCGCCCCGCCCTCCGACAAGGGCAGCGGGTCAGAAAACCTCCGTCATTCCAGCCTCAAATTCGTTCTCCACTCGCGACGGGCAATCGGCAGCCGTGATGTCGCAGAACCGGCATTCCTGGTAGCTCGGGACCGTCGGAGGTGGCTCACTCGATGCCAGCCTCTTAATCAGCCCAGCCATCCGTCCTACAAAGGCCTCGTCTACGGCAGATGCGGGTATCTCCACCTCGTGGTCGGGATACTGCACCTTCCCATCAAAGACTACTCCTCGATGCCGTCCCAAGGCCCTGGGGACCGCGAACATGTACAGTTTCACTTGCTCGATGTCCGATGGCTTGGGCCGCCCGGTCTTGATGTCTATGATGACCGGGCGCTGTTCAGACACGACAACGGGACGGGAAACCTCGTCCTGACCGTCCTCTGACGCTATTGCCTTATGGCCTGCTGACCTGCTAGACTGCCCGCTGTCAGGTCGGGCCTGGTCAGGTGGGGCCTGGCATGGTCTGGTCAGGTCGGGTAAGGCTAGGTGTGGTACGTCCTGGTTAGTTTTGGTCGGGCAAGGTGAGGCATGGAGCGGGCTGGACGGCTGATCCCCGTCCAGCCCCCTTTCCCTATCCCGTTGTTGTGCCTGAACTTCCTTGGAACGAGAACCCAGACCCTGCTCGCTCTCAACCCCCATTGCATCCGCATTCCACATTCCGCTATCCTCGTCATGTCGAGTCTGTGGCACGGCGTGGTCAGGTGCGGTTAGGCGTGGCTGGGCGTGGTCCGGCGAGGCAGGGTCCGGTTTAGCGGGACTAGGTTCGTCACAACCTAGTCCCGCTTTCTCGTTCCGTGGTATTACGATTAGGTCCGGCTTCCCGGATAGCAGGGCAGTCTGCCCCTGCAACCGGAAGTGGTTTTGGTTCTCAATGAAGACGTTGTAGCCGCGTGCCCGGTACGCATCCGCACACTCGCGTAGGAGGTCGGTATGCTCCGCATTCCATCTAGCGCTGTTGAAGTTGGAACGCACCTTGGACCAGCTCCCACTCAGATGATGGATGCGAAACCAGGCTGAGAAGTCACAGCTGTTATCTCCGCTCAGCAGCTTCGGGAGCCACGTCACCCAGATGTATGGATTCTTGCGTCGGATAGCCATCAGTTCCTCCCTATCGAGGCCTCCATATTCCCAGAGCACCGTCGATTCCAACGCATCGACGAAGTGCTGTGACTCGACCGTATTCTGTAGGTCTAGTACCTGGGTATGTGACTCTATAGTTAACATGGCTATTTTACGATTGCAATTTCTGTTTTAGTGGTCTGAAACTGATGCACTACCCAATTTCGAGGTGAAAATTCGACGTTAGGAAAGGTTTCGATGCATTGCGCTGTACCCACTTTTCCAACAGGCGTTTTTCAGGTAGAATGCATAGAACAGAATTCAAAAAGAGGTTCCGCATTGGGAACGTTCAATTGGCCCATACGGTTAGAGAGCATGGACAGCGCTAAGTCCTTGGAAATTGAGGCAATGTTGGACACCAGCGCCAGCTACACTATTGTGCCTGCCCGTTTGCTTAAGGAAATAGGCATATCCCCAATCGACAAGATCAGCTTGGTGCTGGCCGACGGGCGGACGGTTGAATATGACTTGGGGGAAGCCCGTGCCAAAATTTGCGGACGCAGCATTCCCACCCTGGTAATTTTTGGCGCCGACGATGCCCGAGCCTTGCTGGGGGCCTACACCCTAGAAGGGCTACGCCTGGCAGTTGACCCGACCTACGCTCAGCTTATTCCGGCCACCTCCGCCTGGGCTTAGGATTGGGGGCTGGCTACTAACAGCCCTACCCCATGCCATACAGCTCGGCGCAGTTGCCGCCAACCAGCATGGCCCGCTCTTCCTCCGGGACGCCCTCCATTATTTCGTTCAGGATGCGCTGCGACTCGGGGAAGGTGGACTCGGCGTGGGGATAGTCTGAACCCCACATTATTCGATCTACACTGATGATGTCACGCAGCCGGATGCCAAGTTCGTCCTCCTGGAATCCGTGGTAGACGTTCCGGCGCATGAAGTCGCTGGGCAGTGCGTCCGAACTATACCGGTAGGCGGCCTGGCTATGCCGCTCCACGTAGGTGGTGTCCATGCGCTTCATGAAAAAGGGAATCCACGATAGCTCATGCTCCACGTTGACCACGCGCAGGTTGGGGTACCGCTCAAAGACACCGGAGAAGACCATGTGGCCCAGGGACAGCCGCACCCAGTAGTCGGTGACGCTGCGTTCGGCGGCGGACTGGGTGACCTTGCCGTCGGTACGCATCTGGCGACGCCCACGCCCGGCCGTTTCGTGCCTACGTGCAGGCTCAAGGGCATTCCCAGGTCTTGCGCAGCGGCCCATAGCGGTTCGTACATGGGAAGGTCATAAGTCTCTGAAGGCTTGGGGAATACGGGAATCATCGCCCCGCAAAGACCCAACTTGGCGGCGTGCACAAGCTGAGCGATCCCTGCGTCCATGTCGTCGTCGACCAACACCTGGGCTATTCCCTTGAGACGTGCCGGGTGGGCGCTGCAGAATTCCGACAGCCACAGGTTGTAGGCAGTAAAGACCTCCCGCATGAAGTTGGAGTCTGGAACGGCGTACATATTCCCGGCAACGGACGAATAAAGCACGCTTGCGTAGACGCCGTCCACGTCCAGGTCCTGTACATGTGCGTTGGGATCATAGCCCCCCGGCGGAACATTCGAAAAGCTCCCATCCAGGATGATGTCCTGTGGTCTGGAAAAACGCATGCCGGCAGAGGATGCTCCTCCCAGGGTGCCGACAATCTCGCCGTCGCAATGCCACTGGTCGTGGGGATCGCCTATCTCCAGGTGAGGGATGCGGTCCCCGTGTACAGCGTCCATCCGGTCGCTCCAGAGCCGTGGCGGCTCCACCACGTGGGAGTCGGAGGAAATAATCAAAGAGTATCCACTCATGCAGTCACCCCTCGCTTATGCGGTGTGACAAGGCCCACCGCGCATTCCAGATGCCAATTTTTTGGCGGGTTCTGGCCCCTAGCTGAGGTTGTAGAGTTCGGCGCAGTTGCGCGAGACTATCATCTCCCGCTCATTCTCCGAAACTCCCTTCAGGATGTCGTTCAGAACCCTCTGGGACTCGGGGAAGGTGGACTCGGCGTGGGGATAGTCGGAGGCCCATACCAGCTTGTCTATTCCGATGATGTCCCGGTCCCGAATGCCCAGCCCGTCATCCTGGAAGCTGTGGTAGATGTTGCGGCGCATGAAATCGCTCGGCACCATCCCGTCCTTGAATCTGAAGGTTGCCTGGGTGGGACGCTCGATGTAGGTAACGTCCATCCGCTGCATGTAGTAGGGAATCCAGGCCAGGTCATGCTCCACGTTAACGACCTTCAGCGTCGGATAACGCTCGAAGATGCCGGAGAAGATCATGTGGCCCATGGACATGCGGACCCAGTAGTCCGTGTTGCTGCGGTCGACGCCTGTCTGCGTGACCTCTCCCTCCGTGCGCATGAGGGTGGAGCCGGGCCGGTTGGTGCCGGTGTGCAGGCTCAGGGGAATGTCCATCTCGTGGGCGGCGGCCCAAAAGGGCTCGTAGATGGGGCTGTCGTAGGTCTCGTGGCTCCTGGGAAAAACGGGGATCATAGCCCCGCAAAGTCCCATCTCGGCGGAACGCTTAAGCTCGCTGATGCCCGCTTCGATGTCGTCGTCCAGAAGCAGCATGGCAATGCCCTTGAGCCGGTTCGGATAGGCGTTGCAGAACTCGGCCAGCCAGTCGTTATAGGCAGCGAAGACCTCCCTCATGAAGACAGGATCCGGGATGGCATAGAGGTTCAGGCCGATGGAGGGATACAGAACATCGGCATACACACCGTCCACGTCAAGGTCTTGCACGTGGGCGTGGGGGTTGTAGCCGCCGGGAGGAACGTCTGCAAAGCTGCCCTCAAGGGTGATCTCCTCCGGGTTGGAGTAGCGCTTGCCGGCTTGGGAAATCCCGCCAAGGACGCCGACGCCCTCGCCGTCGCAGTACCACTGGTCGAAGGGATCGCCGGTGACCAGGTGGGGGATGCGGTCGCCGTACTTCGGGTCCATCCTGTCCGTCCACAGGTCTGGGGGTTCTACGACGTGGGAATCCGAGGAAATGATGAGCTTCTTCGACATTGCAAGCTCTCCCTTCAACTATGATTCAACCAAGGCTGAGATTTTGAGCGAAATTGTACTGCAACGTCGAGGGGCTTGCAATCATGAAAACAGGCGAATTTTACATAAACAGCAGGATAAGGTTCGTTTACTTTTAGAAAAAGCTGCGCGATTCACGAACCGCCCGACAGAAGCGTGCTGCGAAAGTCGGAGTTAGCCGGCCTGCTCTTTGTACAGCCAGGGTTCGGTGAGAGGGTTGCTCTTCGAGTCTTCGAAGGTGGCGCGGAAACGGTGAAGCGTCATCTCCGGTTCGATGGGAGCGTATGGCAGATGCTCTGTCTCTTCAATCTTGGCGACGATGAACCAGGGGCCGGGCGTGTTCAGCGCTTCCCTCAGTACCGTCTCAAGCTGTTCCTCGCTGCCGACCGTGGCCGTGCGCGGTATGCCGCATCCCTTGGCGACCTGCTCCAGGTCCGTGCCCATGGCGGTGTGGGAAGATTGATGCCCGGTCTGTCCCCACTCTTCGTTGTCCCAAACGATGACTATCAGGTTCTCCGGCTTCTCCCGTCCGATGGAAGCAATTGTGCCGAGATTCATCAGCAGCGAACCGTCGCCGTCCAGGGAGATTATCTGCTCGTCGGTGGACAAGGCCATGCCAAGGGCGATGGAAGAGCAGAGCCCCATGGAACCCCAGGTGTAGAAGTTGCGGTCCCTGTGGCCCGTGTGCCAGAGCTCGTCCGTGGTCGGACCAAGGTTGCTGACGATGGGCCGGTTGCCCACCTGCTCCAGGACTACTTTCGTCGCTTCTATCCTATGCAAGGGAACCTCGGTGGAGCAGCGGCGTCATGCAGAGTGCAACGGGCTCACGGCTGGCGTAGCAGAGGTCCAGCGCGCCGTCCAGCACCGTGTCCAGACGCTCGGTGGTGGTAAGGGTATAGTGGGGAATCCCCAAAATGTCCAGGATGGGCTTTGAGGCCCGTCCCATGGCTACCTGGGCAATGTTGAACTCCCCCAACTCGCCCCTAAGGTTGACAAAGAAGGGGATGGGCGTGCGGCAGGGAAGGCAGAGGCTTGCGATGGCGTTGACGCAGTTGCCAAGGCCGCTGGACTGCATGAAAACTGCGGACCGTCGCCCCACGGCGTATGCGCCCACGGCCACGCCGATAGCCTCCTCCTCCCGGGTGGATGAGATCACCTGAAAGTAGGGATCTTCCTCCATCAGCTTGGTTGCCTGATAAATGCTGATGTCCGGAACGTATGCAATTAGGGAGATTCCCGCCTTCTTAAGGGCGGCAACCAGAATATCGGCCCAAGTCAAAGACTACCTCGCAAGCTTTCGTTTGGAGCCTGCGACAAGATAGCAGAGGAGCGGCGTCCTGTCAAAGGACAGCCGGGCCAAAATCAGCTATCCCGAAGGCCGGGAAAACGATCTGCGGCCTTCGCTAAGCGAAACCGCTCTCCCTATGGAAAGCGATTGGGTTACGGATCTAGGCCGTGACCTTTCCGATGCGGAACATCTTGGTACCGCAAATGGGGCAGACGCCGCGGGTGGCGGGCCGGCCGTTCTTCATGGTGATCTGCTCAGGGTCGTTCATCTCCTGAGATGCTCGGCACTTCACGCAGTAGGCTTGCATTCCTACAACCTCCGTTCGTAATTAGACTAATGCTACTCTACATAAACGCAGGATTCACTATAGCTAGGAACAAATTGAAGGGAATTTTGGCCATTTAGGAGTATTTTGGCTATTTTTGCGCCTGAGCTGTGAGTGCGTAGGCGTAAAATCCAGGCTGCCAGCCGAATGTAAAGGCCGAAGGTACATGGAATGATACCGTGGCGATTCAGTCTCTCTGATAGACCGTCTCACCGCCGACTATGGTCCGTTCCACGGCAATGTCCATTATGGTCCGCGGATCAACAGTCCGGGGATCTTTGTCGAGAATAACCAGGTCCGCCAGCTTGCCCGGCTCTATGGAGCCCTTGATGTCCTCCTCAAATGAAGCATAGGCGCCGTTGATGGTGTAGAGCTTCAGGGCCTCCTCCACAGTGATGCGCTGCTCCGGGCCCCAGACCTGGCCGTTGTAGTCTTCCCGGGTAACGCAGCTCTGAATGCCCATCAGAGGAGGCAAGGGACTGCAGGGATAGTCGGCGGCGCCGGTGGAGTTGATGCCGTAGTCAATGAAGGACCTCTGGGCAAACATCCACTTCAAGCGGTCCTCGCCGTAGAAGCGCATCTTCTCTCCATGATAGTACACGTAGGAGCAGAAGGGGGTGACAACGCATCCCAGGGCCTTGATCCTCCGCAGCAGGTCCGGATTGACCACGCTGCAATGCTCTATACGGTGACGCGGGCCCTCCCGCGGGAAAGCGCGTTGGGCCTTTTCGTAGGCGGTCACAACCATGTCGATGGCCTCGTCGCCGTTGGAGTGGATGCACACCTGGAATCCGGCCTTGTGTGCTTCCAGCACCCTCCGCTCCGTTTCCTCCGCGTCCATGACCGCCAGACCGTGGTCGCAGCAGCTGCCCACGTAGGGCTGGGAGAGATAGGCAGTCCGGGTAGCAATCGCCCCGTCCGCCACCATCTTGATGCCGCCGATGCGCAGCCTTTCGTCACCGAGGCCGGTACGGACTCCGGCGTCTCGGAGGGCCGGGAAGTGGTCGCGGTACATGAGCAGGTACACCCGCAGAGGCAAATCTCCCGCATCCCTGGCCTGCTGGTAAACTCGAAGGTCGTCTGCGGACACCATTGCGTCGTGAACGCTGGTGAGGCCCGCTTCGGCAAACATGCGGCAGATGAGGGCCAGCCCCTGTCGTCGGTCCTCGTCCGTGTGAGACGGCAAAACCTGGCGGAGAACCGGATATATGGCGGCGCCGTAGACGCGGCCATTGAGCTTGCCGGTTTCAACGTCGCGCCCCAATCGACCCCCGTGGGGGTCCGGCGTGTCGTCGCTGAAACCGGCCCTACGCAGTCCAAGGGAGTTGAAGAAATACACGTGGCCCGCCTGGTGGGCCACCATGATGGGGTGCTCGAAGGAAACGGCGTCCAGGTCCCGGCGGTGGAGGAAGCGCTGGTCCGAGGTCTTGGTGTCGTCGAACTTGAAGCCCAGCACCCAGTCCCCGGCTTGAGCGCTGATGGTCCTGCCCTTGAGGGCTTCTTGAATCTCGCCGATGGAGCGCAGGTCGCAGTCCTCCTCGGCCACGTGCCGCACGCCACTGCTCATAACGTGGGTGTGGGCGTCGATGAAGCCTGGCAGCACGGTCTTCCCGGAGAAATCCAGAATCTCGGTAGCGCTGCCCCTGAACGGCGAAACGTCGGCGTCCGTTCCAACGGCCAGGAAGCGTCCATCCTTCATGGCAATGGCGCCTGCGGATGGTGCGGCAGGGTTCATGGTGATTACGTTTGCGTTGAGGATAATTGCGTCAGCTTGAAGCGAAGTCCCCTGGCTCCGTACAGGCATTGGCAGGAGGCCGTTGTCTCCCAGACCGTGCCCGTTCGCGGACAAGCGCCACTGCCCCCACGGCGAGTCGGGGTCACAGTGCCCGGATTTCTGCAATCGCTGATGGGCCTGGCTGATCTTTCGTCGCAAGTCGCTGTGGGATGAAGTGTCCTGGTACGTCAATCTCAGCAACGTCCGGCTGCGCTCCCGCGGTTCGAGTTTCACATAGTCTTCGGGGTCCGGAAAGGATAGGCCGCTTTCCAAATCATCCCTCGATACGTCCAGATTCAGCCGCCTGGCTTCTTCCTCGTACAGCAGCCCGGCAGTTGCTCCGATAGCAGCGCCGGACGCCCCTTCGCCGCCCAACTTGCTCAAAGCAGTCAGGAGCGCGTCGTTAACATCTTCGTGCTTCTCATAGAGACGACCTATGCCATTGGAGCCCGGTACCTGCCGGACTAATCGTTGCAATAGCTGGCTTACTAGCACGGGTGCTAGATTGGCCCGTTCGTGGGCGTCGGCGTGACAGTAGTCACACACCGGGTCGTGAGAGAGGCTGCATAGTTCCTGCAACACCCACCCTGTCCTGAAGGTGCGCCACTTCCCGCACCTCTCACAGTTCTTCCCAAAGGGCATGTGACAGTTCTTGCAGACATGGCTGCTGGAGGGCGATGCGGTCTGACATTCGGCACATAGAATAACCGGCGGCTCGCCATCATCCCCTTCTCCTCGCGCCTCCAGTGACCACTCACGGCTCTGCTCAGGTAGGCCATGTTCCAGCGCGTTCCCCGCCAGGTCCAGAATCAGGCAGTTGCCGCCGTACTCCTTGGGACGCAGGCCTCGCCCGACCATCTGCAAGTACAACGAGAGACTCTTGGTGGGCCGCGCAATGACGATGCAAGAGGCGTCCGGCAGATCGAATCCTTCCGTGGCAATGGCCACGTTGACCAATACCCTCAACCTCCCTTTCGAAAAGTTGTCGATTGCCTGTGCCCTCTCCGCCGCATCGGTCTTGGCATGAATCCCCGCTGCAGGAATGCCCTTGCCAAGCAGCAGGGCGGCCAGATTGTCGGCGTGGGGAACGGATACGGCGTAGATGATTGTCTGCCGGTCGACGGCGAACTGCTGCCAGAACTTGAGGGCGCGGGCCGTCATCACTTCTCTGGAGCCGTTCGCCGCTTCGATGCCCTTCTCAGTGTAGTCGCCCGTTGACCCGACGTTGCCGCCCGCAATGCGATTCTGCTCGTCGGGCATGACCACTTGGGCCTTGCACAGGGACCCCGTTGCCTGAAGGTCAGCGATCTGCGGCCCCGATACGAGAACGCCGAAGAGGTGGTCGAACCCTTCCTTCTTCGACAGCCGCCAGGGCGTAGCCGTCATGCCCAGTACGCGTCCCGGCCACTGGCGAATGGCCCTCTCCCAACCCTTGGCCACGGCATGGTGGGCCTCATCAATTATCATCACGTCGTCATCGTCGTAGTCGCCCCAAACGTCGTCTGCTATGTTGATGGTGCGCCGACCGACGGTCTGAGCCATCAGGATAACTGCGCCGTTGGCAATCCTCGGAGCCCTGGTACCCGGCGTCCACCTGACGTTGCACGTAGCCGCCAGACCTGTCTCGAACAGGATTCTCTCGGTCTGGCTTGCCAGCTCTTTGCGATGGGTGAGCCAGACGGCCTTGCGGCTCCCGCTTAGGTACTTCGAGAGAAAGGCGGCAGCGATGACCGTCTTGCCGCCGCCCGTGGGCAGCTGCATCATCACTGGATCATCGGTCATTTCAGAGTCGGAAAGCAGCCGGCTCAGAAGTTTTCGCTGGTATTCGCGCAGCCCCGCAACGGGGTCGGCAACTTGCGTAGTAGTAATGATGCCCCTCCCGCTAATCGTGATATCGACAAGAATATATCACGACATACTCGATTCGGGCATTGCGTTTTGTGCCTGGGATTTGGGTCAAATTCAGAAATTTCAGTTGTACTACTTTTGTTCAGGTTGTAGAATCTGGAAAAGAAAGCGAAGTGGGTAATTGCAACGGGGGCATCCGTGAAAGACACAGGAAGCACGTGCCACGGCGTCCCCGCCGTGGTCCCGACGAGACGGGCCGTTTGGGAAAGGAGATTTACGTGCGCGATATCCGCCACATAGTAGAGCCTGAACACATCGGGAAGATTGTGGCCATCGACGTGGAAAGCAGGTGTTGGGCTTTGGGGGAGAGCACCACAGAGGCGGTGGAGAAACTGAGGGATAAGAGGCCGGAAGCTGTGGACGTTTTTTGTGAGAGGGCAGGATACGGGGCCGTAGGTAGCATTGGAGGCGGATACCCAAGGAGAACTAATCGGTCGAAGGAATAGTCAATTCTCGCCTGGAAGTAATTGTAACTTTGAATGTGAAGGGTCCGTCGGGACTGTCACGAGAGATCCAGGCTGTGACTGATACGGGTTTCTCCGAATTTCTAACCGTTCCCCCTCAATTGGTAGTTGAACTAGAGCTTGACTATATAACTCTGGCCTAAATGGTTTTGGCCGACGGCGGTGTGGAGAAGTTCGACGTGTTCAAACTGATGGTAATGTGGGACGGTCACACAAGGCAAGTTGAAGCGCATGTGTCTAACTCAATTCCTTTGGCGGGCATGGGAATGTTGGAAGATCATCACCTGCACGTTGAAGTAAAGAAGGGCGGCAAAGTCCTTATCGAATCACCAGGATAACGTCATCCGGTTCGGTAAGCGCACCTCTCTAGTCGCCTGAGTTCGCCCTTCGACCCACCCAATTCTGCTATCCCACTGCGTTGACGGCCCCTATCGCCCCTTCATATACTGCTGCTTTCCGGTTATTCCGTCGGCGGAGGGTTGGATATGGCTATAGGTCCCATCAACATTTACGAATACGAACCCCTTGCCAGGGAGCGACTGTCGAAGAGCGAGTATGACTTCATCGCCGGCGGAGCCACCGACGAGATCACACTGCAACGTACCCGACAAATGCTGGACGCCATCGTTCTGCGCCCAAAGGTAATGGAGGACGTGAGTGTCATTGACACGTCGACGACGGTGCTCGGCCACAAAATAACTTTTCCGGTGATGCCCGCACCTTCCGGCGCCCACGCACGGGCCCATCCCGACGCCGAGCTGGCAACGGTGCGTGCAGCAGGCGATGCGGGCACGGTTATGCTTCTCAGCTCCGGCTCCACCTTCACCATGGAGGAGGTTGCCCAGGCTGCGAAGGGGCCAATTTGGTTCCAGCAGTATTTCTACACCGATAGGGGAATGACGGTGGAAGTAGCCCACCGCGCGGAAGAAGCGGGATTTTCAGCCATCTGCCTCACGCTGGACATCAAGACCAACTCCAAGCGGGAGCGCAACATCCGCAACGAATATGTGCCTCCGCAGAGGGGCAACTACCGGTGGGCGAACAGTCTGGTACGCGATCCGTCAGCGTCCTGGGACTACCTGGAATGGCTCGCGTCGAAGACGGACCTGCCTATCGTGATGAAGGGCATTATGACGGCTGAGGAGGCGGCCCGCTGCGGCCAGTACGGGGCAAAGGCCCTGGTTGTTTCCAACCACGGGGCACGGCAGCTCGACACCACCTTCGCAACCATCGAAGTGCTGCCGGAGGTGGTCGACGCTGTCGACGGGCAGGTGGAGGTGTACATGGACGGGGGAGTTCGACGCGGTTCGGACATCATCAAGGCCGTGGCCTTAGGCGCAAGGGCAGTGCTCATCGGACGTCCTCTCTTCTGGGGTCTGGCCGTCGACGGGCAAGACGGAGTTCGCCACGTCTTGCAGATCCTGAAGGACGAGATGGAGATGACCATGACCCTCTGCGGTCGCCCAAACCTGGCAAGCCTCGACCGAACGCTGCTGGGCTTCCGCTCACCCCTGCTGGACGTGCTGCCGCAGGTGGGCGGGCCAAGGCTTTAGCGCGGCTTCACCCGCTCCCTGATGAGACAGCCCGATTTCGTCTCTGCATTTCGCAGCTCGTAGGTCTTTTGCAGGTTCAGCCAGAATTGTGGCGTCGTACTAAAGTAACGTCCTAGCCGCAGGGCAGTGTCAGCAGTCACGCCTCGCTGGCGATTCAAAATAGCCGTAATGCGATTTGTTGGGACGTCCAGAACTTTGGCAAGTCCGTTTGCAGACATGCCCAATTCTTCCAACTCCCCCGCAAGAATCTCTCCAGGATGGACCGGTCTCATCCGATTCTGGAATTTCATGTTTGTAGCAACGCCTTGCGCAACAAATATGCTGTCAAACTAATCAAACAGGGTCAATCGCCACAGGCAACCACCCCCCTCGTTGACGGCTTTAGACATCATATCTATAATCCCGTTCGCTGGGACTGGAGGGGGAACCCTCCTTGGAAGCCGCCCCGAATTTCAGTCCAAGCGCTTAACCAAAGGGACAAAACCGTGGACCCAAGCAAGATTGGCGTATATCTGGAACCCAGGGAAGGGAAGCTTGTGCGTATCACTTCGCCCTACTGGATTCCGAGGCCCCCCGCATGGGTGATGATTTCCAACGACCCAAACGTCACCCTGCTGGCAGCCAGAGCAATCATCAGCGAGCGAGGATTGATGAAAGACCCCAATCAGGCAAGCTGGTCCAGGATTCCCACGCAGGACTAGAAAGCCGCAGCCTGTGGGCAATAATCCGGCTTTGGGAGATAAAATGACAGACAGGATAAAGCAGTTTCTGGTAGATTCCCAAGCCTTCGTCGGTCAGCAGGCCGAAGACGTCCCCCAGGGCGCGGACCTGGCCGACTGGCTGACCATCCGGCGGTTCTGCGCCGCCCTGGGCGACCCTAATCCCCTGTACAAGGACCCCGCCGCCGGTGTGGGCACGAAATACCACAGCATGATAGCCCCGCCGACATTCGTTGCCGCCATCCGTACCCCCACCGCCGCTGCCGCCTACCAGACGAAGGACTATGGCGTCACCAGAATCACCCGCCGCGCATCCATCGAGCTCGTTGACATAATTCGGGTCGGCGACCGTCTGACCAGCAGCCTGGAGGTGACCGGAGCATCCCCCGGCCAGCCCATGAACGGCAAGCCCACCGCCGACGTGGACTGTCGCGCCATCTATCGCAACTCCTACGGCGGGCTTATCAGCTTCAGTTCAGGTACGACTGCCCTTGTCCCCTTCCGGACCGGCGAGGAGCTTATCTGCGACCGCGAAATCTACGTCTATTCCGACGAGGAGATCGAAAGCATCCAGCAGGGAATTGAGGACGAGCCGCCGCCACGTGGCCGCCTGCTCCGCTACTGGGAGGACGTGTCAGTAGGCGAAGAGCTTCCCCAGCTTGTGAAAGGCCCGCTGAACCTCTCCGACATGATGGCGTGGACCGTGGCCGAGCAGAAGACCATGCCCCTCGGCTCGCCAGTCTACAACGAACTCAAGCGGATGCCCGGCCGCGTCCGCACCAACCCCTCCACCAACTGGCCCTACTGGGACGCCGACCAGGAATACGAGGACATTCTCTCCTGCCGGGACGCCGGTTTCATCGCCCCCTTCAGCCGTGGCATGCACGTTGTATGCGTCGCCGGACAGGTGGTGACAAGCTGGATGGGTGACGACGCCTTCCTCCGCTCCCTGGACATCGAGCTTCCCAACCACTTCCTCTACGGCGACACCATGTGGCTGCAAGGAACGGTGTCCGACAAGTACAAGGAGCGCATAGGCAGCGAGACCTACTTCGCCGTGGAAGTCCGCATTAACGGCGTCAACCAGCTTGGCGAGGCTGTAGCCGTCGGCATGGCCGTCGCCTATCTGGCATCCCCCGGCCATCCCGTGTCGCTGCCCATCCCTCCGAACGTCGCCTACGCCCCGTTAGAACGCTGATTCCCAGACAGGAGCTATGAATGTCAACTGAACAAACCTTTGACGAGGCCATCGAAGAATATATCGAGCGCACCAGGGCCATGATCGATGAGGAGGTGATGGAGAACCTTCCTCCCGACCCGCCTTCACCCATCGACCAGTCCGGCCCTCCCTACGAGGCCACCCTGCGGCTGGACGAGCGCACTATCCGTAACTACGCCCTCAGCATCGGCGACGACAATCCCCTGTTCACCGACCCCAAATACGGCCAACGCTCCCGCTATGGCTCCCAATTGGCCCCCGGCCCCATCCTCGCCCTCATCCGCTATCCCTCGGCCCATGGCGCCAAGCGCCCCCAGGGCTATCCCATGGCCAACTTCATCTCCGGCACCGCCTGGGAGTTCTACGACGTAATCCGCGCCGGAGCCAAGTTCCGCTCCTCCAAGGTCACGAAGGAGCTTCTGGAGCGTTCCGGCTCCCAGGGCAAGCTGATATTTCTCATTTCCGAGTGCTATTACCACGACTTCCACGGTGACATGCCCGCAAAGTGCTCCGGCACCCAGATAATGGTGCCCCAGCGCAACATGGAGTCCACCCGCGCCGTGCCCCGCGAGCGGCTGGGCCAGCACATGATGTACGAGCGAAAGGCGTCCCAGTATTCCCCTGAGCAGATCGAGGAGTACGTGGATATGATCGAAGGCTTCAAGCGGCGCGGGGCTGAGCCCCTCTACTGGGAGGATGTGAACGTGGGCGACGAAATCGGCCCCTTCGTCCTGCCGCCGTGGACGCTCCAGGACCAGGTGTCGCGTCACTTCATGGACTACTGCACCAAGGCGGCGGAAAACCTCCCCGGCGACGAGCTCGCCTTTGAGCCTTCCTACCACCACTCCAAGAAGACCGGTGAGTGGGTGCGCGTGCATCCCATTACCCGCTGGCCCTGGACCCCCGGCTCCGAGCACGAAGACGCCCTCCTGGCAATCTATCGCGGCCTGCCCGGCCCCTTCGACTTCGGCGTTCAGCGCGTCCAGATTCCAGCCCAGCTTCTCACCAACTGGATGGGCGACGAGGGCTTCATCCGACGCTTCTATATCGCCATGCGCAAGCCCGTCTTCTACGGCGACGTAACCATCTACAAGGGCACTGTCGCCAAGAAGTTCAAGGAGGTCCAGAGGGGCGAGGAGGGCCCCGGCGCCGTGCCCGGCGAGGCCGAATACTGTGCCGTCGGCATCGACATCGACGGTACCAACCAGGTGGGCGAGGCCCAGGCCCCCGGCTCCGCCACCGTCTACCTTCCCTCCCGAGAATCGGGCCCGGTGCAGCTCCCCATCCCCCATCCGGCCCGCCCGCCCTTCGTTGGCTACAACACCTACCGCAAGAACTGGTACTAGCGCCGATGCCCAACGTCAAGCTGTCCCATAAGGGGAAAAAATAATGGCCCTTCTTTTAGGCGACGCCGAAGTCGACCAGGTCATGTCTATGGCCGACTGCGTGGAGGTCATGGAGGACGCCTTCCTTCAGGCGGGCCGCGGCGACACCTGGAACCGCCCCCGCTCCCGCATCCGCCTGCCCCGCGGCTTTCATCACCTGATGGCCGCATCCGTGCAAGGCAGCGGCGTCTTCGGGCTGAAGACATACACCAGCTTCCGTGCCGGCACCCGCTTTCTCATCCTGCTCTACGACAGCAACACCGGCGACCTGCTGTCGCTGGTGCAGGGTTCTCGATGCTCCCTGCTACGCACCAGCGCCGTCAGCGCCGTTGCGACGCGCCACATGGCCCGCAAAGATGCGGCCACCGTCGGCATCATCGGCGCCGGATTCCAGGGCCGCGGACAACTGGAGGGCGTCTGCGCCGTCCGCAACATCAAGTCCGTCAAGGCTTTCGATCGCTTCCCCGAAGCCGCCGCCAAGTTCTGCGACGAGATGTCCGCCAAGCTTGGCATCGACGTTTCCCAAGCGGAAAGCGCCGAAGACTGCGTCCGCGACTCCGACATCATCATCACCATGACCACCACCCGCAGCCCCGTTCTCCTCGGTGAATGGCTCGAGCCGGGCATGCACGTTAACGCCGCGGGCAGCAACCACTGGATCCGACAGGAGGTGGACGACGACGTTATCCGCAACGCCCACCGCATCGTCGTCGACAGCATCGAAGACGCGAAAATCGAAGCCGGAGACCTGCTCTATCCCATCGAACGCGGCAGGGTGCGTTGGGACCAGATCCACGACCTCGCCTCCGTCGTCGCGGGCCGCGTTTCAGGCCGAGACTCCAACAACGAAATCACCCTCTTCGAGTCCCAGGGCATAGCCGTCAGCGACGTTGCCGCCGCCGCCTACGTCTACCGCAAGGCCAAGGAAGCAGGCCTGGGCGTGACAGTCCCCCTGGAGCTATAGCCCTTGACCGCCGCCGCCAGGAAGAAAGGCCCCCTCGCTGGCCTGCGCATCATCGACTCCACAACCATGGTCGCCATGCCCATGGCCCTCCACATCATGGCAGACATGGGCGCCGAGGTCATCAAGGTGGAAACCCACACCCTCTTCCGCACCGAGGCCGCCCGCCTCCTCTACGCCGACAATGAACCCGGCGACGACCCCTGGAACCGCGACGGCTCCTTCAACACCCTGCAGCGTTCCAAACTCGGCGTCACCCTGAATCTGAAGACCGCCGAGGGTGTCGAAGCCTTCAAGCAACTGGCCCGCATCAGCGACGTCGTCGTCGAAAACAACCGAGCCGGCACCATGAAGCGTCTCGGCCTCTCCTACGAAGATCTGAAGCAGGAAAAGCCCGACCTTATCTACGTTTCCAACACCGGCTTCGGCCACACCGGCCCGTGGCGCACCTACGCCGGCATCGGGCGCATGTTTGAGCTCACCTGCGGCCTCAGCCAGTTCACCGGCTACCCCGACGAAGGCCCCCGCCGCGTCGGCAAGTCCTTCTTCGACCAGCACGTGGGCTGGACCGCCGTGTTCGCCATCCTAGCCGCCCTCCACTACCGTCAGAAGACGGGCAAGGGCCAGTGGCTCGACCTCGCCATGTACCAGATTGGCGTCGCGACTATGGGCGACGCCCTGCTCGACTACGAGGTAAACGGGCGCAACGGGCGGCTCATGGGCAACCGCCACCCCTACCACGCCCCCCACGGCGTCTACCCCTGCCGCGGCGACGACAACTGGATTGCCATCGCCATCGAAAGCGACGAACAGTGGCAGTCCCTGCTCAAGGTCATGGACAGCGTGGCCTGGAGTCTCGACGAGCGTTTTGCCGATGCCCCGTCCCGCCTGGAAAATCAGGACGAACTGGACGAGCTTCTGGGCCGGTGGACCTCAGGCTGGAACCATGCGGAGTTGATGGACGCCCTTCAGGGTCAGAATATCCCAGCCGCCGTCGTGATGAACAGCCGCCAGGTTCTGACCAATCCCCACATGAGGGAGCGCGGCTTCTATGAACGGGTCGAGCACAACCCCAACTCCGGCATCGGCCCCAAGATCTACTTCGGCCGTCCCTGGAAGATGTCGAAGACCCCAGCCAAAATCCGACGCCCCGCGCCGGGACTGGGCGAGCACAACGAGTTCATCCTCGGCGACCTGCTGGGCCGCGACGATGCCGAGATAACCCGCCTGTATGACATAAACTGCCTCGGCAAAATTCCTACCGACCCGCCAGATTTCAAACCCCCTTCCTACCAGCGCCAGCTTGAAGAGGGCACCCTCGCCGGGTACGACCCCGACTACGGCAAGATTGTGGGGACGGACTAGAATGATGGACACCGCCCTCGGCCAGTTCAAGGTCGTCGACCTGAGCACCCATATCGCCGGGCCCCTGGCTGCCAAGATGTTCGCCGACTACGGCTCCGAGGTTCTGAAGGTTGAGCCCGCCCCCGCTGGAGACCCGGCCCGCGGCGTCGGCCCCTTCTTCCACGACGACCCCCACCCGGAGAAGAGCCTCCTCTTCTTCTATCTGAACTGCAACAAGCGCGGCGTCACCCTCAACCTGGAGTCCGCCGCCGGTCGAAAGCTGCTGCTGGAACTGGTCAAGTACGCCGACGTGCTGCTGGAAAGCTTCCCGGCGGGATATCTGGCATCGTTGGGTCTTGGCTACGAAGAGCTGGAAAGGGTCAACCCCGGACTCGTCGTCACCTCCATAACCCCCTTCGGCCAGTTCGGGCCCTACCGCGACTACGCGGGCAGCGACCTGATCTACTACGCCATGAGCGGCATGATGTACTCCAGCGGCGCCCACGACCGCGAGCCCCTCAAGCACGGCCATCCCCAGAGCTTCTACATGGGCGGAATGATCGCCGCCTACGCCACCTCCACTGCCCTATTCTCCCGGCTGATGACGGGTGAAGGACAGCACATCGACCTGTCTCTGCAGGAGTCTGTCGCTGCCCACCATTACGACAGCGCCACCCGCTACTCCTACACCGGCACCATCGAGCGCCGCGCCCCCAAAATCGAAAGCGGCTCCTTCAAGGGCACCCGCTTCGAAGGCATCGTTCCCGCCGCCGATGGCCACATCGCTCCCACCATGCAGCGGGGCCGTCCCACCGCACCCTTCCACGAATACGTCACCTTCCTCGGCCACCCGGAGCTCGACGACGCCAAATTCGCCGACCGCCAGATGATTGCAGAGAACCGCGAGGAACTTGACGAGGTGCTTCTTCCCCTCCTCAAGCAGTGGAAAAAGCTGGAATACTTCAACACCTTCATGTCGGAAGGATTCGTCGCCGGTGTGGTGCAGACTTCCGAAGACCTGATGAACTGCCCCCAACTGGAGGAGCGGGGCTACTTCGCGGAAATCGAACACCCCGTCATGGGGCGTCTGCGAGTGCCGGGCGAGATGTTCCGCCTGCCCGAATGCCCCTGGTCCCTGCGACGTCCCGCCCCCCTGCTCGGCCAGCACAACAACGAAGTCTACTCCGACGAACTCGGCCTCACGAAGTCGGACCTGGTCAACCTCCGCCAGCTACGCGCAATCTAACCCCCTTCTTCCCTACTCTCCCGTCCTGGGAGAGGATTGAGGTGAGGGTATCGTAGTGTCGGATGAGGCAATTCGGTGGGTTGCGCAAAGGTCTCCGCATTCGGGGATCCCTTCTTCCTCCCTCCCCCATTCTCGCGCAGGCAGGAATCCATCCTCAGCCCGCATGTCATCCCGAACGCGGCGCAGTCACGAAATGTCCCTTCCCCCACTCATCTTGAGCCTGTCGAAGGACGAAGTGTCGAGCGCCCCGAGATCCCGTAGGCACGGCTCGCGAACCGCACGCCCCTACCCTCCTCCGTAGGGGCGACCGGCTGGTCGCCCTCCCCCTTTCCAACCTCCCCCATTCCCGCGCAGGCGGGAATCCATCCTCAGCCCACATGTCATCCTGAGCGTAGCGCAGCGGAGTCAAAGGAACTCGCCGCTAGAGTGAACCCCCCTAATCAGTCGTAACGCACGTAACCGTGTTCCTGATCCCCGAAATACTCCTAATCTCACTCTGCAGAATGACCAGAATCGACTCCACGTTCTCCGCCACTACCTCCGCCACAATGTCATACGGCCCAACACTTCGTGCACCTCCACCAGCCCGTCCAGCTTCCGCAGCCCCTCCATCACATCCTTCGTATAGACAACCTCAGAGTTTATCAGCACGTAGGCCTTGGTCATTGCGAAATCTTTCCCCCCTGTCAAACGTTTCGCTGCCAAGCTTACCATCTCCGCCAGCGAAGGTGGAAACTACGAATCCTCCCGAATACGCAGCATCAACAGGTCCCCCTCCTCCCACAGCTAACTTACCGACGACCGCGAATAAGTCCCGGCTCCATAATCCACCGTCTCCCCCTCAACAGATAATATGCGCCCCATCTCCCAAGCGCTCCCCACTCGTAGGAAGCCCGCGACACCCCATCTCAATTCATCGTCCCAATTGCCACAGACACTATTGACGCCATAGTTGGCGCGGCTTGAGAATATCAATGCCCACGGACCAATCATCCGCTTGGCAAAAATTCTCATTAAATCCCCTTTGCGGGTGGCGTGAATGCCTTCCAGAGGCGCTGGGAAAGGGATCTTCTACGGCTGGTGGATTGTCCTCATCGGCCTGCTCGTCAACGCCGTCCCCGCCGGACTCTACTTCATCGGCTTTGCCGTCCTCTTCCTCCCCATCACCCGCGATCTCGGCATGAGCCGCGCCGCCGCCTCCCTCCCCTTCTCACTCACCCGCGCCATCGCCGCCGTCCAGAGCCCATTCATCGGCGTCGTCATCGACCGGTTCGGCCCCGGACGCGTCCTCTTCGTCTGCTCCCTGCTGGCCGGACTAGGCTTCATTCTCCTGAGCCGGTCACATTCTTACCTGATGTACTTCCTGGTGGTCCTGCTGGTCCTCTCTCCTGCCATCATGGGAGGATTCGACTCCACCTCAATCACCGCCACCTGTCGCTGGTTTATACGAAAGCGCGGCATGGCCCTGGCCATTACTGTCCTGGGCTTCTCCATCGGCGGCGCCGCGTTGCCACCCCTGCTTGCAATTTCTAGCGACGCTTTCGGCTGGCGAACGACGCTTCTATGGGCCGGAATCCTCCTCTGGGCCATCTACCTGCCCCTCAGCACCCGCATGTACTCCTCCCCGGAGGAACGCGGACTCCTCCCCGACGGCGACCTGTCTCCCGAAGACGCAGACGAAGACCAGTCAGCATCACCTCGTCCGCGTCCATCGACGCCCGCTTCGTCCTCCTTCGAGGGCATGACCCCGGGCGAAGCCTTCCGAACGCCCACCTACTGGGTCCTCTCCCTGTCCCTCGCCATGCGCGGCATGGTGTTCACCGCCATTTCCATCCACGTGGTCGCTATCATGATCTGGAAGGGCATCGACGAAGGTACCGCCGGACTCCTCATCTCCTTCATGTCCCTGTCATGGCTTCCCATATCCCTGCTCATGGGCTGGATGGGCGACAGGTGGGAAAAGAAGCTGGTCGCCGGAGCGGGTGCCATAATAGCCGGGCTGGGGATGTTCGGTCTGGCCATCTGGGAAACCGTCACCCCGTGGCACATGATTCTTATCTTCGTTATGTGGGCATTCAGCGAAGGCGGCCTCCCCCTCGGCTGGGCCATGCTAGCGGACCAGTTCGGACGCAAAAACTTCGGCGTTCTTCGCGGCGGCATCATGGCCACCTTCGGCGTTCTGGGCCTGGGAACGCCCCTCTACGCAGGCTGGATCTTCGACACCACCCTTAGCTACCAGTGGGTGATAATCCCCGCTGGCGCGCTTCTCGTCTCGGCGGGGTTGCTGGGCTTGGCCATGCCCCGTCTGGACGCAGCGAAGTCAGGCGGCGGCGGTTAGACCGTTGCCAATGGCGCGTCACGGCAACGGCTTTCCCTATTCAATCATTCCCCAGAGGAACCAATCCCTCTTTCTCTGCGTACTATCTCGTGTATGGCATTGCGGGATGTTTGATATCATCAAGACGAATCCTCACAGGAGAAATCGAGTCCATGAACTGGCCCTACGCGTTGATTGCTGCCGTTGCGATGGTTTTGGTCATCGCATCAATTACGGTGCTTGTATTTCTC
>DAOUKX010000155.1:0-20038 GCA_034420855.1 Dehalococcoidia bacterium
AAGGAGTCTCTTTCCGCCCCGAAGGACTGCCCTTGGTAAACGGTCCCGTCTTCCAGCACGAGATAAGCCCGACGATTCATCACTCTGTAACCTCGTAGACCGTTCCTGTACCCTCCGGCTCTCGCGTCGAAAGCGCGAACCCCTGCTCGCGCGCCTCGTCCTCGTTGGCGAAGAACCGGAATTGGTGTAGCTGGTGCTGCGAAATAAATCTCAGCCTGCTTATCGGCTTGTAAATCAACTGCCCGCTCTGCCGCACTCCGTAGTAGGTCGGAGCGTTATGCCACCCGCAATACTTGCACGCGAAGGTCACGCCCCCCTCCTCTCCCTGCATCACCCCAAAGCCCGGCTGGCACCCCTGCGGCTCCCGGTTGACCACGCACATCGGATTCCGGCACTCGATCCCTTGTGCCCTCACCATTCCACCATCCGATTCCGTCCATCCACCCAGCCCTGCGACCCTCTTCCACGGCTTCAGCCCCAGCACTAGGCTAAGCAGCGCCATCCGCACCGGGACGCCGTATCCCGCCTGCACGAAATACCTGCTGCGATGGTCTTCGTCCATGTCGTAGGAAATCTCGTCCACTCGCGGCAGGGGGTGCAGCACAATCGAACGCGTAAACCGGCTCCTCATCGTATCCCGGGTAATCCGGGGATATCTCCCCGCAGACTCCCCCTCCTCTTTCAACGCAGCGTCCCTCTCCACCTGCTTCCGAGTGACATAGAACACCAACTCCGACTCTGGGGAGATCTGCAGCCGGAAGTTCGGCTCATTTTCCTGCAGTGTCCTCTGGTGCGGCCTGCTCGGCGTCATGTAGATGGCGTCCAACGACGATTCTCCATCCCCCTCCGGTCTACTGCCGCCATAGAGCGCCTGAAAATCCCCCGCCGGCACCCTCTCCATCTGCCGGCCGTACTGGATCTGAATCTTGGCCCTCACGTGCTCGGGCAAACCCAATCCTTCCCCGGGAACAAAAAACAGCTCCGCCCCGAAGCGCAGCAGCCCGAATATCAGCGAATGCACCGTCCTTCCATGCTTCAGGTCCCCGCAAAGCGCAACCCGCAGCCCCTCTAACGACCCCTTCTCCGCGACCAGCGTAAACAGGTCACATAGCGTCTGGGTCGGATGCTCGTGGCCCCCGTCGCCGGCGTTGATTACCGGCACCGAAGCATGGTCCGCCGCCAACCGCGCCGAGCCTTCCCATGGGTGCCGCAGCGTAATCACGTCGGAATATTTGCTCCAAATCCGGATGGTGTCCACCAGCGTCTCTCCCTTCTCCATGGAGGAGGAACCCGTCCCCACCGTCGAAATCACTCGACCCCCAAGCCGGTTCATGGCCGACTCGAAGGACCCACGCGTCCGCGTGCTCGGCTCGAAGAACAGACTCGCCATAATCAGCCCCTGTGCCAGCGTTGAGTGACCACGGATGTCCAGGGACATCTCTCGCGCCAGATCCAACACGTCCGCGATCCCCTCGCTGGACATGTCTTCGATGCTAATCAGCCCGCCCCGATACATCCCAAACCGTCCCCGCGCCTTAGCAGCGCCACCTCGTCCCGCCCGTCCACCTCCCTGAGCCGCACATGCACTCTCTCTCTCCGGGAGGTCGGCAGGTTCTTGCCCACGTAATCGGCGCGAATGGGAAGCTCTCGATGCCCCCGATCCACCAGGATAGCAAGCTGCACCAGCCGCGGCCTCCCCGCCTGCACCAGCGCCTCCAGCGCGCACCGGGCCGTCCGACCCGTGTACAACACGTCGTCCACCACCACAATCGTCCGACCATCTACGTCCAACGAAGGCGAAGGGCGCTGCCCATTCTGGGTGATACCGTCGTCCCTGAATGGACTAACGTCCAGTCCCGCAAGCGGCGGCGCTACCCCCTCCACCTTCCGGATCTTTGACACCAGCCTCCGAGCCAGGGGCAGCCCCCTGGTCAATATACCCACAAGCGTCAGACCGTCAATTCCTCTGTTCCGCTCCAATATCTGGTGGGCAATCCGCCAGAGAATCCTGTCCAGCGCCTTGCCGTTTAGGATCGTCTTCTCCGGCGTCCCCAGGCGACTCGCCTGGGCCGTCAATCTGGTCACAAAAACCCCCTTGCCGGGTCAACAAGGGGTGCGCAGTTATGCTCTTCGCACTGGGCCTTCCTTGCCAACCTCGCCGGGCTGAATTAAAGGTTAGTCCCTCAATGGAGTCCGCAAACCAGTGTACCATACCTCCCAAGAAACACAACCATACCTCCCACCTCCCTCCTCTCCCGTCCTGTGAGAGGAGGGAGGTGGGACGATTGACGTGGCGGATGGGGTAGATCGGTGGGATGTGTAAAGCTCTCCATAGGCAGGAATCCATGGCGGGGCGGGGCAGCGTTTATTGATTCGTCACTCCTGCGCAAGCAGGGGCTTACGGCTGGACGGTGCCAGGCTGGGACCTCTCACTCTTCCCCCGTCACCCCTCCGGTAGGTACAGCTTACGAGCCGCCCGCCTACCCCAACTAAGCCACTGCCCCACCAACATTCGCCGTGCCACTAAACCCCTCCCTTGCTACCATCCCTCCATGAACAGCCAGAACCCTACAAACACTATTCGCAGCGCAGCAGGGAATCCCACCGGGCCCCTACAGTCTTCCCGGCGGTTGGCCCCCTGCGACGCTTTCACCCACCATTCGTTTCCATTTCTTTCGAAACAAAAAACGCCAAATTTTCCCATTCTCAGGCACAATATCCCTAGAATATCCCCCAAATTGGATTTCCAAGTACAATCCCGAGATCCAACATTTTCACAAGCAGATCCACTCTCCAACCCACCCTTGGCGTAACCGCGAATCTCTACCCATGCAATCCTCTCCACCTGCCCCTCTCAATTGCCAATTGACAACCCCTGGCGTATAATGACCATACTCACAGTTCTATTCCTGTTAACAAGGAGCAGACATGGCAACTGGCAATGATAGACTCAACGGCTCAGAAAACGCACAGACCGGCACTTGGGAAGTTAAAACCGGAATGGCCGAACAGCTTAAGGGCGGCGTCATCATGGACGTCGTCACCGCCGAGCAGGCCAAGATCGCCGAAGACGCCGGCGCCTGCGCCGTCATGGCACTCGAACGCGTCCCCTCTGACATCCGCGCCGATGGCGGTGTCGCCCGCATGTCCGACCCTACCAAGATAATCGAAATTCAGGAAGCCGTCACCATACCCGTCATGGCCAAGTGCCGCATCGGCCACTTCGTAGAAGCTCAGGTCCTCGAAGCCTTAGGCATCGACTATATCGACGAATCGGAAGTCCTCACCCCTGCCGACGAAGACCACCACGTCTGGAAACACGACTTCAAAGTTCCCTTCGTCTGCGGCTGCCGCAACCTAGGCGAGGCCCTCCGTCGCATCAGCGAAGGCGCCGCCATGATCCGCACCAAGGGCGAGGCCGGCACCGGCGACATCGTCGAGGCCGTCCGCCACAACCGTACTGTTCAGGGCGAAATCCGCAAGATTATGAACATGTCTGAAGACGAGCTCCCCACCGAGGCCAAGCTCCTCGGCGCTCCCTTGGAACTCGTCCAGGCCGTCAAGCGCCAGGGGCGCATGCCCGTGGTCAACTTCTCCGCCGGTGGCGTGGCCACCCCCGCCGACGCTGCCCTCATGATGCAGCTCGGCTCAGATGGTGTTTTTGTAGGTTCCGGCATTTTCAAGTCCTCCAACCCGCCCCTCATGGCCAAGGCCATCGTCGAGGCCGTTACCCACTACCAGGATCCCAAAATAATCGCTGAGGTCTCAAGGGGCTTGGGAGACGCCATGCCCGGCCTCTCCGTGAGAGAGATGAAGGAAGAGGAACTCCTCGCCACCAGGGGCTGGTAGTAGACCTCTGACCACAGAGCCAGTGCAAGAACCAGTGCTCACCGTGGGCGTGGTTGCCGTACAGGGCGATTTCGCCAAGCATGTTGCCCTCCTGGAAAACCTTAACGTCTCCACCCGAGAAGTACGCCTGCCCAAAGACCTAGAAGGTTTGGACGCAATTATCATGCCCGGAGGAGAGAGCACGACTTTTCGCCACCTTTTCGACCTCTACGGCTTGGCGGAACCCATCGTAGCCCTCGCATCCTCCGGCGTCCCAATCTGGGGCACCTGCGCCGGCATGATTATGATGGCTTCAGAGTTGGAGGACCACCGCCCTGAACCCCTGGGCCTCATGGACATCACCGTCAGCCGCAACGCCTACGGCCGCCAGGTGGACAGCTTTGTTATCGATATCAATTTTCCGATTCTCGGTGCAGAACCCTTTCACACCGTATTCATCCGCGCCCCCGCCACCACCCGCATCGGCCCCGACGTTGAAGTCCTCGGCGCCCTCCCGGATGAAACCCCGGTAGCTCTCCAACAGGGCAATATGCTCGTAACCTCCTTCCATCCCGAACTCACCAGGGATAACCGATTCCACGAGTATTTCCTCAGCCTCATTAAGTCGCCAAACAGATAACTCGGCCCAGATGGAACTTCAAACTAAACAACTCGAACGACAGGTCCAGGACGACCTGGACCTCCTCCTCCAATGCCTTCCGCCACGTATCGTCGGCCCCCTCAGAAACATGCACGACGTTAGTGAGCTCCTGGAGGTCGTCCTCGATCTCGCTCGCCCACCCGAAGCCCGGTTCCCAGACAGCGACGTTATCCTGGACATGGACGAAGTCTGCCCTGCGGACCTGGACTACGTCACCTCTCGCATCGGAGAGTTTGGCGACGATAACCGCTCCGGCATCGAGCGCACCCTCCATCGCATCTCCGCCATCAGAAATCGCAAGGGCAGAATCCTCGGCATAACCTGCCGTGTGGGGAGGGCCGTCTACGGCACCATCAAGACCATCGAAGACCTCGTCTTTTCCGGCAAGAACATCCTCCTCCTTGGTCGCCCCGGCGTCGGTAAGACCACCATGCTCCGCGAAGTCAGCCGGGTCCTCGCCGACACCGCGAGGAAGCGCGTCATCGTCGTCGACACCTCCAATGAAATAGCCGGTGACGGGGACATCCCCCACCCCGCCATCGGCCACGCCCGCCGAATGCAGGTCGCCTCCTCCAACCTCCAGCACGCCGTCATGATTGAGGCCGTCGAGAACCACATGCCCCAGGTCATCGTCATTGACGAAATGGGCACCGAGCTTGAAGCCGCCGCCGCCCGCACCATCGCCGAACGCGGAGTACAGCTTATCGCCACCGCCCACGGCAACTCCCTCGACAACCTCATCCTCAACCCAACCCTCGCCGACCTCGTCGGCGGCATCCAGACCGTCACCCTCGGCGACGACGAAGCACGCTACCGCGGCACCCAGAAAAGCGTCCTGGAACGCAAGGCCCCGCCCACCTTCGACGTTGTCGTCGAGATCCAGAGCTGGGACACCGTCGCCGTCCACGACAACGTGGCCAAGGTCGTCGATTCCTGGCTCAGAGGCTATGCCCTCGTCCCTGAAGTCCGCCGCCTCGACGAAGCCGGACAGGTAATGATGGACAGCGCATCAAGGCCCTTTGCGCCCCCATCCGTGGAGACCCCTGCGACATCGACGGATTCCCCCTTCGGACAGGACTCCCTCGCCCCCCGCATCTTCCTCTTCGGCGTGGGCCGCGACAAGCTGGAACAGGCCGCCGGCAACTCCGGAGTCGACGTGGAAATCGTCACGGACCTCCGGCACGCGGACCTCATCCTTACCACCAAGTCCCACTACAAGCGCGGGGCCAGGGTCGTCCGCATCGCCGAAGAGTCCGGTACCCCCGTCCACGTCGTCCGCAAGAACACCGCCGCCCAGGTGCAGCAGTTCCTACTCGGTCGGAAGCGACGCAACAATGGCGACCGCAACCTCAACGTAGCCTTGCAGGAAGCCCACGAAGCAGCCCAAAGCGTCCTCGACGGCAAGGAGTACGTGGATCTTACCTCCCAGCGCGCCTACGTCCGCAGGCTCCAGCACCTGCTGGCCCAGAAGTACAATCTCGGCTCCCTCAGCATTGGCGTAGACCCCCGTCGCCACGTGCGGCTCCTTCGCAAATAGGAGGCCCGCCGTGGCCACCTTCATCGTCTTCGAGGGCATCGACGGTTCAGGCAAGTCCACCCAGATAGAGCTTCTCCGGCAGAGCCTCATCGATGACGGCCATGACCCCCTCGTCACCCAGGAACCCGACGGAACGCCTTTGGGAGAAGCGGCAGGTCGTTGGCTCCGAGGCTACCCCAACCTCTCCCCCCTAACCGAATTCCTCCTCTTCGAAGCCTCCCGTGCTGAGCATGTGGAGAAAGTCATCCAACCCGCCCTGAATTCGGAACGAATCGTCCTCTGCGACCGCTTCTCCCCGTCAACCATGGCCTACCAATCCTATGGTCGTGGCCTAGACGCCAAGACGGTAGAAGATATAAACCGCCTAGCCGTCGGTGGCCTGCAGCCAACCCAGATCGTCTTTCTGGATGTGCCCATAGAAGCCGCTCTTTCCCGCAAGGAATCCACTAAACTCGACCAGTTTGAAAAGCAAAACTTGGACTTCTACCAGCGCGTCCGCCAGGGATATCTGGAATTGGCCGCCAAAAACCCCGAAACCTGGCTCACCCTCGACGGCACACTCCCCGCTGACGCCATCGCCGAAAGCATCTGGGCCCGCGTCCTCTCCCTCCTCTAACCCCCTATTCTCTTCAAACACCTTTCCCCTTGATGGGGGAAGGTTAGGATGGGGGGTGAGACACCCTACAGATCAATGACCACCTTGATGACCCCGTCCGCCCGCTCCTCGTACATCACAAACGCCTCTTGCACCTCCTCCGCCTTCATCCGGTGCGTCACCAGCATGGACGGGTCCAGCCTCCCCTGGTCAACCATGTGCACCACCTGCTTTACGTACTGAGGCATCGTCCCCGCCCGCGCGCTTGAGGTGCCGATCATCGTAAGGTCCTTGTTCCGAATCTGCTGGAAGTCAATAGCGAAATACTCGTTATGGGTCATCCCGAACCAGATAACCGTCCCGAACTTCTTCGCCATCACCACCGACTGCCGCACCGTCTCATGCTCTCCTGCAGCCTCGACAACCACGTCCGCGCCCACTCCTCCCGTCAGTTCCTGTATCGCCTCCATCACATTCTCGTAGCGTGGGTTGATGGTGCGCGTCGCCCCCAAAGACTTCGAAACGTCCAGCCGATAGTCCTCCAGGTCCACCGCAATCAGCTCCCGGCAGTGCATCCCGCTCAGGAACGTCGTAAAGCTCAACCCGATAGCCCCCTGGCCCAGCACCACCACGTTCTTGTCTATCACGTCCCCTATCCGGCTCACCGAATACAGCACCGTCCCCATGGGCTGGCACATGATCCACGTGTCCATGGACCCTTTGTCCGGCAGCGCCACCAGGTTCTGCGGCGGCACAGCCAGGTACTCCCGGAACCCCCCCTCCGCGAAGGGGAACACAATCACCCTCTGACCCACGTTGAACTCGTCGCAATAGCTCTCCTCCACCATCCCCGCGCACTCGTGGATCGGCCGGCCCGGGTGAAGCGGGTAACGCGCCTCATCCATCACCGCCGCAAAGGGCCGAATGTCGCTGCCGCAGATGGATATCTTATCCAGCCGTACCAGCGCCTCCCCCTCCTTGGGCGAAGGCTCATCAACCTCCACCATTTCCATCCGACGCGGTCCTGTCAACTGTCCTGCCTTCATAACCGGCCCTCCAATTCTCCAAGACTCAAAGCTATTCTATCCGAAATGAAATATCCCAACAATTCGCCCGTCCCTAGCTTCCTGCTGCACCGGATGACTGAGGCGCCTCCGCCTTTGGCGTCGTGGGCAGCACACGATGGTTGAACGCTACGAGCGCCCCAGCCAAAATTATCCATACCACCACTAGTGCCGAAGCCTGAAGTCCCCGAAAATAATAGTCCTGCGCCTCCGCCTCGCTCAGCAGCGCAATCCCCGCCGGTAGCACCAACCCTAGCGCCGACGCCGCCACCGTTGCCCCCAGCGTATGCCCCACCTGCCGTGTAGTCTCGATCATCCCCGACGCGAATCCCCGATGCTCATTGCCTACCGAGTTCATGATCACGGCGTTGTTTATCGTATTGAAGATTGACGTGCCTATGGAAGCCGGAAATAGTAGCAACGGCATCAGCCAGAACGGTATCTTCAACGCAAACATCCCAACCAGAAAGATCCCCAGCGCAATCAACGATAACGATATGGGCCGTAGCAGGCGGGGTTTATATCTGTCGTAGTACCAGCCTGCCAGTACAGGCACAAACAGTCCCATGCTCTGGTGCGGCAGCAGCACGTATATCACAAACAGCGGCCCGTAGCCGAACCCGTTTTCCACCAGAATAGGCACCAGCGTCATAATCGCCAGCATGGAAAGGTGGAACGTGGTATTGGAAAAGAGTGCCAGCGAAAAGTGCCGGTTCTTGAACTGCTTCAGGTCCACGAAGGGCTGTTTGACCCTCCGCTCGTAGATGATGAACGCCACCAGCAATACAACCGTCAAAACGTGCATGGGCACGTGATAGGAGACCGCATCGTCGCTCGTGAACGACTCCTCCCCGGGGTGAAGATGCAGTCCAGACAGGATAAGGGCCGCAATCATCCCTATGAACAGGAAGGCACCGCCGAAGTCCACCGGGCCTTCCTTGTTCACCCTTTCCTCGTCCTTCTGCCGTAGCAGCGGCAGCCCGGACCAGATCGCCACTATCCCCAGTGGTATGAACGAGAAGAAAATGAACCGCCAACCCAGGAACTGCAGAAATATCGCAAACGCAATAAGCCCCGCAAAAGTCCCGAACCTCGCCGCCGTAATCGGCACAGCGAAGGCCCTCCCCCGCTCTTCTGCCGAGAAATTGCCCGCCAGAATCGCGTTTGCGTTCCCCGTCACCAACGCCGCCCCCAACCCCTGCAGCCCCCGGAACAGCAGCAGCTGCGTGAAGTCCATGGCGAACCCCGCCGCCACCGCGCCCACCGTTGTTATCACTATCCCGTAGAAGAATATCCGGCTGTGACCGTATCGGTCTCCCAGCTTCGCCGCCAAGTACACCGTTGCGCCCAGCGCCAGAAGTTCCGCCACAAGTACCCACGCCGCCGTCTCGACGTCAATCAGAAAATCCTCGGCGATGCTTGGCAACGCGAGCGCCACCGGAAAGCTCGCTACCTGCACCAGCAGGAAGGTGGAACAGAGAGCCAGCATCACCTGCCTGCGCGCCGGGGTGTCCAGAACCTCCCGATAATTGGATAAAAGGCCCAAAAGCGCCTCCTGTCAGATTTACCCCACAATCCCTGTTGAATCCCAACGATAATAGCAGCGTGACACCCAGCCCCACAACAGCCCTAGCCACGCTCACAACATCACTCTCGCAGGGGCGGGTTTGAAACCCGACCTATCGCTCCAGAGTGATGCGCCTTGTCAAACAATAAGAGAACCGCCCCACTTCCACGAGTGGGACGGCTCATCCCAATTAAGTTCTCAGACTTGCTTAAAGACTGCGGAGTACCGCTACAACCTTGCCTCTGGTTTCCACGTTGGAGGCCTTGGTATAGATCGGCTTCATGCGAGTGTTCGCGGGCTGGAGCCTCACCTTCTTGCCCTCCTTGTAGAAGCGCTTCAGCGTGGCCTCCTGCTCAAGCTTCAGCCACGCCACCGTCATGTCGCCGTTCTTGATCTGATGGTTGGGGTCTATGAGCACAATGTCCCCATCGTCGATCAATGCGTCAATCATCGAAGTGCCCTTGACTCGTAGCGCGTACAGGTCCTTGTAGGATTCGGACATATAGCGCGGCATCTCTATGGTCTCAAGGGGCTCCTGATCCCAGCCTTCGCTGGAAGGACCGGGCAGGGGTTCACCTGCCGCAATATAGCCCATCACCGGGATCTGGGGAAGAAATCCCGCGGCGCGGCCCTTCTCATCCAGGAGTTCGATGCCTCGCGCCATCTCCGGCCTTCGCCGGATCAGACCGTCGCGCTGCATCAACCTCAAGTTGTAGTCAACAACCGACGTGGAACTGATGCCACAGGCAAACTGGATGTCTCTCACAGTGGGCGGAAAACCGTTCTCCGCCATAAATTCCCGGATAAACCGGAGCATACGCTGCTGTTTCTCAGATGTTTTCTTGCTTCTTTTCCTCATTTTTCGCCTCTGAACGGGGGTTCTTATGAAGTTAACACAGCTCTAGCCCATTAGTCAAGGCAGGAAATCAACGCCAGTAAAGCTGCTATTTTGCCGACGCGGAGTTCATCCGCCTCATCAGACGGGACTTCCGACGGGCAGCGTTGTTGGGGTGAATTATGCCCCGCTTGGCCGTCTGGTCCAGCGCCTTCAATGCGCGCTTGACTGCCGCTTCCCGTTCGGCCTGGTCCGACTCTTCGATGGCCATGACAGCCTTGGCTACGTAGGTTCTCGTAGCTGATCTTACACTGCGGTTTCTCTGCTGCTTCCGCATGGAAGACCGCATTGATTTCTCAGACGGCAATGTTACCTCCAAAGGATGACGTTTCTTTGACAGATAGTATAAACCCTGCGTTCCCCCTTTGAAAGGGGCTACTTCTTGGATATGCTGAATGGATCGGTAACTATTCTGCCCGCGCTCAGCATTCCCTTAATGCCGTCCAGCTTGGCGAAAATCCGGCCAAGCTGGTCCAGCCCCGTCGTGTGCAGCGTCAGGTAGATCGTAACCGTTCCGTCGGAACTCTCGTCCGTAAGCACCTCAGCAATGTTCACCTTCTCCTCGGAGACCCGGGCCGTAATATCCCGCAGCAGGCCCACCCGGTCTCGGGCCTTGATTTCAATCCGAACGGGATACAGCTTCTCCTCCTCTCCCCATTCCACCTCCACAAGACGTTCCTGTTCGTCCTCGTTTCGCACGCTGTGGCAGCTTGTCTTGTGAACGGTGATGCCCCTGGAGCGCGTGATGAAGCCGATTATCCGGTCTCCCGGCAACGGACTGCAGCACTGCCCGATCCGCGTCAGCAGGTCTCCCACCCCCAACACCTTGATCCCCGAACCTGGGCTTGTAAGTGGAAGGCTGCTCTTCCGCTGCTCCTGCGCTTTCCGCTCATCCGCCGTCAGTCGGTTGATGACCTGGTTGATAGTTGTGCCGCCTGAGGCAAGCGAAATGAGAAACTCCTCCACGTTGTCCATCTTGAAGGTCGCGGCCAGCGCCTGCTCGTCAATCTTCATGTTGAGGCGTCTGGCTTCCTTCTTCAGAAGTTCTCGGCCCAGCTGTATGTTCGCCGTTCGCGACTGCCGCCGGAACCATTGTCGGATGCGGCTCCTGGCGCTGGCCGTGCGAATATATCCCAGGTTGGGATTGAGCCAGTCGAGGCTGGGCCCCCGGGCCACTTTCGTCGTCAGAATCTCTACGGTGTCCCCGTTCTGAAGCTGGTAGTCCAAGGCCATCAGCCGCCCGTTGACCTTGCCGCCGATGCACCGGTGTCCCAGCTCCGTATGGATGCGATAGGCAAAGTCAATGGGAGTAGCCCCTGAGGGCAGCTCCACAATGTCCCCCTGGGGCGTAAACACAAACACTTGGTCCTGGAAGATGTCCGTCTTGACGGACTCCAGAAACTCGTCCGTGCCCTGCACGTCCCGCTGCCATTCTAGAAGCTGACGCATCCACGTCATCTTCTGCTCGAACTTTGAATCGCTAGTGTTGCCTTCCTTGTAGTGCCAGTGGGCAGCCACCCCATACTCGGCAAGCTGATGCATTTCGTGGGTGCGTATCTGCACTTCCAGCGGAGTAGCGCCCTTGCACATCACCGTCGTGTGCAGCGACTGGTAGAGGTTCTCCTTCGGATTCGCCACGTAGTCGTCGAACTGCCCCGGTATGGGTCGCCACAGGTTATGCACAACCCCCAGCGCGTTATAGCAGTCGGAATTGGACTTCACGAGGACCCTCAGCGCGTAGAGATCGTAAATGTCCCGCGTGCTCTTGCCTTCGCTTTCGTACTTCTTGCTCTTCTGATAGATGCTGTAGATGTGCTTTGGCCGTCCAAGCACCTGCGCCTTCAAATCATGACTCTCCAAGGCGTCAACCAAAATCTGGCGCTGCTCCTCGATGTAGCGTTCTCTCTCTTCCCGTCGCGTAGCCAGCATCTCGGAGATTTCCCTGTAGATATCCGGCTCCATGCAGTGGAAGGAGCGGTCTTCCAGCCGCCACTTGATGTCCCAAATGCCCAGCCGGTGGGCCAGTGGCGCGTAAATATCCATCGTTTCCTGGGCCATTGCTCTCTGTTTGGGCGGGGACAGGGCATCCAGCGTCAGCATGTTGTGCAAACGGTCGGCCAGCTTGATGAGCACCACCCGCACATCTTCTGCCATCGCCACCAACATCTTGCGCAGAGTTTCGGCCTTCAGCCGGTCTTCCGGTGGCTGGATGGATGCATCGGCCAAGTCCACCAGTTCCATCCGCGTTAGCTTGGTTACCCCGTCCACCAGCTTTGATACTTCTGGCCCGAAGTGATGGCTGATATCTTGGGAAGTGACGTCGCAGTCCTCCACCACGTCGTGAAGAAGCGCGGCGGAAAGGGTGGTCGCGTCCAACTGCAAGTCAGCCAGGAAGAGGGCAATGCTGAGGGGGTGCTCTATGTAGGGCCCCCCGGAAGCGCGAAACTGACCCCGGTGGGACTCCTCCGCAAATTCGTAGGCCGATTCCACCATGTTGCTCTTCTGCTTCGGAAGATACTTCCTGGTGCGGCGAATCAACTGTCTCAGGCTGGGAGCCGATGCCGTCTTTAACGCCATGTCTCTATCATATTAGGACATGTTCTTTTCGTCTATAGGGAAGGCGGAAGAATCTCGAGGAACCGCCGCTTTACAGCCAAAGTCCGTATCGCTATGCTGAACAACGCCGCCGACGGCGGGAACCCTTTAACAATCGCCATTTCCGCGAAGGCGGGAATCCATCTCCCCTGACAGTGGGAGGATAGACGTGTCAAATCCTTTCCCCCTTGATGGGGCAAGGTTAGGATGGGGGTGAGCCCCGCCCGAAGTTAACGAGGAGGTTTCAGTACTTTGTACAGGGCAGCTAGAGGCACCAAGGACATTGGTCCTGCCGAACAGAAATACTGGCGATACGTGGAAGACAAAGCGTCAACCCTTGCCCGTCGTCACGGCTTCGGCCGTATGGACACCCCCGTTTTCGAAAGCTCGGACCTCTTCCACCGGTCCGTGGGCGAGGGCACCGACATCATGGACAAAGAGACCTACACCTTCCGTGACCGAGGGGGAGATTCCCTGACCCTGCGGCCAGAAGGCACCGCGCCCGTATGCCGCGCCTTTTTGGAAGCGGGTATGCACAGCCTACCTCAACCGGTCCGCCTCTACTATTTCTGCCCGGTATTCAGGTACGACAGACCACAGGCAGGGCGCTACCGGCAGCATCACCAGTACGGCGTGGAAATCCTGGGCGACGGCTCCCCCTTGGCCGACGCTGAGATTGTGGACATGGGCTGGACCCTCACCTCCGACCTGGGATTGACCGGACTTAGCCTCTACATTAACAGCATCGGCGACGCAAAATGCCGCCCGGGCTATATCGACGCCCTGCGCGACTACTACCAAGGTGTCCGTGACGATCTTTGTTCAGATTGCCGCCAGCGCTGGGAACACAACCCCCTCCGCCTGCTTGACTGCAAACGTGACTCATGCCGTCTCTTCCAGGAAAGCGCCCCGAAGTCCACGGAGCATCTCTGCGACGAGTGCGAGCAGCACTGGCGCAGCCTGCAAACATACCTCAACGCCCTGGATATCCCGTACACCGTCGACCATCGGCTCGTGCGGGGCCTGGACTACTACACCCGCACAGTGTTCGAAATTGTCCCCCCGGGAGCGGGCGCCCAGGGCACAATCCTGGGAGGAGGCCGCTACGACGGTCTCATCGAGCAGCTTGGAGGCCGCCCAACCCCGGGAGTAGGTTTCGCCACTGGAATGGAGCGACTCATACTCAACGTCCAGAGTCAAGGTATCGAAGTGGCCGATGAGGAGAAACCCACGTATTACATCGCCGCCCTAGGCGAGGAAGCAGTGGGACCGGCTCTGGAGCTGGGAGCCGCAATGCGCAAGGCGGGCGTGGGCGTCATTCAGGGAGCATGGGGCCGCAGCCTGCGCGGCCAGATGCGGAACGCCAACTCCCTTGGCGTCTCCACAGTCCTCATCATCGGTGAGGATGAAGCAAAGGCCGGTACCGTCACAGCTCGAGAGATGGCCACAAGAGAGCAGATAGTTGTAACGCGAGAGGAATTCTTGAAGGGACTGAACGCCTAAGGGAGCCTGTCCCCGCCATGGCGTCTGCTTCTAATAATTATGACTCCACTGCTCCCGCTTGCCCTACCGCCAAAGTAAGCCCCCACCGTTCCGAGCAACCCGGCCCAAACGGCCAAGATGGCTGCTACTGAGGTTAGCCAGCCTTGGCCGGACTCCCAAATTGCCAGGGCATCCAGGGCAAGGACAATAAGCAGTACCGGCACAGCCATGAACAACGCCATCAGCGCCCCAATGCCAAGGGCCTGCCCGGGAGTTGCCCTAACTACTCCGCCACCCACGTATCCACCAATTAGCGGCCCAAGCGGACCCGTGATGAAATGCACTAACGGAATCATGAGCATCAGAATGCTGAACCCGAACCCGATCAGCGCACCCTTGACCATGGATCCCTCTCCCTCGGTTAGAAACGTTCTCTTGACGGAGCCACCCTAACCCAGCGCCTCCTTCATCACCGCGCCAATCAACCCCGGCGAAGGCACCACATGGGCGCCGGCGTCCCGCATGGCCGCATTTTTCGCCTCCGCCGTCGCATCGGTCCCCGTGATAATCGCCCCAGCGTGGCCCATTCGCTTTCCGGGAGGGGCTGTCGCTCCTGCAATGAATGACACTACCGGCTTCGTAAAGTTATCCTTGATGAACTGGGCCCCCTCCTGCTCCATGCTCCCTCCAATCTCCCCAATCATCACCACCGCGTCCGTATCCGGGTCCTCGTTGAACAGCTTCAGCACGTCCACGAAGTTCGTACCAATCAACGGATCCCCGCCAATGCCCACGCAGGTGGACTGACCCAAGTTCAACGCGCTCAACTGGCTCACTGCCTCATACGTCAGCGTGCCACTTCGGGACACCACCCCCACCCGTCCGGACTCATGGATGTGCCCCGGCATGATTCCCACCTTGCACTTGCCCGTCGGAGAAATAAGTCCCGGACAGTTGGGTCCCAGCAGTCGGCTCCCCCGTCCCTCCAGGTACCGCAGTACGCGGGCCGAGTCCAGCACCGGCACACCCTCCGCGATGCACACAATCAGATCTATGCCTGCATCCGCGGCTTCAATCATCGCATCCTGCGCGAAGGGCGCCGGCACAAATAGAAGCGAAACCGTCGCCCCCGTCTCATTCACCGCCTCCTCTACCGAATCGAAGACCGGCACCGCATCATTGAATACGGAGCCTCCCCTGCCCGGAGTCACCCCCGCCACTACGTTGGTTCCGTATTCCATGCAGCGGGTGGCGTGGAAACTCCCCTCGCGCCCCGTTATCCCCTGCACCAGCACCCGCGTATTCTCATCAACCAGTATGCTCATCTTGCTCCTTAGTCCTATGCATTATTCGAAGTAGGAGACCTAAGGGAGAGACTCTGCCAGCCGGGCTTCCACGTCCAGCAGCGTCTGCGCGAAAGACACCTTGAGTCCGGATTCATCCAGGACAGCCCTCGCCTCGTCCACCTGGACTCCCTGAAGGCGAATCGTCAACGGAATCTCCGACTTCGTTTCCTCATAGGCCCGCACGATTCCCCTAGCCACAATGTCGCTCCGAAGAATCCCCCCAAAGATGTTCACCAGGATGCTCTCCACGTCCGGATCGGAAAGCATGATGTTCACCGCCTTGGCCACCTTGGCCTCATCGGCTCCACCGCCCACGTCCAAAAAGTTAGCGGGCGTGGCCCCCGCGCCCCGCACCAAGTCCATCGTCGCCATAGCCAGCCCCGCCCCGTTTACCAGACAACCCACGGAACCATCCAGCTTCACGTAAGCAATGCCGTACTTGGATGCCTCAACCTCCAGGGGAGTCTCCTGCTCCGGGTCACCCCAATCAGATAAGTCCTTATTGCGGAACAGGGCGTCATCCTCCACGCTCACCTTAGCATCCACCGCCACCAGGCTGCCGTCTCCGGAAACCACTAGCGGGTTTATCTCAATCAGCGTAAGGTCACGTTCCATGAAGAGCCTGTACATCGAAGCCATAATTTGTGCGGCGCTCCGCTGCTGCCTTGCGTCCAGACCCAGACCCCGCGCAATGCGGCGAGCCTGGAAAGCTTGGAGACCTACCGCAATGTCCACGCCCTCTCGGGCGATAGCCTCAGGCTGCGTCTCCGCCACCTCCTCAATCTCCATCCCCCCGGCTGCGCTGGCAATAAAAACCGGCCCCTGGGCCGACCTGTCCACCGTTAACGCCAAGTATAACTCCCGGCTCACATCTGCCGGTTCCTCCACGAGCACCTCATTTACGGGAACCCCTTCTGGCCCAGTCTGTACCGTCACCAGTTGCGTCCCGAGAAGCCCTTCGGCGTATTCTCGACCCTCCTCCGGCGAATTCACCAGCCTCACTCCCCCCGCCTTGCCCCTGCCTCCTGCGTATACCTGCGCCTTAACCACCGCCGTTCCGCCCAACTCCTGGCAAATCTCAGCAACCTCTTCTGGCAACGAAGCCACCCTTCCCTTCGGAACAGGCACGCCGGAATTCGCCAGCAACTCCTTGGACTGATATTCGTGGATCTTGATGACGCTACCTCCCGCTCAAATTATCAGCGCATATTCTAGCACAACCCCCCTGGGGCCGCTCAGACCCGCAGTCTCATTGACGCAGCCCCTTATCTTGGGTACATTGACGCAAATCCTGCTTCCCACCGAGAGGAGAAAAAATGACTTCCAAGGAGACCGTTGGATTCGTTGGACTCGGCATCATGGGCCTGCCCATGAGCCTGAACCTCTTAAAGGCCGGCTATACCCTCACGGTGTACAACCGCACCCGCAGCAAGACCGCGGAGCCCGCCTCCAGAGGTGCAACCGTTGCTGACTCCCCCAGGGAAGTCGCCCAGCGCTCCTCAGTAGTCATCACCATGGTCGCCGACTCTCCCGACGTCGAAGAGGTCGTTCTGGGCGAAAACGGCGTCATCGAAGGCATCCAGAAGGACGCCATAGTCATAGACATGAGCTCCATAGCTCCCTCCGTCACCCGACGCATCGGAGGTTCCCTTGCCGAAAAGGGCGCTCACATGCTGGACGCTCCCGTCAGCGGCAGTTCCTGGGCCGCCGCCGATGGCACTCTCTCAATCATGGTCGGCGGCGGACCCGAGGTCTTCCAGCGCGGACTGCCCGTCCTCCAGGCAATGGGTACCAACATCATCCACATCGGCCCCCCCGGCATGGGTCAGGTATGCAAGCTGGTCAACCAGGTCATGGTCGCCGGCACCCTCGCCGCCGTCTGCGAAGGGCTGCTCCTCGGCGCAAAGTCAGGCGTCGACCTCGACAAGGTCTTCCAGGCTGTATCGGGCGGAGCAGCCAACTCCTGGCAGCTCGAAAACCTCGGCTCCCGCATCCTTAAGCGCGACTTCGATCCCGGATTCTCCGTCAAGCTCATGCTCAAGGACCAGCGGCTTATCAACCAGGCATCCCAGGAAATGGAACTGCCCATGCCCGTCTCAGCCGTTGCCCGTCAGTTCTTTTACTTCCTCGCCCAGAAGGGTCTCGGCGAGGATGGCACCCAGTCCTACGTCAAAGGCCTGGAAGAGATGGCCAAGGTCACCGTCCAGGGCAGCCAGACGACATTGCTCTGACCTTCGCCGAGGCCTCTGCCAGAATCCCTTCCACCAATATGGGGAAGGTTAGAGCCTGCCCTGAGCTTGTCGAAGGGATGGGGGTGAAAACTACCTCTCCCCCTTCTCCCTCAACCACCCTGCCACTATCTCCCTGTCCCGCTCGAAAGCCAAAGGCGGCAACTCCCCTACTGAGAAGAACCCCACCTCCATCACCTCGTCCCTCGCCGCTGGCTCGCCACCCAGAAGCTCCCCCGCATAGACCACCAGCACAACTGGACTGCCCTTCTCTGAAAAGACCCCTGCCAGTCGTGCTACCTTCGTCCGCAGCCCCGTCTCCTCCCACACCTCACGCACCGCCGCCTCTTCCACCACCTCTCCCCGGTCCACGTAGCCGCCCGGCAGACTCCACAGACCCAGTCCCGGCTCCGTAGCCCGCCGCACCAGCAGCACCTTCCCATTCCTCGCCAAAATCATCGCCGTGGCCACTTTCGGGTCATAGTAGACTATCCGTCCACAACTCGAGCATACGGGTCTTGTCACACCACCCACCAACTGAGGACTCAGAAGGCTGGCACATTGCGGACAATATCTGTCTTCAGTTGCCATTTCCGAAAAGATACCACAGCAACCGCGCAGTTGCCCCGCCGCAGACGGACATCAGCAAGGACAGGTTTGAAACCTGCTCTAGCGTGAGCCGTCCTCCCTTGCCCCACTCATGCTTCTCCTCTAAAGTACCCAGAAATCCGCTCCTCCTTATCACAAGCCATCTCCCGTAGGGGGAAGCCGAGTCTGTGAATCTGAGAGTAATCTGGATATGAACAGCGTCTCTTCTCAAACCCGCGAGCTCGAACTTGAGCTTCAAAAACTTGTCGAAGGCGAGGTCCGATTCGACGACTTCTCGAGGGTCCTCTACAGCACCGACGCCAGCATCTACCAGATGGAACCCGTCGGCGTCGTCATACCCCGCCACAAGGACGACGTCTTAGCCGTCGTCGACGTCGCCCGCCGTACCGGCGTCCCCATCCTGCCCCGCGGCGGCGGCACCAGCCTCGCCGGACAGACCGTCAACCACGCCATTGTCTTGGACTTCTCCAAGTACATGGACTCCCTTATCGAGGTGAATCCCGACGAACGTTGGGCAAGGGTCCAGCCCGGCATTGTTCTCGACACCCTGAACGGCCTCCTCGCCCCCCACGGCCTTAAATACGCACCGGACCCCTCCACCTCCAACCGAGCCTCCGTTGGCGGCGGCATAGGCAACAACTCCTGCGGTTCCCACTCCGTCGTCTACGGCAAGACCAGCGACCACGTCCTAGAGTTGAACGTAGTCCTCGCCGACGGCGCAGAAGCCCGCTTCTCCAACCTCAGCCAATCCCAATTGGAGACCAAGCTCTCCGGCAACGGCATCGAGTCACAAATCTACCGCGGTATCCCTGAAATCGCCCGAGAGTATAGTGATGAAATCGCCGCCCGCTATCCCAGCATCATGCGACGCGTCAGTGGCTACAACCTGGACCAGTTCCTAAACGGCGACAACGTGAATCTCAGCCGTATGCTCGTCGGCTCCGAAGGCACCCTAGGCATAACCACCGAGGCCAGAATCAACCTCGTACCCGTACCCCAAGCCACCGCCTTGGCTATTGCCCACTTCAAAAGCTTGGGTGAGGCTTGCGACGCCACCCCCGCCATCCTAGAGCACTCTCCCGCTGCCGTTGAGCTGGTGGGCGAGATGCTGCTGGAACGCACCCGCAACTCCCCAACCTTCTCCCGCCGCATGACCTTCGTCAACGGGGAGCCAGGCACGATTTTGGTCGTCGAATTTACCGGCGACACCCCAGCCGAGGCCACAGACAGAGCACAGAAACTGAAGGAAGACCTGGCCCGTCGCCGACTCGGCTATGACTGCATAACCATCAATGACAGCGCCGAACAGGCCAACGTGTGGGACGTCAGAAAAGCCGGCCTCGGCCTCCTCATGAGCGTTAGAGGCGACGCCAAGCCCATCCCCTTCGTCGAAGACACCGCCGTAGACCCTGAGCAACTGGGCCAGTTCGTCCGCCGATTCGACGAAATCGTCGGCAGTCACGGCACCACCGCCGGATACTACGGCCACGCCAGCGTCGGCTGCCTCCACATCCGCCCCCTCGTCAGCCTCAAGACCCAGGAAGGCCTCGAAACCATGACCTCCATCGCCTCCGAAATTGCCGACCTGGTCAAGCAGTTCGGCGGCTCCCTCAGCGGCGAGCATGGCGACG
>DAOUKX010000156.1:0-15366 GCA_034420855.1 Dehalococcoidia bacterium
CTACCGTGGGTTGGCCAAGAACACCCAACGGCTGGCGTTGCTGTTGGGACTGACCAATCTGATAACGGCGGAGCGTTACTTGGCGGCTTGACATGGTATACCTGCGCCCAAAACAGGGCCAACAGGGGCGTGGCTGTCCCGTCAGGGGCAAGATGGCCCCCATAGCCCACGCCGAGGCACGATTAATGGCCCAACCTCTCCGAAAACGGCTGCATTTAACTTAACGGCGGGTTGTTCAGAGGTTCCCTAGAGATGTTTTATAAGAACGGATGGATACTTAAACCGCTGCATACAACGGTATTCGGAACAAGAATTGAGCAAGATGTTGACTTTCGGGACATTGCTTTACGATTCGAAAAAATCAATTCCCATCTTGGACGTAGGGAAATGGTGAAAATGCTCTGCGTTCTCGGTCACGGAACTGCATAGCACTCGGCGAAAGGGGGAGATGCCATAAACGCTACCTTCATGTGGGACAGAAATGAACATCTCCAATTGAGCGTCCATGATAACGAACAAGACCATGGCAACACCTTCTACAGATTCTTTGTGAACTTGAATGGCCATCTCAACCGTTCTGTCCTTCTTGTTCCGGACGCAGTGGAAGCCTACGGTTCGAAAGTTTCGCCTTACGTGAACTATCCCTTTGGCGACGCAAAATACAATAACGATTGTGGAATGCAGGGATGACGGGAATCATCCTTCCCACCTGCCCCGCCCACAAACCCTCCGGTATCCTCTGGTATGGCGAGGTGCCGGTGCATTGGGAACTGCGGGCTCAATGAGTAAGCGTTATGACCCTGGCAGGCATAGACGAAGGTCAATAAGGCTGCGTGGTTACAATTTTTCCCGTGCAGGGGCTTATTTTCTTACACTCCGCACTTACAATCGTGAAATGCTGTTTGGAGAAATTTCAGACGGGGGTGACCCTTCATTGCGCAGGGCAAATAGTGGCGGATGAATGGCACAAATCAGCGAAAGATCGTGCTGAAATTGTACTGGATGAATGGATTGTCAAGCCAAATCATCTTCACGGGATTGTAATCAAAACCGGCGTTGATCTTGACAAACGCAAGGGAGGCCGGCCAGTCGCCCCTATCGGTACGAAACCGAAATCCATTAGCGCCTTAGTCGCTGGGTTCAAATCGGTTACCACAAAACGCATAAATGCAATGCGAGAGACGCCGGGAAGTCCAGTGTGGCAGCGTGGGTATTTGGAGTACATAATCCGTAGTGAATCCTTAGCGAACCGGATACGTCAATACATAATGGAGAACCCTATGCGCCGGGATGGAGATCCAGAGTATCCGGCGGCGCGCGGGGACTAAGGGCAGGTTTAAACCTGCCCTTACCGACAATTTATTGACTAGCCTACGGGGGTTATTTGATGGTGTAGAGGGCTTGGATGTTGACGGTGATTTCGAGGTCGCCGGTGCGGATGGGGGTGGGGGCGGAACGGGCCATTTCGGTGTTGAAGGCGGCAGGGAGCGCGGGGGAGGCTCCTCCTCCGGCCTGGGAGACGGATACGAGGTCACCGAGCTCGACACCGGATAGCTCGGCCATACGCTCAGCTCTGGCTTTGGCGTCTTCGATGGCTTTTGCTAGGGCGTCGTCTTCCAGGGCGGCGGTGTCTTCAATGGCGAAGTTGATTCCGTTGACTCGAACGGGGTTACCACCCGCTTCCACCACGTCGGTTATCAGTTCGCCAAGACTTTCGATGTCGCGAACTTTGACGCTCAGCTCGTTGGTTATCTGATAGCCAGTGACCGTGGGCGCGCCGTCGCTGCTGTAGTCGTACTGAGTGTTGATGTTGAAGTAGCGGGTCTGGGTGTCGGTCTCGTCGACGTTGTGGTCGGCCAGAACCTGGAGGATGTTTTCCAGGGAGGCATTGGCGGTATTGAGGGCTTCGCCGACGGAGGGCGAGAGGACCTGGACGCCGAGATTGATGAGGGCAAGGTCCGGTTCCGCGCTGGCCGTTCCGGTGCCGGAAACGACAATGCCCCGTCCGGGTATGGCGGAATCGCGGTTGACGGCTTCGGCCGCCAATCTTGCCGCGGCGGCAACGTCGCCGGCGGAGGTGTTACCGGTGTAGGGCGCCGCCGGACTGTCGTCGTTGCAGGCGACGATGAAGAGGACGAGGAGTGCTATGACAGCCAAGGCGGAGAGCAGGATAACTTTGGCGAGTCGGGTCATTTTCACCTCATGGAATCCGCTATTGTGGCGGCGGTTTTGACGGGATACAACCTCAATGGTAGCATCGTCTGAAATGTTTGTACAAGAAGCGGGGGTAGTCATGGCTAGCAGAGTTGGCAGCGGAGATTTCATTTACGAGGTTGATGAGGAGTGGGCGAAGCTTCCGGAAGGGTGGGAGATGACGGCAGCGGCGGTGGCTGGGGATTCGCAAGATCGGGTATACGTTTTCGACCGGGGAGACCATCCGGTGATGGTGTTCGATAAGGAGGGGAACTATCTGTATTCGTGGGGACACGACCTCATCAAGATGGCCCACGCTATCTACGTGGATGGCGGGGACAACGTTTGGCTGGTGGACAGTCACGGCGGTCAGATTATGAAGTTTACGCCGGAGGGGCGGCCTTTGATGCGGATTGGGGAGCGGGACTATCGCTCGGATACGGGGGTGGACCCGAAGGACTTCGGGTCTGACACCTACTTGCGGGTGACCCACGCGGGCGGGCCGTTCAACATTCCCGCGGGGGTGGCGGTGGCGCCTTCAGGGGAGGTGTTTGTGGCGGACGGGTACGCGAACTGCCGGGTGCACCGGTTCTCGGCGGAGGGGGAGCATCTTGCCTCCTGGGGCGCGCCGGGGGAAGGGGCGGGGCACTTCAACCTTCCTCACGGGATTTTGGTGGACCGTCACGGCAGGCTGCTGGTGGCGGACCGGGAGAATGACCGGGTGCAGATGTTCACGCAGGAGGGGGAATACCTGGGGCAGTGGCCTTCGAAGCTGATTGGGCCGGCGACGGTGTTCGTGGACGATGAGGACGTGGCTTACGTGCCGGAGCACAACGGCGGATTATTCAGTGTGCTGACGCTGGAGGGAGAACGCGTGGCGCAGTGGGGGTCTGAGGTGAATCGGGCGTGTCACGGGGTTTGGTCGGACTCCCGGAAGGACGTTTATTTTGTGCAGCCGGTGGTGGCCGGCGGAAAGCGCCGGGTGGTGAAGTATCACCGGGTGTGATGAGGGGCAAACGTTCTTTGACTCATCTTTGACTGGTATAATGGAGTAACTTAGCGTTCGGTCCAAAGCGGTGAAGTAAATGATAAGACCAATAAGGGTAGAACCGAGACCGGGCTACCGGATATGGCTTGAGTACTCCGATGGTGTTGCTGGAGAGGTTGACTTGTCGGACGTGGCAGGGCAGGGGGTTTTCGCGGCATGGAATGAGCCGGGCTTCTTTGAAAAGGTGCACGTAAGTTGTCATCGTGCCATAGCATGGGATGATGACCTAGAGATCTGTTCGGACGCGCTTTATATGAAGATTACAGGCAAGTCCTTTGAGGAATTGACGGCCCAAGTAGAGCCTGTGTCGCTTGATGGCTGAACTCTGTCGATTCTACGGAATCATTGTGCGAATCTATAATCTAGACCATTGGCCGCCTCACTTCCATGCAGAATACAGCGGACTTGAGGCGCAGGTAGGCATTGAGAGCTATTCCGTTATTCGGGGCGTCTCCCTCCGAGGGCCCGAAGACTTGTAGAAGAGTGGGCATCCCTTCATCAGGATGAACTCCGGGAGGCTTGGAGGCGCGCTCAAAGGATGGAGCCGGCCGGGAAGATAGCGCCTTTGGAGTGAAGGCCGTTTATCTGAGGCTTTGGTTCGTGTTGTGGATGCGGGGAGGTTGTTGGTAGAATTCGGCAAGTTTTTGCATCATCGAGATTTGCATTTGGGTAGGGAAGGAGAGCCGTGGTTCTGAGCGACAGGTCTATTCGTGAGTCGGTGGCGGAGGGGCGGATCGTCATTGACCCGATGGATGATGAGGACATTCAGCCCGCAAGCGTGGACGTGCATCTGGACGACCAGTTATTGGTGTTTCGTAACGCACGTCGACCTTACATCGACCTGCGAAAAGAGATGGAGGACTTGACGGACCCGGTGAGGATTTCCGAAGAAGACGGGTTCAATCTTCATCCCGGGGAGTTCGTTCTGGCGAGTACGCGAGAGCACATCGAGATTCCCGACGACCTGGTGGCGCGGCTGGAGGGAAAGAGTTCGCTGGGTCGGGTGGGGCTGGTGATCCACTCCACGGCAGGATACGTGGACCCGGGGTGGAAGGGGCGATTGACGCTGGAGCTGACCAACATTGCCCGTCTACCCATTTGCCTCTATCGCGGCATGAAAATAGGGCAGATATCGTTTTTGCGACTGACGACGCCGGCGGAGCGGCTGTATGGCTCCAAGGAACTGGGCAGCAAGTACCAGGGTCAGACGGGACCGACGGCCAGCCGGTACTACAAGAACTACGACCAAGCCTAGCAGTCCGAAATGGAGTATATGAAGCGCGCCCTTGAGCTGGCCCGCGCCGCAATCGGGAGAAACAGTCCGAACCCGTCGGTGGGGGCTGTGGTGGTGAAGGATGGGCGGATTGTCGGGGAAGGAGCGACGCTGCCGCCGGGGGAAGGGCACGCCGAATGGGTGGCTCTTCGGCAAGCGGGAGAGATGGCCAAGGGGGCGGACCTGTACACAACCCTGGAGCCCTGCGGCATTCATGGAAGAACGCCTCCGTGCACGGACGTTATCTTGTCCGCGGGCGTGAAGCGAGTCTACGCATCTATAATAGACCCTAACCCAAAGGTAAACGGACGGGGTATGGCATTACTTCGGGAGGCGGGAGTTGAAGTGTGTTTGGGGCAAGGAGCTAAGGAAGCTGAGGTGTTGTATGAAGGGTTCGCCAAATTCATAACCACTGGCCTGCCATTTGTGACGGCGAAGTACGCGATGAGTCTGGACGGAAAGATTGCGACATTCGAGGGGGACTCGCAGTGGATTACAGGTTCAGCGTCACGCCGACTGGTGCACCAACGCAGACGGGCTTCGGATGCGATAATGGTGGGAATCAACACGGTGCTGCGGGATAATCCAAGATTGACTGCGAGAGACGACACGGACGTGGGCGAGGGGCGTCAGCCTCTTCGGGTGGTGGTGGACGGGGAGGGGCGGACCCCGGAGGACGCGGCGATGCTGCGGGAACCCGGCAGGACGCTCATCGCAACCTGCAGGGCTGCGAAGGAATCTACTGCGCGGCTAACTGAAGCAGGGGCGGAGATTTTGAACTTTCCTGAGATCGACGGGTACGTGGACCTGGATGCGCTGCTGCAAGAGTTGGGACGTCGAGAGGTGGTGAACCTGCTTGTGGAGGGCGGCGGGACGTTGATGGGGTCGCTCTTCGACAAAGGGTTGGTGGACAAGGCCTGGGCGTTCATTGCGCCGAAAATCGTTGGCGGGCGGGACGCGCTTTCGCCGGTGGAAGGGCGAGGAGTAGGCCTGATATCGCGGGCAATGATGTTGCGCTGTCCGCAGGTGGAGCGGGTGGGGGACGACGTGCTGGTGACGGGCTATCCGGTGGCAAGGAGTTAGGGTGTTTACAGGTATTGTAGAGGAGACGGGAATTGTTGAGTTCTGTCGTCCGGTTGAATCGGGCACCGAGTCGGAAACGGAGTCCAATTTACACAATAACAAGCTGCGGGTGAAGGCAAGACGTGTGTTGGATGATCTGGCCGTGGCCGACAGCATGTGCGTGAACGGGGCGTGTCTGACTGTGGTGGCGCGGGACGAAAGCGGATTCGAAATGGACGTGGTGCCGGAAACGCTGCGCAGGACTAACCTGGGGGCACTGGTTGAGGGGAGCATGGTGAACCTGGAGCGTTCTCTTTCGGTGAACGGCCGATTGGGTGGGCACGTGGTGCAGGGTCACGTGGACGGAGTGGGGGTGGTGGAGGAAATTCGCGCTGAGGGGGGAGCGCAGATATTTCGGATCAGGGCACCGGAAGGGCTGATGCGCTACATAGTGGAGAAGGGGTTCATTGGGCTGGACGGGATAAGTTTGACGGTAGTTGAAGCGTTGAATTCCGCATTTACAATCTCTGTGATACCATATACCCTTGAAAATACAAACCTGCAGGTGCGCGAGACAGGCGAGTCAGTGAACCTGGAAGTGGACATACTGGCCAAGTACGTGGAAAGTCTACTGCCTTATAAGGCAACCGGCGACGCCGGGGTTCTGGACTAACCATGCCCTTAATCTCCATCGAAGAGGCGGTCGAGGAGTTCAGACAGGGCAAGTTCCTCATCGTCGTCGACGACGCGAAGCGCGAGAACGAGGGGGACTTGACCATTGCCGGCGATGCAGTGACGCCGGAGGCTATCAACTTCATGATAACGAACGCGCGCGGGATGTTGTGTGCGCCGGTGACTCGCGAGTGCCTGGAGCGGCTGAAGATTCCGATGATGGCGAAGGGGGAGGAGGAAGCCATTCACGGCACTGCCTACGCCATGTCCATCGATTACGTCAGGGACAATACTACGGGCATATCGGCCTACGACAGGGCATCGACCATCAGGGCGTTGCTTGACCCGGACGCTACGCCGGAGGACTTCGCCCAGCCGGGGCATACCTTCCCACTGCGTTACTGCGAGGGTGGTGTGTTGGCGCGTCCCGGGCACACGGAGGCCAGCATCGACCTGGCGAGGCTTGCGGGGTTGAAGCCGGCTGCCGCCATCTGTGAAGTGACCAACCCAGACGGGACCATGGCACGCTTGCCCGACCTGGAGGCTTTTTCCAGAGAGCACGGCATCAACCTGATATCGATTGCACAGCTTATTGCCTTCCGAAACAGGACGGAGAGGCTAGTGGTACGGGTGGCCGAGGCGAAGATGCCCACCAAATACGGAAATTTCACGATTCATGGGTACAGGAGCAGGTACGGCAACGAGGAACACACGGCGCTTGTGCATGGGAGTTGGGACCCGGATGAGGCCGTGCTGGTGAGGATTCACAGTCGCTGCCTGACGGGCGACGTATTCGGAAGTCTTCGCTGCGACTGCGGCTACCAGGTCAAACACGCGCTGCGTGCCATTGCAGAGGAGGGAAGGGGCGTGCTGGTATACATGGAGCAGGAAGGGCGTGGAATCGGGCTGCACAACAAGATTCTGTCGTACCATCTGCAGGACGACGGGCTGGACACCGTGGAGGCGAACGAGAGGCTGGGCTTCGAGGCTGACCCTCGCAGCTACAGCCTGGGGGCGCAGATTCTGGTGGACCTGGGGGTGCGGAGGCTCCGGTTGCTGACGAATAATCCCCGGAAAATAACGGGGTTGGCTGGGCACGGGCTGGAGGTTGTGGAGCGGATTCCGGCTCCGGTGCAGCGGACCAAGGAGAACCAGAAGTACCTGAAGGCGAAGCACGAGAAGCTGGGACATATCATCAGCGTGGATGATGGATAGCAGGGAGAGAGTTTAGGGATTAGTCGAGAGGTGACATCACCCCCATCCTAACCTTCCCCCGTCAAGGGGGAAGGGATTTCAAGAATATGGCAATTTCGGGTGTATTCCCTAGTGGCGGGTTGATTCGGGAGCCTCGGGCGTGATGGACTGGTGGCGGTTGCTGGGTTACACTCTACCCAGCCATGAATGGAAGTTTTCAGGACCCGCTTCTCTTGTTTCATCCGGTTGTACGTGGGTGGTTCGAGTCCCGGTTTGAACAGCCGACGCCGCCTCAGCGCAAGGGGTGGCCATCGATTCACGGCGGGCGACACACGCTAATAGCCGCTCCCACGGGTTCCGGCAAGACGCTGGCGGCCTTTCTGGCGGCTATTGACTCGCTCTTTCGGCAGGCTGTTTCCGGTGAGCTTTCCGACGAATGCCAGGTGGTGTACGTATCGCCGCTGAAGGCCCTGAGCAACGACGTACAGAAGAACCTTTCCGAGCCTATGAGGGAGATCCGGAGAGCTGCAGAGGAGCAGGGGTTGGAGATGCCGGAGATACGGGTGATGGTGCGGACCGGGGACACGCCGTCGTCTCAACGGCAGTTGATGAGGAAGAAGCCTCCGCACATCCTGGTGACGACGCCGGAGTCACTGTACATTCTGCTAACGTCGGTGAAGGCGCGGCACATGTTGAGAAGGGTGAAGACTGTCATCGTGGACGAGATTCACGCCCTGGCGCGGGACAAACGGGGGTCGCACCTGTCGCTCACGCTGGAGCGGTTGGGCAATCTGGCGGAGGAAGACCCTGTCCGCATCGGGCTATCAGCCACGCAACGGCCCATTGAAGAGATTGCCCGATTCCTGGTGAGCGCATCCAACGTGGACGAGGACGGGGCTCCGGGTTGCGACATTATCGACGAGGGTCACAGGCGCGACATTGACTTGAGGCTGGAGATTCCGCCGACGCCTCTTGAGGCTGTGTGTTCACACGAGGCGTGGGATGAGATTTACCACCGGCTGGCGGAGATCATAGAGCAGCACCGGACCACGCTGGTGTTCGTGAACACACGTCGACTGGCGGAGCGGGTCAACTTCAAGCTGAGCGAGAGGTTGGGAGACGAAAACATCACTTCGCATCACGGCAGTCTGTCGAGGGAACAGAGGTTTCGGGCAGAGAAGCGGTTGAAGAGTGGCAGTCTGAAGGCACTGGTGGCGACGGCTTCGCTGGAGTTGGGGATTGACATCGGGGACGTGGACATGGTGTGCCAACTGTCATCGACTCGCGCCATCGCCACGCTGCTACAGAGGGTGGGAAGGTCCGGTCACAGCCTTGGGCGGACGCCGAAGGGTGTGATATTCCCGCTTACCCGAGACGACCTGGTGGAGTGCGTGGCGCTTCTTGGCGCTGTCAAGAGAGGGTCCTTGGACCGTTTGGAAATACCGGAGAAACCGCTGGACGTTCTGGCGCAGCAGATGGTTGCCGCGGTTGCGATGGAGGACTGGGACGAGGATGAGTTGTTTGAGTTGTATCGCCGGGCTTATCCGTACCGGGATCTGAGCCGTGATGAGTTCGATGAAGTCAGCCGGATGCTTTCGGAGGGGTTTTCGACGCGTCGTGGGAGGAGGAGCGCATATCTGCACTATGACGGCATTGGTCAGCGGTTCAACGCCCGTCGGGGGGCGCGGCTGGCCGCCGTAACTTCCGGGGGGGCGATACCTGAGAACGCCGACTACCAGGTGATCCTGGAACCGCAGAATATTTCGGTGGGGACGGTCAACGAGGACTTCGCCATTGAGAGCATGGCCGGGGATATATTCCAGCTTGGGATCTCTTCATGGCGGATAAGAAGGGTGGAACAAGGAAAGGTGCGGGTGGAGGACGCCAAGGGACTGCCGCCGACGATTCCGTTCTGGCTGGGTGAGGCTCCGGCGAGGACGGACGAGCTTTCCGTTGCGGTTTCGGAGCTTCGTAGCAGGGTGGAAGGATTTTTCCCCGACCTACTCGGTGCGCAGCGGTGGTTGAGTGGGGAGACTGGGATAGAGTCTGCGGCGGCGCAGCAGCTTGTAGAGTACCTTTGGGCGACAAAAAAGACGTTGGGGGTGGTGCCTAGCCAGAAGAACGTGGTCTTCGAGCGGTTCTTCGATGAGACGGGAGGGATGCAGCTTGTCATCCACTCGCCGTTCGGAGGGCGAATCAACCGGGCGTGGGGGCTAGCGCTTCGGAAGAGGTTTTGTCGGACGTTCAACTTCGAGCTACAGGCGGCGGCCAACGACAATTCGATTGTGCTTTCGCTGGGGCCGCAGCACAGCTTCCCGCTGGAGGAGGTCTTCTCGTATCTGAAGCCGCAAACGGCGAAGGAGGTGCTGAAGCAGGCGCTGCTGGCATCGCCGATGTTCCAGACCCGGTGGAGGTGGAATGCGACGCGCTCGCTTGCGGTGTTGCGATGGGAGGCCGGCAAGAAGGTGCCGATGCCGATACAGCGGATGCGGTCGGACGACCTGCTGTCGGCGGTGTTCCCGGAGCAGACGGCGTGCCAGGAGAACTTGGTTGGGGACGTGGAGATCCCCGATCATCCCATCGTCAACGAGGTGGTGAGGGACTGCCTGACAGAGGCAATGGACGTTGCGGGGTTTACGCAGATCCTGGAAGACGCCGTGGACAAGCGGCTGAACCTGGTGGCGGTGGACTCGGTGGAGCCTTCACCGATGGCCCACGAGATTCTGACGGCAAAGCCCTACGCATTTCTGGACGACGCGCCTCTGGAGGAACGTCGGACGCAAGCGGTGTATATGCGTCGGACGGTGGACATGAAGGACGCCGATGACGTGGGTAAGTTGGACCCTGAGGCGATTCAGCGCGTGAGAGAGCAGGCGTGGCCGGTGGTGGAAACGGTGGACGAACTGCACGACGCGCTGATGCTTCTGGGATTCATCACACAAGAAGAGATGGAGCAGTTCCAATCATTCTTGCCGGAACTGCTGGAGCAGAAGCGGGCGACTGAGTTTTTCCTGTCGAGCGATCATTCGGTGTTCATTGCGTGCGAGAGACTACCGCAGTTTCGAGCAATTTTGCCCGATGGTGAATTTCAGCCGGTGGTGGAGGCTCCTCCGAGAGAACGGGCGGTGGAGTGGACGCCGGAGGACGCACTGCGGGAGATCATGAGGAGCCGTTTGGAGGGTCTTGGACCGGTCACTGTGGGACGGTTGGCGAGTTCGGCGGGAGTGTCGGAGAGGGACGCGGAAATGGCGTTGATTACACTGGAGGGAGAGGGGTTCGCAATCCGGGGAAGGTTTGAATTTCTAGAGGGGCCGGAGGAATGGTGCGACCGTCGACTGCTGGCACGGATTCATCGGTACACACTGGAGAGGCTGCGGAAGGAGGTGGAGCCGGTATCTCCTGCGGACTTCATGCGGTTCCTGTTCATCTGGCACCACCTGGACCCGGAGTCCCGGGTGGAGGGGCCGATGGGGTTGACGGCGCTGCTGGACCTGTTGGAGGGCTATCAGGCGCCGGCGTCGGCGTGGGAGAACCATCTGCTGCCGGCGCGGATGAACCGATACAACAGAGGGTGGCTTGACCAGCTTTGTCTGTCCGGGCAGGTGGCGTGGGCGCGATTGCATCCGCCACCGAACGGCGCTGGGAGTAGGAGAGGGAATACGCCGCATACGCTGCCGGTGTCGCTGGTTTTCCGAGTGAATCTTCCTTCTTATCTGGCGCATGGGTTGGGTACGTCCAACGAAAGAGTTCAGTTGAGCGGGTTGGCCGAGCATATTCTGGAGGTGCTGGAGGGCCGGGGTGCGTGCTTCTTCCAAGAGCTTGTTCAGCAGACGCGTCAGCTTGAGAGCAACGTCAGACAGGGGCTGGCGGAACTGGTCTCGGCGGGGCTGGTGACATGCGACGGATTTGCAGGGCTGAGGGACTTGATTGCGCCGAAGCGTCGAGCTTCAGCGCGCAACCCGCGCAGGCCTCGGGGGAGGAAGCTGATACTGAGTACGGTGGACAGGACGGCGTCGGGTCGGTGGTCCAAGCTGGACCGGAGTGGGGAGTATGACCTTGACGACTCCGAACTGATTGAGTTCAGGGCGCGGCAGATGTTGAGGCGATACGGAGTGGTGTTCCACAAGCTGCTGGTGCGGGAGGCGCATATACCGCCGTGGCGGGAGCTTCTGCGGGTATATCGGCGGCTGGAGGCGCGGGGGGAGATTCGCGGGGGGCGGTTCATCACGGGATTTTCCGGGGAGCAGTATGCATTGCCGGAGGCGGTGGGGCAGCTTCGGGCGATGAGGCGCAGGAAGGCGCGGGGAAGTCTGGTGACGGTCAACGGGGCGGACCCGCTTAACCTGATAGGAATTGTGACTCCCGGCGCTCGGGTACCTTCGCTGTCCGGCAACCGGATTCTGTTCAAGGACGGCGAACCGGTGGCGGCGAGGGTTGGAGGCGACATTTCCCACCTGGGGGCGCTGGACCAGAAATCCCTGCCTGCGGTGTATGCGGCGCTTCGTGATGACACGCTGCGTTCTCGTGCAGGCAGGTTACGAAGATAAAGGAGGGGATGATGGCAAGTTCGGATGAACAGCAGGTCAGGGAAGTTATCGACCGGTGGATGGCGGCTCTGAATGATTGCGACACGGAGGCGGTCAAGAAGGTGTGGGATTCTTCCTACTCCGACCTTGTCTACATAGCGGAGGAAAACAATGAGGCGTTGTATGGATGGGAAGGGGTAGAGGGGTATTACGACGGTCTGAAGGACGTGAGCGAGGCAAACTGGGAGGTCGACAACGTAAAGATTGACGTGATGGGCGACGTGGCGTGGGTGTATCTGACGTACGTGGTTGAGGCGCACATAATGAGCTTCGGGCGGACGATGGTGTTTCCCGGTCGTAACACCTTCATTCTTAGGAAGAACGAGGATGAGTGGAAGATAATGCACTACCACGAGTCGCTTTCGAGGGACGAAAGCCGTAAGACATGGGACTGGTTCTTCCAAGAATAGGGGCGAAATGATTATAACGCAGGGGTTGAGCCATATTCATCTGGCGGTCCGGGACGTACAGCGATCCCTCGCCTTCTATAAGGGCGTGTTTGGCATGGAAGTGCAATTTTGGGTGGGTTCGTCGATGGTGTTCCTACGGACGCCGGGCGCGAAGGACACGTTCACCTTGAGACAAGCCGACGGGGAAGAGCAGGTGGGGCCGGGAGGTGGATTCGGACACTTCGGCTTTCGATTGGAAGATAAGGGTGGTCTGGAGGCTGCAATCGAGGATATCGAATCGGCCGGAGGGAAGCTTATTTCCAAGGGCGAGCATGGACCGGGGCAGCCGTATGCCTACTGCAGCGACCCAGACGGATACGTTATAGAGCTGTGAACCTGCAAGCTGGGAGGAAGGTAGATTTGGGGTAGAGAAACCGGCATTGCCAACAATACGGGCTATGCTTATAATCTAGCCACCTTCCCTTGTTGCCGATACCCTTCATTCAGGAGGCAGTACCCTGCAAGATTTTGAATATGTAGCACCCACAAGTTTAAAGGAAGCCGTCGCTCTGATGGCGGAAAAAGGGCCTAAAGCCAAGGCTTTGGCCGGAGGTACCGACATACTGGTCCAGCTTCGGGGACGACGCTTTTTCATCGACAGGTTAGTGGACGTGAAGGCCATCCCGGAGATGAACGAACTGACCTGTTCTGCAGAGGAGGGGCTCACCTTGGGCGCCGCCGTCCCCTGCTACCGGATTTATGAGGACGAGACCATCCAAGGCCTCTATTCGGGGCTGGTGGACGCCGCTTTTCTCATCGGCGGAATTCAGATTCAGGGCCGGGCGAGTGTGGGCGGGAACCTGTGCAACGCCTCACCGAGCGGGGACACGATTCCGATTCTGATAGCCCTCGGCGCGACCTGTGTTATCGAAGGGCCGAATGGCAGTCGGACGCTTCCGGTGGAGGAGTTTTGTACGGGGCCCGGTCAGAACGTACTTCAGGACGGGGAATTGCTTGTGGCTTTGAAGTTCCCACCGCCCGCCGCCAATTCGGGGGCGCACTATCTGCGATTCATCCCCCGCAATGAGATGGACATTGCGGTGGCAGGCGCGGGGGCAAGCGTCGTGTTGGAGGAGGACAAAGAGACGATAAAGTCGGCGCGCATCTCCCTCGCCGCCGTAGGACCGACGCCGATCTTCGCTGAGGAGGCGAGCGAACTCCTGGCGGGAAGGGCCGCAAGCGAGGATTCCTTTGAGGCGGCGGCGGAGGCGGCGAAGGTTGCCGCGCGGCCCATCAGCGACATGAGGGGCACGGCGAAGCAGCGGGTGCATCTTTCCGGTGTATTGACCAAGAGAGCACTAAGGGAGGCGGTGGCAAGAGCTCAGGGTTAGTCAACTGCGGCGGGAGCGAAGGTGAAAGAACGACGAAATTCTTCGCTTCGCTCGGATTTACATGGCGGAGGCACCCCCGGGGGACATAGGGTGTCAATAGATAGGAATGTAATAGTGAGGGACAGTATATGAGCAAGAAGATCCACGTTCAGACAAACATCAATGGCTCCGACGTCGACCTGCTGTGCGAGAGTCGTCAGAGTCTGCTTGAAGTCCTGCGGGACGTGCTCAACATGACGGGCACAAAGGAAGGTTGCAACGATGGCAACTGCGGGGCTTGCAGCGTCATTGTCGACGGGATTCTGATCGATTCCTGCCTGATGCTGGGCGTGGAAGCCGAGGGCAAGAAGATAACGACCATAGAGGGTGTGGCATACACTGACGGCCTGCACCCCATTCAACAGGCGTTCCTTGAGAACGCAGCGCTGCAGTGCGGAATCTGCACTCCCGGTTTCATCGTAGCGGCCAAGTCGCTGCTGGAGCGGGAGCCGGAGGCGGACGAGGCGCGCGTTCGGCACTGGCTGGCGGGCAATCTCTGCCGGTGCACAGGCTACGACAAGATAGTCCGCGCCGTTCTGGACGCGGGGAAGACGATGGCGTCCCAATCCAAGTCGGAGAGTTAGCATGGTATCCACCACTGAAAATAAGACTGAATACAAGGTAGTCGGCACCCGTCCCATCCGACACGATGGGCTGGAGAAAGTTACGGGGCAGGCGCGCTACAGCGCTGACATCAACTTGCCTGGGATGCTTCACGGGAAGGTCCTTCGGAGTCCTCACGCCCACGCTGTTATCAAGTCCATTGACGCAAGCCGTGCGCTGGCACTAGACGGTGTGGAGGCGGTTATGACGTCTGCGGACCTGCCGCAACCCTCGGGACGGGTGACGGACCTGGGCGAAGGGGCGATGATGAACCCCAAGTTTCTGAGCAATAACACGCTGGCTTCCGGCAAGGTGCTTTACAAGGGCCATGCGGTAGCTGCGGTGGCGGCTATCAGCCCGCACGTTGCGGAGGAGGCGCTTGGTCTGATTGACGTGGAATACGAGGTTCTACCGCCAGTACTGAACGCGATTGATGCAATGAAGGAAGATGCTCCCATTCTTCATGACCGTCTGTATACGGCGGACAATCCCTTTGTGAGGCCCGGCGGCCTGCGAGACGATTCGGACCCCAACAGCGGGTCCAACGTGGCGAGTCACTTTGTGTTTGAGCTGGGAGACCTGGAGCGGGGCTTCGCGGAGGCGGACGTTGTGGTGGAGCGGGAGTTCCGGACCAAGGCGGTGCATCAGGGCTATATCGAGCCTCACTCGGCCACGGCGATGTGGAACCGGGACGGCCACGTGACAATCTGGTGCAGCTCTCAGGGGCAGTTCGCCATGAGGGACCAGTCGGCGCTGATTCTTGATATCCCCATGTCCCAGATTAAGGTCATTCCATTGGAAATCGGTGGAGGGTTTGGTGGCAAGACTTTGGTCTACCTGGAACCGGTAGCAGCGCAACGTTCGAAGATGACCGGTCGTCCAGTAAAGGTCTCCATGAGCCGACAAGAGGTATTTG
>DAOUKX010000157.1:0-9602 GCA_034420855.1 Dehalococcoidia bacterium
GCAGAAGAGAAGGGGCTGTAGGTGGATCCGTCGTCAGAGCAGAAAGACTGGTCCCTGAAGTGGACGAAACCGAAGCCCTGGTGAATGCTGGGCAGGGTGCTTACGTAGGTATCGAAACCTGCACCTTCAATGACCTCACGCTGGGTGCGAACGAGGGGTATGATGTGCGCCTCGTTGGCGAACAGCATGGCCTGTCGGGTGGAGGCCTCACGTACCTGAAGGATCTCGAGTTCGTGGAAAGCCGGGGTTATGCGCCAGTGGTCTTCCACACGCTCGTGGAGGAACGTACCGTCAATCTCATGGAAGATGTAGCTCCAGGGGCCGTTACCAACGGGGTCGACCCTGTAGCCTTCCTCGCCTCCAACATCCTCCCAGTGCTGCCGGCTCATGATGCCGGTGGACCACTCGTCGGAGAGCAGGAACGCAGCGTCCAGGTTGACCTTGGGGAGATTAAGGGTAACGTCATGGTCTGAGTTAGCAACCCAGTTGTCGTTGGCGCCGAAGTAGGACCTGTAGCGGCCCGGGCTTCGAGCAACCTTGGTGTTAAATTCGTCGCCCTCGGCCTCACCGTTCTGGAGGTCGAGCATCATGAACACGTCCTGGGCGCTAAAGGTGTAGTCGTTGAGAGGCTTGGCATCCCTGTAGAAGGGGACACCCTCCCTGAGATGGAAGTGCCAAGTCTTGCCGTCGGATTCGACGTGCCACTCGGTGGCGAGCTGAGGCTCTTCCACGTTGGTCGTAATATTCCGACCAATCAGGTGGCTATATTCGGGCATGAGCTTTTCCGAAACCTGGCTCTGTGCGTAAGGAATGGTGTTCTGCTCCCTGCCCGGCGGGAGGGAAACCTTGAGCCTGGTGGAAACGGGCTGCGGCGCCATAGTCGGCGTGGGCGCCATGGTGGGCGCTGCCGTAGGCCTAGGGGTGGACGGCGCAGCCGTAGCCGCAGGGGCTGCCGTAGTCGGCGCCATAGTAGGTGCCGCGGTGGGCGCGGGCGCCATCGTAGGAGCGGGTGTAGCCGGCATAGCTGTAGGCGCCGGAGCGGCGGTCTCTTCAGGTTCGTCGTCGCCACAGGCAACGATAACCAGCGTCAAAGCCAGCGCAAGGGCAAGCAGCCCCAACAACCCTCCTCCTCTGATAGTCTTCTTGATACCTGTCATAATTTACCCCCAAACATATTTTGCGCCAAGACGCTGCTCCTCGGGCGCATCCCGGCGTGAGTGATGGGATTCTAATGGAACAATAGGGGGATGTCAATACCTAACTGAGCAATGCACAACAGGTACAAATAAGGGCGGATTTTGCGTCTTCAGAGTGGGGTGGCGGCGGCTTGAATGACGGGGGATTGGAGACGGATTTCGGGGGATGCTATTCTCCTGTCGCGCAGCCCCTCCTGTTGGGAATTCAGGGCTGACAGGAAGCGTGGGGAGATTAAGGATGCGGGGTTAGGTTATGAGAAGCCGTAAAGCCGGGCGGCGTTCTGGTAGACGATCTTTCGCTTGATATCATCGGGATGGCCCTGGAAGATGCGGTCTATGACTTCCCTGGAGTGGGGGAAGGTGCCTTCGTCGTGTGGGTAGTCGCTGCCCCATAGAAGGGCGTGATCGCCCACGTAGTCCAGGGTGCTGAGGGCGACGGGATCGTCGCCGAAGGTGACGTGACCCTGGCGTCGGAAGTATTCGCTGGGCTTGAGGTCCAGCTTGGGCTCGATCCACATGTGCTTGCGCTCGTACTGCTCGTCCAGGGCGTACAGGTTCCAGGCCAGCCAACCGGCGCCGCACTCCACGATGACGAAGTGGAGGTTAGGGTGACGCATGGGCACGCCGGAACTGAGGAGCAGGGTGGTGGGGCGGATGCCCTCAGCCATAGCGATTATCATGTAGGAGAGGAAGCCGCCGTTGCTCTCTTCGCCGGCGTTCTCCGGGAGATGGTCCTCGGTACCGGTGATGAAGTGGAGGCTGAAGATGAGGCCGGTTTCCTCCAGGGCGTTCCAGAGAGGCTCGTAGACAGGCAGGTTATAGGGCTGGTCCTTTATGCCGATGGGGGCGCTGACCAAGCGGAAGCCTTTCTTTGCCAGGCGGTACACCTCATCCACGGCCCTAGGGACATTTATGGTGGGGAGAATGGCGGCGGGGGCAAAGCGGTCGGGACGGGAGCTGAACAGGTCGTGAATCCAGTCGTTGTACGCCTGGGCGGCGGCCATCTGGAAGTCGCCGTCGGGGGAGGCCATGAGACCGAGGAGGGAGTTGCAGTAGATGACCTCCGCAGTCACGTTGTCGCGCTGCTGGTCCTGAAGCCGACGGGATATGTCCCTGCCGCCGCTGGGGTCGTCCCGAAACTGACGGTTCCTGTCGTCCTCGGAGATACGGGACTCGGCGATGTCGACGCGGCGGGGCTTGCGGCCTTCGATGATGGAGTAGACGCCGCCGTTCCTCTCCTCTCGGTGGGGGAGACGGTGACGGTACTGCTCGGGCACTCGCTGCAAAAAGTCGTCGTCCTCGTCCACGTGGGAGTCGGCAGAGATGTACTTCAGGCCGGTGGCGTAGGCGTTCATGTTTGTCGCTCCTCAGAGGGTTTCAGGAGATTATACAGGATACCGTCAATGGGCTGGACGCACTGGAGATCCTGGTTTGCCATAGGCAGTCCACTCTGAGACCATTACCGTAGAAGGGGACTCCGATAAGGAAGGCCTGCAACTTATTTTGGAGGGGGACGCGATGAAGGTGCATCTGATAGACGGCACGTACGAGCTTTTTCGGAGCTACTATGGGATGCCTCCGCATGCCGGCGATGAGGGTCAGGAGGTTGGGGCCGTTCGGGGCCTTGTTATATCAATTCTCTCGCTATTGCAGTCTGACGACGTCACCCACGTGGCGTGCGCCTTCGACCACGTAATTCCCTCATTTCGGAATGATTTGTTTGATGGATACAAGACGGGGGAAGACGCTGAAGAGGCGATATTGGAGCAGTTTCCGCTGGCGGAAGAGGCAGCGGCGGCGTTGGGCGTGGTGGTGTGGCCGATGGTTGAGTTTGAGGCGGACGACGCGATAGCAACGGCGACGGCAAGAGCGGTTGCCGACCCCGAGGTGGATCAGGTGGTTATCTGCTCGCCAGACAAGGACCTGTCACAGATGGTGCAGGGGCAAAGGGTAGTGTGCCTTGACCGGCGGAGGCGCGTTGTCATCGATGAGGCGGGGGTGGTTGCGAAGTTTGGAGTTTCGCCGCAATCCATACCGGACTACCTGGCGCTGGTGGGGGACGCCGCGGACGGGATTCCGGGAATTGCCAGGTGGGGGGCGAAGTCTTCCGCGCTGGCGCTGCAACGGTACGGGAGAATTGAGGATATGCCTATGGAAGTCTCGGAGTGGGACGTGAAGATTCGGGGGCTGGCCGGGCTGGTGAAGAATCTTTCCGAGGGGTATGAGGACGCTCTTCTATATAGGGAACTGGCGACGCTGAGGACGGACGTGCCGTTGAAGGAGGGTGTAGCGGAACTGGAGTGGAAGGGGATTAGAGAGGAGGAATTTGAGCGTCTGTGCAAGACTCTGAACTCGCCGGGGTTGCTGGATGAGCCGGACTATCGGAATTAAGGAGGGAGGGGAATAGGGTAGATGAGAGGAGTTGCGGGTAGGTGGGGTCGCTCGACCCTTCGACAGGCTCAGGGTGAGGGGGGATGGATTCCCGCCTTCGCGGGAATGGGGGAGGCGTGGGAGAGTGGGTTGCTACGACAACGAGATTCCTCGGCTACGCCGCGCTTCGCTCGGAATGACAGTTGGGCCAAAGGGAGAAAGGAGAGGTGGTCGGTGAGGCGCACAGGCGGTTTTCGGCAGAGCAGCTGGCGGCTCGCGAGCCGCCCATACAGGGAAGAGGAGAAGTTTAGGAAGAGTGGGCCCAGCCTGCGCGGGGGCGCGGGAGAGTAGGAGAGATGGTCGCGGCTGGTTACAAGATTCCTCGACTCCGCTGCGCTTCGCTCGGAATGACGGTTGGGCAAAAGGCTAAAAGCGGTCAGGACGATTTTCGGTAGATCTGGATGCGGTCGCGGCGGCCATCCAGGACTAGGATGCGACTTTCAGCGTCGACCTGGACGGAGATAGGCTCACGGAATTTCTTCTCTTTTTCGGCCATGTCGGGGACGCTGGCTCGCTGCTCCCAGAAGGCGGTGTTGCCGCCAAGCTGGAGCTTGCCCCAGGTGGAGAGGGTAGCGTCGCCGGTCCAGAGGTCCACGAAATTGCCTTCGCTGTCGAAGACCTGGACGCGGTCGTTGCCCCAATCAGTGACGTAGATATCACCGTCAGAGTCGACGGCCACGTGGGTCGGGCGGTTCAGCTGTCCCTCGCCGTTTCCTGAGGAGCCGAACTTCATGAGGAAGTCGCCGTTGGGGGAGAACTTCTGGATTCGGTCATTGCGCCAGTCGGCGACGTAGACGTTGCCTGCGTTGTCCAGGTTGATACCCCAAGGGTAGTTGAACTGGCCGTCGTCGTTGCCGAAGCTGCCCCAGGTCGCGATGAATTGGCCGTCGTCGGTGAAGCGCTGGATGCGGTGGTTCTGGCCGTCGGCGAGGAGGAGGTTGCTGTCGGGTTCGAAGACGAGGCCGGCAGGGCCGTTGAGCTCTCCTTGTGCGGTGCCCTTCGTTCCCCACTTACCAAGGAATTCACCCTCGCGGCTGAAGATGGAGATGCGGTTTAGCCACTCGTCGGAGACGAAGACGCGTCCATCCGGGTGGCAGGCGACGGAGAAGGCCCAAATGAACTGACCGTCTTCTTCGCCGCGCTGACCGAAATCGCCGAGGAATTCTTCAGCCAGATTCAGGCGGCAGACGCGGTGTCCAAGGACCTGTCTCTCAGTGGTGCGGTTGAGGACGAAGATTTCGTTGTCCTGACCCAGAGAGAGGGCCATAGGGGTACGGAAGGTCTCCCCAGTTACAGAGCTGCGTCCGATGGTCAACTCGTAGTTGTATGTGCGTCCGGCTTTCGTCTTCGTCGTCATTCAACCCCCATCCATTTTGGTATCAGTAGTCTTTGGGACGAAGCTCTTTACTTAGCCCCGTGCTGGCTGTGATCTAAAGGAAGTCCAACTTCTCAAAGGTTCCGCCAACACAGGGCTTGGCGTCCAGGCCCATCCACTGCTCGAGAACGGTGGAGTAGAGGCCACGGAAATCGTAGTTAAACTGAAGGTCGCCGTCGAGGAGTTTTTCCTCTTCGATGGAGGGGTACTCGCTATAGAAGCCACCTTTGACGGGATCGCCGATAACGATGGCGCCGCCGCCGGTGCCGTGGTCGGTGCCCGTGCCGTTGTCGCGGCAGCGACGTCCGAACTCGGTGAAGAGGAGCATGACCACGTTGTCGCTGGCGTTGTGCTCCTGTAGGTCGTCGTAGAAATCCACGAGGGCAGCGGAGAGGTCCTGCCAGAGGGGCTCGTGCATGGCGAGCTCGTTGGCGTGGGTGTCGAAATTGCCGAACTCTGTGTAGATGACGCGGGTGCCCATGCCGGCGAGGTGCACCTGGGCCGCGCCACGGAGGCCCTGGCCAATGGCGGTGTTGGCGTACTCAACGGTGGAGGAATACTTGGCGGGGGCAGTCTTCAGAACGTCGGCGCCCTTGAGGATGTCGGAGCCGGTCTGGCTGAGGTAGTCCATGACGTAGCCGGTGCCGACGGTGGGGCCGTACATGCGGGCGAAGACTTCCAGAGCCTGGTCGCGCTCCTGCTGAGGGGTGATGCCGGTAAGGACGCCATAGCGCTCCAGCTCCATGACGGAGGCGACGGGTACGCCGGGGAGGGCCATGGCGCGGGGGAGGCCGGGGCCGAAGCTGACGCCGGTGAGGACGTTTTCTGCCTGGGGATCGATCTCGCGGATGGCGCGACCCAGCCAGCCTTCGGTGCCCATCTTGTCGGGCTCGGCGGTGTGCCAAACGTCCATGGAGCGGAAGTGGGAGCGGTTGCATCCCTCGAAGCCGACGCCGTGGACGAGGGCCATCTTGCCGGTGTCCCAGAATTTCTCTTTGAGAGGGGCAAGGTTGGGGTTGAAGCCCAGCTCGTCGTCAATGGGGATGACGTCTTCCTGGGGAATACCGATGTTGGGCCGGTAGTCCTGGTAGAGGCCGTTGTTGTAGGGAATGATGGTGTTCAGGTAGTCGTTGCCGCCGGAAAGCTGGACTACGACCAGAACGGGGTCTTTTGTCTTTGTGTCGGCCATTGTGTTCCTCCTGAAGGTGTTAAGAGAACTGGTACTCTCTAGTAGCCGCGATCAGCTGGAGCACCCTGCCGGTGCGGCGAGCGAAATCGCTGCGCTGTTCTTCCGTGTTGCGGGACAGGGGCCCGCCCTGCTCGACGTGGGCGATTAGGGCTGCTCGGGCCTCGTCGCCGATGGTTAGCGGGCCCACGAGTTCCAAGCATCCATCAACGAAGTCGGGGGCGGAGAGCCTGCTCTCGGTGGCGAGGCGGTTGATGATGTTCTGCACGCCGGGCATGGTGGTGTTGCCAACGCGCTCGGCGACGAAGTTGACGCGGCTGGAGAGGGAACCACTGTTGATCCACTCCTTGCCCGCGTGCCAGCCTTCGACGCTGGGCGGGTTCAATATCATCTGGCCCATGTATCCGGCCTGGACGACGAGGGCGTCTATGCCGGGCTTGGGGGTGATGTAGTCTTCGACGAGACGGAGGGTGCCAACGACGACCTCGATGGGACTCTTGACCTTGGCGTAATGCACGCTTTCGTCCTTGAAGAAGTCGGAGTTGAAGAGGGTGCGCATGACGGCGCGCATGTCGTAGCCGGACTGGAGATAGGCGTCGGCGAGGATGTTGACGGCGGCGCCGTCCCTGGGGGGAGTGTGGGGCCAGGCGGGGACGTGGGGTTCGTCGGCGACGAAGAAGTTGTAGAGGTGACGGGCGATGAAGCGGGCGGTGGCGGGCTGGCGGACGACGATATCGAGAATATCGTCGCCGTTGAAGCGGCCGCGCTGGCCGAGGAAGGTCTTTTCGCCGTCGTCGTGGTCGTCTTCCTTGTACTCGAACTCAAGGAAGTAACGCTGGTAGGGGTAGAGGGGCGGGAAGGGCTTGTGGGTCCAGCCGGTGAAGGCGCGGGATGCTTCTTTAACGTCGTCCTCGGTGTAGTTGCCGACGCCCATGGAGAAGAGTTCCAGGAGCTCGCGGCCCCAGTTCTCGTTGATGGCGCCCTTGTGGTTGTCGCGGTTATCGAGGTAGATGATCATGGCAGGATCGCGGGACAGGTCGCCAAGTAGATCGCGGTAGTTACCGAGACAGTGCCGGCGGAGCATTTCTATCTGTATCTGCACGGTCTGGGGGTGGTCCACCTTGGCGTTGCCGGTGCAGAGGATGGAGTGCCAGAAGAGGGTCATCTTCTCTTCGAGGGGTCGCTGGGTGGAGACCATTCGCTGGAGCCACCAGCCCTGGGTCTCGGGGAGGCCGTTTCCGTAGCGGGCGCCGATGTGGTGGCGGCGGGCGAGGTCTTCATCCCAGGGGGGCTGGGTCTCGGGATTGAGGAGTTCCTCCACGGTGGCCTCGTAACCGTTGGCGACCCGACGCTCCAGTTCTTCCCTGCCTGCGCCGAAGCCGGCGCGGCGCATGAGGTGTGCCATTAGGGCGATATCTTTTTCGGACATTCCGCCAACCCCCTGATGCTTGAATCTGATGCTGTGAATCAGCTAACCGTTAGTTTTGGAATTTACCACATATAGAATTGGGATTCAACGAAGGTGGGGGCGTCATAAGGCAGAGGTTAGAGGTTGAATGGGGGATGGGATTCGTAATTTGCGGCTGCTACAGAATGGGAAGAGTGGGTCCCTGCCCTGCCTGCGGAGACTCTTGCATAACCCATATATCAGTCCTGCCGTCACCCGGAATACCCTCACCTCAATCCTTTCCCAGGACTGGAGAGGAGGTAAGACTGGATTCCGGTTTCCACCGGAATGACGGAAGGGGGAGGAGGGGCGTAGGGGAGTTTGGTTGGTTTGTTGAGATCAAGTCGCAAAAACAAAAGGGAAACGAATATTTGATTTCAGCCTGAGAAAGAGTCGTATTGGAAAACGACTCGAATCGACTCGGGCGTAAATATTCGTTTCAAAAAAATTTCCGGGTTAAGGGGCGCTTTTTGTGATATGAGGTATCTATAATTTTTAAGGTAGAAAGATTCATGGGGCAATGATAGTGGGGAAGAACGGGTGAGAGCAATAGGCAAAATGGCAGTCGGGGCGCAGGGGAGTAGGAAAAGGGAAAAGAGACATCGAGGTTGTAGTGTCGGAGTGGGTTGGGGTAATCTCGCGGTAAAGATCGGGGAGGCCGGACATGAGGATTGCGGTAATGGGAGCAGGGGGCGTGGGGGGATACTTCGGGGGGCTGCTGGCGAAGGCGGGGAATCCGGTAACGTTCATCGCCAGGGGGGAGCATCTTCGGGCGATACAGAGCAGGGGCCTGAGGGTTGTGCATAATGCGGGGGAGTTCACAGTGGATGCCGCCGCAACGAACAGGCCGGAAGAAGTGGGGCCGGTAGACCTGGTGATGTTCACGGTCAAGGCCTACGACACAGACTCGGCGCTTGAGGCGATGTCGCCTTTGGTGGGGCCGGAGACCACTGTGTTGACGCTTCAAAACGGGGTGGAGAGTCATATTGCGGTGGGGGAGGCGTTCGGGGAGGGATGCCCACTGCCGGGGGCCGCCTACGTGGAGAGCCGGATCGACTCACCGGGGGTGGTGGAGCAGACGGGACACGTGGCGAGGATTGTGCTCGGGGAGGCTTCGGGGGAGGAGTCGGCGCGGGTCAGCAGGCTACGGGACGTTATGGTTTCGGCGGGGATAAACGTTGAAGTCTCTGCGGACGTGCTGGCGACGCTATGGACGAAGTTCCTGTTCATAACCGCGGTGGCGGGACTTACCAGCGCGTGCCGGAGGAGGATAGGGGACCTGTTAGGGGAGCCCGGGTATCGGGGCGTGCTTGTCGAAGCGATGCGGGAGATTGAGGCAGTGGGGAGGGAGAAGGGCATTAACCTTGACGCCGGGGTGGTTGGACAGACGATGGAGTACGTGGAGGGGGCGGTGAAGGATATCACGGCGTCGATGCACCTGGACCTGGAGCGGGGAAGGCGGCTGGAGCTGGAGATTTTCAACGGGGCGGTGGTCCGGATGGGCAGGGAGGCGGGGGTGGCGACGCCGGTGAATGACCTGCTGTATCTGGTGTTGAAGCCGCACGTGGACGGGGCGGGATGGGTTACTGCGTGACGGCTGACTCTGGCAAACTGGAGGGGGTTCGTGTTTGTTGGGCGGGCGTTGCCTTTTGGGAGGAGAGTAATTCCTACGTTTAGCTGTGGGTTCCTGCCTGCGCGGGAATGGGGAGGTCTGGCAGGAGGGACAAGGGAATAGCAGGGCCTCCGGCGACGAGATTCTTCGCTTCGCTCAGAATGACATTTGGGGAACCAAGCTACCCCAGAATGAGACTTGGGGGAGGCGTTTAACGGGGTTGGCTAGCCCTTTGATTATCTAAGAGGGTGTCTAAAAAGTCCCTGGCCGATTACAAAATGGCGTCGCGTCAGTTACCGCGCCCCACCCCCTCGGGCGCCCACAAGAGTCGCCCCTACAAGTGATTGTCTGACGGC
>DAOUKX010000158.1:0-2683 GCA_034420855.1 Dehalococcoidia bacterium
CGTAGTAAACGAAACTATACCGAACCTGGTCGAAACCTGTTCAGCAAACAGTTGACGCGTGAAAAGACTTCCATGTTCTTCCTTTGCGAGGCGTACCATTTCAGCAGAAACAGGCTTGCTTCTATTGATATCGGTTAAAGCCCTCGCCAACCGCCGATTTTCATCCGCTTCATCTGGAATGACGTACGCTGCCGTAACGGCGCATTCGAAGGGGTCGTTGAGAGCGGCCGGTTGCGTGGCGCGAAGAGTACCATTACCTACCTCTGGGATGCACGTGAGGGCTCTCTTTGCATTGACGTACTTATAGAGGATGTCCATATTAACTAACAGAATTTCCGCATCGGATAACTAGAAGCTCGATTGTATACTTCGGCCTTTTGCTCTTTGGTCCGTGTCTTTGGTCATAAGCACAATACCTACCCTACTGGATTCGAAAAGGTAACAGACATCCTAGTCCGGTCGTTCTATCATTGTTGGAGAGCGACGAAAAAATGACTAACTATTTCCTGACTCCTCAGCCCGACAGAGATCAACCGGACGCGGCGCTAATGCCATCCGTTCGAAATCCTCTCCGCCCTGTGGTACTGCCAGAAGCAAATCCACAAAGCTCGGAGCGTTAGCCTTGTCCATACTGCGAAGCCGCTCATACTCCTCGGCCGCCATCACTACCACCGCCCTCTTACCCCGACGCGTTACCAGCTGCGGCTCCCCGGCCATTGCCGCGTTGATGACTTCGCTGAACTTGTTTCTTGCTTGGGATAGGTGCCATTCCTTCATATCAACATCCTGACTGGAATATCTCATAATTATCCACCATTCGGTCTTGGGTTTGCATATGATCTCGCCCGCATAGAGCCGTGACATATTCCCCTTCCCTCCCAGTACCAAACTAGAGGGATGCACCTGCGCCAAGGCGCAGGTGCATCCCTCACCCCCTTCACTCCCCCTATCCCCTAATGGCCCTGAGGGATAGGGGGATAAAGGAGGTGAGGGTTCCCCACTCTATCGTCATTCCCGAGGAGTCGGGAATGTGGATTCACATTTCAAGTGCAACACGCTTTCGAAGAAGATTTCTGACGGGGTTTTGTAGCCCAGGCATTTGCGGGGCGTATTGTTGTAGGCTTGAAGCATCTGGGTAAATCGCTGCTGTGGCAAAGCAGCCAAGTCGGTCTTGCGGGGCAGAGTTCTTCGCAACCGGCCGATGGCGTTCTCCACGCCGCCCTTCTGCCAGGGAGAGTGGGTATCGCAGAAGAATGTCTCGATACCGAGGTCGTGGAGCTGGTAATGGAGGGCGAACTCAGTACCGTTGTCGAAGGTGACTGACCGGCGCCATTGGGGCGGCATCTGACCCAGCACCTGGGACATGGCGTTGGCGATAGGTCTGGAAGCCTTGCCAGGAGGTCTGAGAGCTATCAGGAGGCGGGAGTGGCGTTCGTGCATGGTGAGCACTGCATGCCCGTAAGTCCTAAACAGCATCAGGTCCGCTTCCCAGTGGCCTGGGGACTGGCGATCAGCGGCGCTCTGGGGGCGCTCGGCAATGGAGCGTCGCATAGCCATGAAGGAAGCAGGACTGCGCCCTTTACGTCCTCGCCAACCCCGCCTGGACTTGGCTCGGGGCAGGTAATGTCTCCAACTGTACTCCTTCTTCCGTGCGACTTGGCTGTAGGTAAAGCGGTAGATACTCTCATGGGAGATTACCCTCTTGCCTGACTCCATAGCCAACCGCCCAGCCACCTGCTCGGGTGACCAGCCCTGCTTAAGCCCGGAGAGAACCTTACATCGCAGTTCTTCATCCCGCTCCAGGCGAGAGCCGCGCCACCTACGAGCATGGGCTTGCTGGTCCGCATATCCGGGCTGGTAACCTCGGATCCTGGATACATTACGCTTCAGCTCCCTAGCCACTGTCGATGGCGAGCGATCCATACTTGCCGCGACTTCGCGGACCGAAAGTCCCGAGGCTCGTAGTCGGGAAATCTCACACCTCTCTTCAATGGTGACATGTCCATAATGTTTTCCCATGACAACACCTTAACCAAGTGTTGCACTTCGTTTGTGAGTCTAGAGAATCCATCCCTCCTGGATGATCGACTTCATCCTAGCAATCCACCCATCCTACCCCTCAGGGGTGAAATCACTCCCTTGACATATAAACACACTTGTTCTATTATACCTACAAGTCTAGACCCGACACCCACCTTAAGGAGGAACCAAAAACCCAGGGAAGCCCCCGAGACCCCACCAGAGGACTCAACGCCCTAGCCCATCCCAATACCTCTCCCCTCCCGTAGGGGCGACCGGCCGGTCGCCCTCCCTTGCGAGGCAAGCAGGTTGCGGCACAAGCGAAAGTCGCCATCTCCTCATTCCATGAGTTCCGCGGCCCTTCCCTGATCCCCAGGCGATGGAAAGACGCCCTTGTCCGCATCTTAGTCCGATCCCATAACGTGTCCCTTAACATAGTATCCGTCCCTTTGCCCCTCACTTTGGGAGCACCCTGGGCCGTCACCGCCATTGGCAGCCCGCGCCCCGTGCAAGGCACGTGAGCCCGGGTGGCCGAAAAGGTCTGCTCCCGTAGGAACAGGGGCCTTGTCCCCTTGGCGTCTTCCATCGCCGACCACCTCCCAACAGACAAAACGAAAACCGAAACTCCACAACTGAATAGAAACCCGGTGTGTCGCCAACCTTC
>DAOUKX010000159.1:0-2946 GCA_034420855.1 Dehalococcoidia bacterium
AATCTCCGTACCCTCCGGCATCTGCCGCTCCACCGTCACCCGTCCGTCTCCCACCTCCACCTTCTTGCCTATGGTCACGCTGGGCAGACCCAGAAACTCCGCAACCGTCAGCGGGACCTGTGCGTTGTCCCAGTCGGAGGCCTGCCTGCCCGCAATGATGAGGTCGAAGTCGCCAATCTTCTGAATCGCCGCTGTCAGCGTCCGCCCTACGGCAAAGCTGTCAACCGTGTTGCCGAAAGCCTCGTCCTGGAGCAGTACCAGGCTGTCCGCGCCCATCGAAAGCGGCTTCTTCATCACGTCCAGGGCAAAGCTCTGCCCCATTGAGATGACGGTTATCTCCGCATCCTGGCTGTCCTTGATGCGAAGAGCCGCTTCAACGGCATTTTCGTCAAAGCCGTTCACCACCGGCGGCAGCGTGGGGGGCGTGACTACCTTGCGGTTCTCCCTGTCCACCTGGAAGGCGGAACGGGGCATCTCCGGGTCGATTACCTGCTTTGCCAGCACGAAGATTTTTAGGGACAAGTACGCCTCCCAAGGCTCCGTTCGAAAGTCGCTGGGAAATATACCATCGGCCCCATGGGGTGTCAAAGCTGGAAGAAATCCTTATTAAGTGTTGCGGCCTAAAACTTAATAAGCTATAGTTCAATTAAGCGTTGCGTAATAGCAAGAAGGATCCTGATATGGCCGTTAGGCAAAGTACAGGCAGGTTTCAAGCCAGGCGGTTGGGGGGAGAACTTGTGCGGGCATTCATTCCCAGTCCCTTACCCCCGTCGCCGGCTCTTGTGCTTGAAGGACAACTTCAACAATCCTTGGAGCGGGCAACGTTGGCCCTGGGGCGATTGGACACCATATCGGTACTGCTGCGCGAGCCTTCTCTTTTTATCTACGCCTATGTCCGCAAGGAAGCCGTACTTTCATCACAGATAGAAGGTACCCAGTCGTCCATCTCCGATTTGCTCCTGTTTGAACTGGAAGGTGTCGCCGGGGTGCCCGTTGACGACGTGGTGGAAGTGTCCAACTATGTCCGGGCCCTGGAATATGGATTGGAGCGAATGCGCGAAGGGCTTCCCCTGTCTAACAGGCTGCTGAGGGACATTCACGGTGTGTTGCTGTCCCGTGGTCGTGGGAGCGACAAGCTGCCGGGTGAATTCCGTCGCTCTCAGAACTGGATCGGGGGGACCCGGCCGGGCAATGCCGTTTTCGTACCTCCCCCTCCCATGGAGGTAGACCAATGCATGGGAGATCTGGAGAGATTCTTGCACTCGGAAGCTGACGGCCTGCCTTGGCTGGTTCGCGCGGCGTTAGCCCACGTTCAATTCGAGTCCATCCACCCCTTTCTGGACGGCAACGGGAGGGTGGGACGATTGCTCATCACGCTGATGTTATGCCATGCCGGGGTGCTGCGCGAGCCTCTTTTGTACTTGAGTCTTTTCTTGAATCAAAACCGGAATACTTACTATGATCTCTTGGAGGAAGTGAGGAAGACGGGGGATTGGGAGAAGTGGTTGGATTTTTTCCTGGAAGGTGCACGCACCACCTCGGAAAGCGCGGTAGCCACCGCCCAACGACTCACGGCGATGGTCGACAAAGATCGTGACACTGTGCAGAGAAATGGCCAACGCAGGGCGGGGTCTGCCTTGCGCGTGCATAGTGCGTTCACTGAACGGCCCATACTGTCCATCGCACTAGCCAGTAGTCACAGCGGCCTTTCCGTGGTGGGCGCCTCCTCCGCCATCGGACTCTTGACTGAGCTGGGTATCGTGCACGAAATTACAGGCCAGGCTCGTAACCGCCTGTTTGCCTACACGGAGTACATTTCGGTCCTCGACGAAGGTACTGAGCCTGTTTGAAGAGACTTGCACCGCCCATTATTAAGTGTTAAGCCCAAAAACTTAATAAGCCCCACCGCTATTAGGCGTTGCGTAATAGGCCTTGGTCTCGCGCGGTCGTCCCATATGGACGAATTGGCCGCTGTGCCCGAGTCCCGACGGTATATACGCCATGCGTCGCGACCGGATGTTAACACGCCACCTTGCGCTGTCCGGCCATGTATGTGGACGGTTGGTTGTGAAACCCATATTCGCAAGCCATTAGAAATTGAAGTAAGCCCCGCTTTCTGCTATATTCTTAATGTGTTTCTGAGGCGGCGTGGGTATTGCGCCACCTTCCGTAAAGGTTGGTATCCGCGACGAAATTCGCACGTCAGAAGGGTGAGTGTCTCGCGACGCTACGGAAGCGCACATTCAGAAACCGTTTAAGGAGTTGCAAGGGAGAAATGCTGATACGAAGGGAAGACTACCGAAGAGAAGAATACATATGGATAGACGGCGCCAAGCCCACCTCCAAGCTCCGGTCCAAGACCAGAGTCGGCAAAAGGGTTGAGCAGCCTGGCCTCTGGGGCTTCGACGGCTCCAGCACCAACCAGGCCGTCGGCGAAAACTCCGACTGCGTCATCCGCCCCGTTCTATCCATCAAGGACCCCGTCCGCAAGAAGCTGGACACCATGCTGGAGAGGGACCGCGGTGACCTCCTCGTCATGACCGAGGTCCTGAACACGGACCTGACCCCCCACGAGAGCAACACCCGCGCCGCCTGCGTGGCCGTTGCCGAAATGTGCCGGGACCAGGAAATGATCTTCGGCATCGAGCAGGAGTACACCTTCTTTAAGGGTGTCCGCCCCCTCGGTTTCCCGGAGTCCGGCTATCCCCCGCCCCAGGGCGGCTACTACTGCGGCGTGGGCGATGACGAGGTCCACGGCCGTGAAGTCGTCGAGGCTCACCTGGAAGCCTGCCTGGAGGCCGGCCTGAAGATTGACGGCATCAACGCCGAGGTCATGCCCGGACAGTGGGAGTTCCAGATTGGCCCCCTTCCCGCCGTTGAGGTCTCCGACCAGCTCTGGCTCGCCCGCTGGCTCCTGTACCGCGTGGCCGAGGACTACGGCATCAA
>DAOUKX010000160.1:0-51210 GCA_034420855.1 Dehalococcoidia bacterium
ATCGTCGGCCAGACAGGGACAGGATTCCCATTGGGCCAATTCTGCGTTATGCGGGCGATGGGATGAGCAACGACCGGGAGGTGTGGGTGGAGTCGCCGGACACGGAGGAGATACGGCTGCATTTGTTGGGAATACTTGATGAATTCTTTACGAGCGTGGCGCAGGATAGATATCCTATTGGGCCGGGAATTGGCGAGGCGGTTATCCGGCAGATGGGTGAATTTCGGGAGGAAAGGGCGTTGGAGAGGCTGCGGTGGATAGCGGCGGAGGTGCCGGGCCGGCTGGGGGAGTTGGCGCGGGAGGCGGTGGGGAAGATTGAGGGGGGATGAGCTATCAGGAAGGGGTTTAGCAAATGAGTGGAGAGCCGCAGCTGTTTAGGGTTGACTTGAAAAAGAATAAGCAGCCTAAAAGGGTAAAAGAAGTAGAATTCAGTAGCTTGGGACTGAAGGAGAGAGAGCATATCCAAGAGTGGATTGCCGACCACCCGGATTTTCTTGGAGAGGATTTATTGATAATAAGTAAGGAATTCAGCCGTTTTGATGTGACGAAGGAGCGGTTGGATCTGTTAGCGGTGGATAAGGAAGGAAGGTTGGTTATCATTGAGCTTAAGAGGGATGATTCGGGGACGGACGCTCATTGGCAGGCTATAAAATACGCCAGTTATTTTCATGCCGCCAAAGAGGAAGACATAATTGGGATATTTGCAAAATATAGGAAGGATGGCTCTCCCGAGGATGCTGCAAGTGAATTGGAGCGGCATCTTGGGGCAGATGATCTTAGTGGTCTCAATAACGCTCAAAGGATAATCCTTGTGAGTCACCGGTTTGCGCCTGAAGTTACCTCGGCGGCATTGTGGCTGAACGAACAGGCGCGTGGAAGGGTTCTCATTACCTGCGTAACGCTGACTCCGTACCAGGACCCGGATACTGAGTCAGTGTACATACATGCGAGTACAGTCATACCTGTGCCTGTCGAAGAAGACCTGAAGGTAAAGATTGCCGAAACTCTCCGAGAGGAGCATCTGGTGACGGATGGAAGCAGCACCTTTGGTGACAGAATGCGAGAAACCAAAGCCAGGCATAGTAATGATGATATAACACGCTTCCTTAGGAGGGTGGCGGACATCGTCCGCGAGAAACTGCCGGAGGACAAAAGGCCAGATAGACAAAGCAGGGCGGCTGGCGATGGAGGTGGGCCCAGAACAGGTCGTAGGCAGTATCACCTATGGTATCGGGATGAACCTTGGGGAAACTGGAAGCTGTCTTACTCCACGTTCCTATACGATAAGAACGAAGAGGCTGAACATCCTTGGCGAGCCGAAGTGGGAGTTCTATATTGGGCTAACAAGAGCAAGAGTGTGGAGGATCGACTCAGGGGGATAAAGGTATTTGATGATCAGGAATTCGGGGAAAGCAATGACAAGAGGGTGTTTGTGACACGATACGGTAAGTCTCTGGATGAACCCTTTGCCCAAGAGCTGGCTGAGACAATTTGTCAGTTTGTGGAGGGGATTACACCTTCAATCAACCTCATTGGCGAAGATGAGAATGAGGAAGATGCCGGATAGTCACAAGCTTCGCCGGGGGTGACAAAAAGGGAGCTTAGGGAGTCACCCCCATTTCAGTCTTCCCCAATCGTTGAGGGAAGAGGGTTAGTGGACTTTGGTGTTAGGTGAGGATGCGAGGGCCGAAGAGGCGGACGGGGTTGTCCCAGAGGATGTGTTTCTTGTTTTCGTCGGTTATGGGTTGGTGGAGGAGCTCGGGGAGGGCTACGTCAGGCGCAGGAGCGTCGGTGTGGGGATAGTCGGTGTTCCAGATTAGATTGCCGTCGCCTAGGATACTGACGACGGCGGGCAGGGCTTCTTCGTCGGCGTCGGCGGCCACGAAAATCTGGCGCTGGAAGAACTCGGTGGGTGTGAGTTCCAGGTTATTGTCGTCCCAGAAGACGGACTGGCGTCCGACAGAGTGGTCGTCAAGACGACCGAGCCAGAAGGGGAGCCAGCCGGCGTTGCCTTCGAGGAAGCTGGTGCGCAGGGTGGGGTATTTCTGGAGGATACCGGTGTAGATTAGGTGTCCCATTGATATCATGTTTTCCATGGGGAATCCGATGGCGTGGTTCAGGGCGAAGAGGGCGCCGGTGAGGCCGCGGTAGCGCTGGCCGGCGTGGGGGGAGCCGCTGCCCGCGCCGTGGAAGGTTACGGGGATGTCGAGTTCGGTGACGAGATTCCAGAAGGCGTCGTATTCCGGGTAGTGCCAGAATTCGCCTTCCTGGGGTCGGGGCATCATGACGGTGATGGCGCCCAATTCGGTGACTGCACGGCGGGTTTCTTTGACGGCGCTTTCGATGTCGTAGGGGGGAAGCTCAACGACCATCTTGAGGCGTGACGGGTCGGCGGAGCAGAAGTCGTGGGCCCAGTTGTGGTAGGCGCGGGCCAGCGCCCACATTAGGTCGGGGTCTTTGTCCGTCTGGCGGAGGGGCGCGGAGCCGTGACCTGGGATGCAGATCATCTTGTCCCAGCCGTACTTGTCCATGTCGGCCAGGCGACTTTCGGCGCTCCACCAGTGGTCGTAGGCCTGACCGTACTTCTTGCGCAGGCCCACGAAGAGCTGGTTGGGGCGTTTTTTCCAGACGGAGGTGGGAAGACCCTCAGAGTCGCCGGGGAAGAGTTCGCCGGGCTCATAGCGGAAGATGATGCGGTTCTGGACATGCTCAACGACGGGGCGGCGGTCATAGAATTCGGCCTCCACGTAGTGGTCCCAGATGTACGGGGGTTCCTGCATGTGGGCGTCGGCGTCTATTACCTTGAATCCGTCGAGCATTTTCTGTTCCTCCCAGGCGTTTTGGGGATGATAGCAGTTTGAGGCGGGGATGTGAAATTCGCAGGGTTGGGAGTCGCTCGACCCTTCGTCCTTCGGCAAGCTCAGGATGAGCTTAGGGTGAGCGGGAATGGGGGAAGTTGCCGGTGTTGGGGTGGGGTGTTAAGGTTCGTCTATCGCAGGCTGAGAGAGCAGGAGCGCATTCATGGTTGACGATACAGGCAGGAAGGTGGACCTCGTAATCGACGGGGGCGTGGTTATCAGCATGGACGCCCAACGTCGGATTTTCAATCCGGGGTATGTGGCGGTTGACGGGGGGAAGATTGTGGCTGTAGGGCCATCAAGGGAGGGTTCCTGCGAGGTGCGGGAACGGATAGACGCTTCCGACATGGTGGTGATGCCGGGAATCGTGAATGCCCATGACCACTTGGACCAGTCGGTGTACCGGAGCCTGTTGGACCACAAGAGGGTGTCGAGGGACAACCTCCTACGGCTGGCGCAGGGGCTGACGAGGGAGCGGGCGCGGGCCGCCGCAGCTTCGAGCCTGCTGGAGCTGCTGAAGTACGGTGTGACGACCACGCAGGAGAACCACTGGACACACTTTCACCAGGACTCCACGGACGGGATATGTGAGGCCATCCAGCAGTCGGGGATGCGGGGCGTAGTGTCGAGGGGTATCAGCGACGAGGAGGAGTTCACGCCCGCCGAGTTCATTGAGCGGGCGGAGGACGTGCTGGAGGACCTGGACAGGCTGGAGGCGTCCTTCGATTCCGACAGGATAATGATTACGTCGGAGCCTACGACCATCATCCGGTGCAAGCCTGAAACGACGAAGGCTATGCGGGAGTGGGCGCTCAAGCGGGGGAAGATGTGGCACATTCACCTGGCGCAGACCAGCGACGAACTGGAGGAGGCAATGGCCAAGGTGGGGATGGGGAGCGTGCAGTACGCCGAGAAGCTGGGGGTGCTGGGGCCGGAGATGCTGGCGATTCATTGCAGCGGGATTCTGGACGAAGAGGTGGCGTTGTTCGGGGAATACCGGGTGAACGTGTCTCACTGTCCTTTGACGGTTATGCGGGGCGGAAACCGGGTGCCGCCGATCTGGGAGATGGAGCGGCTGGGGGCGACTGTGGCGGTGGGGACGGACGGTTCGGCGACGAACAACGGGCAGAACCCGTGGGAAGCGATGAAGATGGCGATATACATGCAGAGGGTGCGGTTTGCTGACAGGCACCTGGGGTCGGCGGAGGAGGCGCTGGAGTTGGCAACACTGAAGGCGGCAGCGGTGCTGGACATGGGTGACAGGGTGGGTTCGCTGGAGCCGGGGAAGGAGGCGGATGTGGCGACGTTTCGGCTGGACCAGCCGCATCTTCTGCCTGGGGCGCGGCTGGTGAACAACCTGGTATTTTCTGGTTTGAACAACATGGCGGATACGGTGCTGGTGGGAGGGCAGGTTATTTTGAGGGAGGGTCGGGCAGTTCTTGTGGACGAGGAGGAAGTAGTGGTGCGGGTGCGGGAGGCGCAGGCGGGGATGATTCGGGATGCGGGGATGGAAGGGGATATGGGGAGGCTTTCGACTTGGCCGGAGATATCCTGATGAGTTGGGAGCAGGTTGCGGTGTGAGGGGATTCTGCTTTCATGGGAACGAGAGAGGGAAGCGAGTGGATGGAAATTTTAGGGAAGGAAGGTCAAGAGACAATGAGTAGTGGAACGAGGGTTGCCGTTGTAACAGGGGGTGGGACGGGAATTGGCAGGCTCAGCGCGCTGGCGTTGTGGAGGGAGGGGTTTTCGGTGGCGATTTGCGGTCGTAGGCTGGAGCGGCTTGAAGCGGTGGTGGAGGAATCGGGGATGTCGCCGTCGAGAGCGCTGGCGGTCAAGGCGGACGTGGGCAATCCGGATGACGTTGACGCGCTGTTCTCGCAGGTGATGGAGCGGTTCGGGAGGCTGGACCTGCTGTTCAACAACGCGGGAATGGGCGCCCCGCCGCTTTCGGTGGAGGAGCTCAGCTTCGAGCAGTGGAAGCAGGTGGTGGACGTGAACCTGAACGGGGCCTTTCTGTGCACCAGGGCGGCGATGCTGATCATGAAGAACCAGGATCCCATGGGTGGCCGGATCATCAACAACGGGTCAATTTCGGCGCAGACGCCCCGTCCGAATTCGGCGCCGTACACGGCTACCAAGCACGCCATGACGGGGTTGACGAAGTCGACGGCGCTGGACGGGAGGAAGTACAACATCGCCTGCGGTCAGATAGACGTGGGCAATGCGGCCACGAGGATGGCGTCGAGGATGCAGGAGGGGATAGAGCAGGCGGACGGGTCTGTGCGGGTGGAGCCGGTGATGGCAACGGAGCACGTGGCGAATGCCGTGGTACACATGGCTGACCTGCCGCTGGACGCCAACATATTGTTCATGACGATTATGGCGACGAGTATGCCCTACACGGGCCGGGGTTAATTTCCCCCTGGCGAGACCGGTCCGTCGACGCAGCCTTCCTGGGGTAAAAATCAGGGGCTAACTTCTCATTTATAGGGGGCTAATTTGTGTGAGTATGCTTAGGATATTCTGCGGAAGTTCGGCGCATTTTGCAGGCGTTTTTCATGCATTGGTTAGAAGTGAGGGGCGCTTCTTTGCGTCAACTACGTTACATAATTTATTGACAGCCAGAAAGTGCAAAACCTAGAATCGACTTAGGCACAAAACATAGTCGTGACGGGCGTGAGATTTGCCCATTACGTCAAGCCCGCGGCGAGTGAATGATGCGGGCAAGTGGGCTGTGGCGAAGGTTGACGAAAGGGCAGGTCTGGGAGAGACATGTTACATATTCTGGTTGGCGTTGTTGCAATAATAGTCTTAATCAGTGCGATATGTACAGGGGGAGATGAACCCGTGGAGGTCGCGGCAACACCCATGCCTACGCCGGTTGCTCCAGCGCCGGCCACGGCACCTGCTCCGACGCCTGCTGCCACCGCTGCGCCCACGCCGGTGCCTACGATGGCTCCCCGCCCAACGGCAGTGGCGACGGTAGCGCCCGCGCCCACCACCGAAGCTCCAACGCCGGAACCTACGGCGCGGCCTCGGTTTACGATGGAGCCGACGCGGACCCAGCCCCCGACGCCGACGGCCCCGCCGGTGATAGCGGCTTCCCGTCTGAAGGTCAGCATGACGCCGCCGGCCCATCAGATGACGGTATTCTGGAACGGGTTCCAGAGTTCCGGCGGGCCGCTGACGCCCATGTATGAGACGCTGCTGGGCAGCGACAGGGTAACGCAGGAGCTTTACCCGATGCTGGCGACGGAGTGGTCCATGGCTCCCGATGGCATGTCGTGGAACTTCAAGCTGCGAGAGGGAGTGCCCTTCTACCAGAACAAGCAGCCGCTGGATATTCAGATGACGGCGAAGGACATAGTATTCACATTCGAGAAGGACCAGGCCGAGGATCGACCCTGGCCTTCCCCCTGCTGTAAAGAGATGACTGTGGATGACTTCGACATCAACGGGGACTACGACATTACGTTCAACCAGAACAAGGTGGACGTGACCACGGACTACCAGATGGGCGGCCAGAACATCTTCATGATCAGCAGCCGCGACTACTACGACGCGGTGGGAAATGACGGATACGAGGCGAGACCCATCGGCACCGGGCCTTTCACGTTCGTGGACTTCCGGGTCAACCAGTACATCCTGTACGAACGGGTGGAGGACCACTGGAGGAAGACGCCGGAGTTCCCGGAATTGCAGATCTTCTACGTGCTTGAAGACGCCACTCGGATGGCGATGCTGCTGACCGGCGAGGCGCACATAGCCGCAGTGCAGCAGTCTTTGATGCCGACGGTGGAGGAGTGGGGCTACTCCAGGGTGCCCAGCACGAATCCCAGCTTTGCGCTGCTGGCAATAATTGGGGGCCTGTACTACGCGGACGAGCGGGACCTGAGCGAACCGATGACGGACGTGCGAGTAAGGGAGGCTTTGAACCTGGCCATCGACCGGGATACCATCAACGAGGTATTCTACGAAGGCAAGTCGCTGCCCATGCCCGTGCCCGGAATCAAGCCGTACCAGGACATCTACAAGTGGAACGCATACCCCTATGACCCGGACAGGGCGAGGGCTCTGCTGGCGGAGGCGGGGTACGGCGAGGGCTTCGACTTTGACTTCCTGGTGGCGAAGATGCCCGGAATACCGGAGGCGCCGGAAATCGGCGAAGCGATGGCACCATTCTTCCAGGAGATCGGGCTACGCCCGCACCTGCAGGAGACCACCTTCGGCAACCTGGCGTCCACGTATAGAAACAAGGAAGCCAGGAACAAGATACTGCTGTTCCGCGGATCGGCGGTGGCGGACTTCCAGTGGATACGGGCCATTCAGGGCCAGCCCTATGGAAGCATCAACGCTCCGGCCGACGAGGAGTTGGTGGCTCTGACGGACGAGTGGGAGATGATTGTGGACGCAGCCGCAAGGAAGGCGGCGACGCAGGCCATCGGCGACTGGTTCTACAACTACTACTGGGCCATACCGCTGTTCTGGGTGAGGGCAGAGGTGGCCATCGATCCAGGAGTGGTCGCCGACTACACCTCGGACCAGATTCATTTCGGCCCGAGCCGGCACCACGAGTTCACGGTACCGGTCTTCAACTAGGGCCTGGAATCTAAACTTTGGAGGGGCCTCGCCTTAACATGAAGGCGAGGCCCCTTGCTTTTTGGCAGTGGTTGATGCGCTACATACGTGCTGTGATGGGCGCGGTGAATTGACTGATTTGACTACTTTAGGCGTGACATATCGCGAGGCGAGCCACAGGCTGCTATCCCAAGCCCATTCCGAACTTGAGGTCGGCGATCTGCAGCAGGCTTCAGAGAAGGCCTGGGTAGAGGCGGCCCAGATGTTCAAGGCCGCCGCTACGCTGCGGGGTTGGGAGCATGTCCATCACCGACAACTATGGGTTGCCGCCAGAGATCTCTCCAACAAGGCCGGGGATCAGGAGATTCACTCGTTGTTTGGTGTTGCCCACAATCTGCATACCAACTTTTGTGAAAACACCTATGATGCCAAAAGGGTTGCGCTATACATATCCGAGGTTGAGCGGTTGGTAGAGAAAATGGTGGCTATGCTGGCGGGTTGAGGGGGTATAGCCCACGTCAACAGGAAGGAAGGGCGGTCAATTGACCCCCTTCCTTCCTGTCTCCGGTGGGTGGGATTACATCTGGGGGACTTTGTCGCCGTAGAGGCGTACGGAGTTGTCCCAGAGGATCTTCTTCATGTGCTCCCTGGAGATGGGCTGGTCGAGGAAGGCGTCGACGGCGCCGGGGAAGGGAGCATCGGGGTGGGGATAGTCCGTGTTGAAGATGATGTTATCCCCGTCCATGTACTCCACGACCTGCTTGAGGGCGCCCTCGTCCGCGTCGCAGGCGATGAAGCACTGGCGCTTGAAGTAGTCGGAAGGCGTTAGTTCAGCGGTGCCGGTGGACTCTTCGTGCTCACGGAGGAAGACACCCTGCCGTCCTCCCGCGTGGTCGTCCAGGCGGGCGAGCCAGAAGGGAAGCCATCCGGCGTTGGACTCGTAGAATGCGGCCTTGAGGTTGGGATAGCGTTCAAGGACGCCGCCGTAGATCATGCCGCCTAGGGCAAGCATCGCGCCGACGGGATGCATGAGGGCGTGGTTGAGGGCGCCGTACTTCTGCCTAATGGGGTCGAAGGACTGGGCGAGGGGATGAGAGGCGCTGCCGTGCCAGCATACGGGGATGCCGGTCTCCTCGAGGGCCTGCCAGTAGGGCTCGTAGTCCTCGTCGCCCCAGGAGTTGTCGATATCCATGGAGGGATGGAAGATGCCCGCGACGTGGGGGGACTCGGCCATACGGTATATCTCGGCAACGCCGGCGTTCATGTCTGCGGAGGTGGCGTGGGCAATGGCCATGACGCGTCCGCCGGAGTCGCTGCAGTAGTCGACTGCCCAGTTGTTATAGGCGGTGACGAGGGCTGCGTGAAGCTTCGGGTCCTTGGCCCAGACGTTGGAGCCGAGGAGCTGGCAGTTGGTGGGGAAGGCGATGGCCACGTCGATTCCCTCTCTGTCCATATCCTTCAGCCGTTCGGGCATGGACCACCAGCTTCTGTAGGCGTCGCCGTAGCGATCTTCCATGTGAGCGAAGGTGGACTCGTCGGAGGCGATTACCTTGCCCTCGGGGTATATCTCGCATGGGCCGTAGGTGTGGATTATCTTGCCGGTGTGGCCAGTGATATTGGGGGCGCGGTGGGCGAAGGCCGAGGGCATGAAATTCTCCCACATGTCCATCGGTTCCTGCAGATGACCGTCGCCATCGATAACTCTTAGTCCTTGCTTCATTGGGTTCTCCTTTTCTTGGTTTTGAGTAAGGGCGGGTTTGAAACCCGCCCTTACCAGTTGGGTTTGAGTGGAGATGCTAGTTTCGGCCGCTCAGAAGGCGGGGACCGTAGAGGCCGACGGAGTTATCCCAGAGGATCTTCCTCTTGGACTCTTCGGATATGGGCTGCTCCAGCATGTTGGGGACGGGTTCCTCCGGAGCGGGGGCGTCGGGGTGGGGGTAGTCGGTGTTGAAGATGATGTTATCGTCGCCGACGTAATTGATGACGAACTGGATGGAGGGTTCGTCGGCGTCGGCGGCGACGTAGCACTGTCGGGCGAAGTACTCCTGGGGGGTGGCATGCAGGGGCTTCTCGTCGAAGAAGACAGACTGCCGGCCCTCGCAGCACTTCTCCAGGCGGTTGAGCCAGAAGGGAACCCAGCCGGCGTTGCCCTCCAGGATGGAGATGCGCATCTTGGGGAAGCGGTCCAGGATGCCGCCGTACATGAAGTGGCCGATGGAGATCATGTTTTCAAAGGGGAAGCCGATGGCCTGGCTAAGGGCGCGGAAAGCGCCGTCGAGCTGGTTGTATCGGTCGGAGGACTGGGGGCCGCCGGGGCCGCCGCCGTGGAGGGAGAGGGGGAAGTCGAGTTCTTCGCAGGCTTCCCAGAGGGGGTCATATTCGGGCTGGTGCCACCAGGTGCCGTCGACGGGCTTGGGCATCTGGAGGGAGACGGCGCCAAGCTCTCCTACGGCGCGGCGGGCTTCCTTGACGAACTCGTCGATGTTGCCGCCGGGGACGATGGCGACGAACTTCAGCCTGTCCGGGTTGGTGGCGCAGAAGTCGTGGGCCCAGTTGTTGTAGGCGCGGGAGAGGGCAGCACCGAGGGGTGCATTTGTGAAAGATACAGTCATGGCAATCTGGGCGTTGGTGGCGAGGCAGACCTGGAGGTCCCAGCCGACGCGGTCCATGTCCTCGATGCGGCTTTCTACGCTCCACCAGTTGTTGTAGCCGTTGGTAAATCGGATGGGGATGTCCTGGGTAAGAGTCTTCGCCCTGAGAGCCCCGGCGAACTGGTCGCCGGGGATGTGATCGCTGGCCTTGTAGGTGAGGAGGGCGCGCTCCCAGACGCGGTCGATGATAGGGCGGTCGGCGTGAAAATCGGGCTCCACGTACTTGTCCCACATATCGACGGGCTCGTACATGTGGCCGTCTCCGTCTATGACTTTGTATCCGTTATACATGATTGAACCTCCTTGAGTTGGTGATTACTGGTCCATTGTCCAGCCCCGTGAATTCCCGCCTGCGCGGGAATAAGTGATCCTGCGGGTTGGTGTTTATTGGCCCATGCGGTATCGCTTGACGGCGTTGCCGCAGGTTATCTTACGGACGACGTCATCATCGAGTTGGCCCATGGTGCGCTTGATGACTTCTTTGGAGTCGGGCCAGACGCCGTCAGGGTGGGGATAGTCGGAGCCCCAGATGAGGTTGTCGACGCCGATGTAGTCGGCCATGTGGCCGACGCAGGGGTCCTGCTGGAAGGTGGTGGCTCCCTGGCGATACCAGTATTCGCTGGGCAAGAGGTCGAGGGGCGGGTCGAACTTCTTGTCCATGAGGCCGTCGTTGTACTTGATGTCCATGCGCTCGATGACGAAGGGTATCCAGCCGGCCCCGCATTCGCCGAGGACGAACTGGAAGTTCGGGAAGCGCTGGCAAGCGCCGCTCATGATGACGCTGACGAGCCATTCGGAGCCGGCAAGCTGGCCTAGGGGGGCGCTGGCGGCCTGGAAGGCGAGCTGGTTCTGGGAGGGAGTGTCGGAGAGGTATGCGTCGGCAAAGTCGGCCTCCTCCTCCGGGGGGTTGACCTTGATGCCACCGCCCCCGCCTATGTGAAAGGAGATGGGCATTTGGGTGTCGGCGGCTGCTTCCCAGAGGGGGTCCCAGTAGCCGTCGCGGACGTAGATGGGTTTGAGTATGCCGCCGACATAGAGGTCGGAGCCGCGGAGGCCCAGGGCGGCGACGCGGCGGAGCTCTTCGCCAGCAACGACGGGGTCGTGGACGGGGACGCAGGCGAGGGCGTACCAGCGTCCGGGACGCTGATCGCAGAAGTCGGCAACCCAATCGTTGTAGACGCGGAAGGTGGCCTCGACGATTTCCGGGTCCTGGATGCGGATGCCGGCGGAGGTCATGCCGTAAAGGATCTCGGCGTCGACGCCGTCGAGGGCCATGTCCTTCATGCGGAGGTCGGGATCTGTGGGGTGGTAGCGTCCCTCGGCCATGCCGTCGAGGAAGCCCATTTCAATCATGCGGTCCATGCGTCGGAAGCGGTTCTTGAGGGTGGGCAGGAAGCTGAATCCCGCGCCGCCCGCAACGCCGAGTACCTGGTCGCCGACTATCCAGCGTTCGCCTTCGTCGGTGTCGGAGACGTGGGGCATGCGTTGCTTGAGAGCTTGTGGAGAGTTGTCGATGAAGAGGTCGCCGGGAAGCCAACTCATGTCTACGTGGGAGTCGCCGGAAACGAGGTTGTATTGCATTGGGGCCTCCGAGGGAGGGATTATGCTCACAATATACTACATTTTGGGGGAATTTGTTATCTCGGCGTGGATGGAGGAATCTTATAGGAAGGCGTCATTGTGGCGGAGGTGGATATCGTGATGAATTGGGGGTTGTGAGGGCTATCAATTCTTTAGAATTTCTGTTGCAGCGTGGTAGAATGCGTGGTGGGGACAAATGAGCGATTAGAGGCAAAGATGAGAGAGGTTGAAACGTTTACGGAGGTTGAGGGGTGGCCGAGGCCGATTGTGCCGACTCTTTCCCTTGAGGAGACGGTCCGCTTGGGAAAGGAGATCTACGAGTGGGACATCCGGCACAAGGAGGGAAAAGACGAGGTGGGGAAGATTTGCGCCATCGACGTCAACACCGGCTGTTGGGCCTTGGGAGACGACAGGGTTATTTCGGATGATGAGGTCGCGGTGAAGCGGCTTCAAGAGAAAAGGCCTGAGGTTACGGACATCTACAGCGAGCGTGTTGGGTATATGGGGGCGCTAAGTTTTGGCGGGGCCATACGGAGGACCGATTGATTGAAGGGCAGGCAAATATTGGGCTGGAGGCTGTGGTGGTGCTTGTCTTAAGGGGGACGTCAGAGCGGATTCGGGAAATGAAGGCGGTTATCGACACCGGATTCGACGGCTATCTGACGATGCCGGGGGCAATGGTATATGAATTGGAGCTACCCTTAATCGACAGGGTTCAGGTTTTCTTGGCTGACGGCTCCGAGGTGTGGCTCAACGTGCATGACGTTTTCGTGGAATGGGATGGTCGGCGGAGATACGTCAAGGCTGATGCAACGGGCAAGTTGCCGATGGTGGGCATGAGTTTGCTACACCGCCATAACCTCTACATGGAGGTAGTGGAGGGAGGCCAGGTGACTGTCGAAACTCAGGTGTGAGGGTTAGGCGGGGAGGTTGCAGACGTCCAGGGCGGTGAGGGAGAGGACTTTCGCCACCTGCTCCATGTCGCTGATGCGGATGTATTCGTCGGGGATGGTGTCGGACTCGGAGCCGCCGCCGGGACCGAAGAGAAGACACGGGACGCCCGCCTGCCACAGGTGGCAGGTGTCGTCGCCGGTGTAGGAGTAGGGTAGAACGGCGCCGAGACCCTCGGGTTCGCCACCGGTGACGGTGCGGTAGTGGCGCAGGACGGACTGGAGGATGTACTCGTCCCTGGGGAGGTCGAAAGGTTCCATGACGACGCGGAAGACCTTGTGCTTAGGGTCGGGGGGCATTTCAATTTCGTAGCGGAAGTCGGGATCAGTTGTGGTTACTTCGTCCAAAGCCCGCTGGATGTCGGCCTTAACGGACTGGGAAGTCATTCCAGGCAGGTAACGAACGTCGACTATGACGGTACAGAAGTCGGATACAAAGTTAGGGCCGCGCAGGTCGTAGTCACGTCCGCGACCGCCGATGATGGCACCCACGTTGATTCGGGGGAGGCCGGGCAGGTCGGCGCGGGGTTCGTAGGTGAAGTCCACGTTGCCGATGGCGGGAACAGCCTTGCACATCTTGGCTATGGCGTCGACGGCCTCTTCCTTGCGGCTGATGTGACGGGAATTGCCGAGGACATGGACGGCCATTTCCAGGACGCCGGCGTGGACGGTGACGACGTTTTCGGAGCCGAAGGGTTCGGGGACGACGGCCATGTTGGCGAGGGGGCCGTTGTTGACGAGGTGGCAGGTGCCGACGCCGCCCTGGAGCTCGCCGACGACGCAGGCAAGGATGAGATCGCCCTGGAGTTTCGTGCCGGAGAGCCTGACGGCCTCAGCGGCGGTAATCATGGATGCGACGCCGGCCTTCATGTTGCGGATGCCGCCGCCGAAGATGCGGTTGCCTTCCACGGAGGGGGTCCAGGGGTCACGGTTCCAGCCCATGGCGAGGGGGTCCATGTCGATGTGTCCGTTGAACATGAGGGACTTGCCGCTGCCGCTGCCCTTGAGGGTGGCGATGGTCTGGAAGCGGCCGGTATCTACTTCCTGCAGCTCAACGTCGTAGCCGCGGGAGGCGAGAAATTCGGCGAGGAAGCGGGCTAGGTCGGACTCCTCAGTCTTGAAGCTGGGGATTCGGACCATCTTCTGGGCCAGGTCCAGCATGGCGTTGGTGTCTACTGCGTTGAGAAGGGTGTCGGCGTCGTTGTTGGGCATGGCGATTCCTGTTGCGGTGGGTTTGATTCAGGTGGCGTGTTTCCAGTAGCGCTTGCCGTTTTCCCGGACGACGTGGCCGAAGCCGGGGAGGGGGAAGTGGCAGGCGACGACGGTTATGTTCTCGTCTTCAACGGTCTTGAGCACGGCGAGACGTGTCTTGTTGGAGCGGGGCCAGTCGTAGTCGAAGTGGCAGTTCCACTCGTCTTCGGTGACTTGGGCGGGATGGACGAAAACGTCTCCCTCGATGAGGGCCTGTTCGCCACCGGAGGAAACGAGGATGCTCATGTGGCCCGGGGTGTGGCCGGGGGTGTGGATGGCGCGTACCTCTGCGGTAAGGTCGGTGTCTTGGGCGAGTGTGTCGAGGAGGCCGAGGTCGACGAGTCGCTCGACAGAGGGGCCCATGAAGGGGATGGACTGCACGGCCCGAATTTCGGGTAGCCGGAAGTGGGCAAGGTCGTCTTCGTGGACGACATAGCGGGCGTTGGGAAAGGCAGGGACGTATTCGCCCTCACGCTTGATGGTGTTCCAGCCCACGTGGTCGCTGTGCAGGTGGGAGAGGAATACAGTGTCGATTTCGTGGGGATGGACGTTCTGGGCGGCGAGGTGGTCCATAAGCTCGCCTTCAAGGCCGCCTGCGGACTCTATGGGGCCGGGGCCGTAGCCGGTGTCGATAAGTATGGTCTGCTCAGGGGTGCGGAGGAGGTAGCAGCCGATTTCGATGAGCATTAGGTCTTCGTGGAAGGTGTCGGGGTAGCGCTGTCGATATTCGTCCCAGGCGTCGGCGGGGACTTCGGGCCAGAGTTCGTGAAGGGGCATGGGGAAAGGGAAGCTCATGTCGGTGAGGGCGAAAATCTGGACGTTGCCGACGGTCATTGCAAGGTGGGACGGCATGGCTTCTCCGCGGGGTAGCTTTTTGGGGAGTTACGGCGATTATAGGAGGGGAGGGTTGAGGGGGTCAAACTGGGGGGATGAGTGGCTACGGCAACGAGGTACTTTGACAGCGCTTCGGTGCTCACAGGATGCCAGGCGATGGGCTAGGAGATGGGGGGGCGCTTGTCTATCCAGGGGCGGGCATGCTCGAAGGCGGCGGAGGCGGCGATGACGGTTGCCTCGTCGTACATGCGCCCGACGATGTGGAGGCCGACGGGGAGTCCGTTGGAGGCGAAACCGGCGGGGATGCTGGCGGCGGGGTGTCCGACGACGTTTATGGGGTAGGTGTAGGGGTGGAAGCTGAAATACTTGTGGGGGTACGCAGGCTTGCCGGCTATCTGCTCTGGGAACTGGCCGACGGGGACGCCGGGCACGGCAAGGGTAGGCGATATGAGGAGGTCGTAGTCTTCGAAAACGTCGGCAACCTGGGCTTTCAGCTGGTCCCGCCTGCCGAGGGCCTCGGAGTAGTCAGAGAGGGTGACCCTGGAACCCATCTCCAGGTATTCGCGGGCATAGTGGGTCATCATGTGTCCGTGGGTTTGGCGCATGGGACCGTAGTTGAAGTAGGCGCTGGACTCGTAGACGGGGCCGAAGGCGCGGTACGGGTCGTCCATCTTTAGTTTTGCGTCTCCCACGTAGGCTCCCAGGACCTGGAAGACCTTGGCGGCGTTAGAGGTGATCTTTACCACTTCGTTTTCGACGGAGGCGAAACCGTAGTCGGTGCTCCATGCAATGCGGAGTCCCTTGATGCCGCGGTCGAGGGCGTCGAGGAAGTTGGGAGTCTTGAGGCGTAGGGAGTTGAGGTCGCGGCGGTCGTGGCCGGAGAGAACCTGCAGGAGGAGGGCGGAGTCGCGAACGGTGCGGCTGAGAGGTCCCTGCTGTCCGAAGAAGTTGGGCGCGGGTGGGCCATCGACGCCGGTGTAGCCGGAGACGCGGCCCTGGGTGGGCTTGATGCCGTAGATGCCGCATAGGCTGGCGGGGATTCGGATGGAGCCGCCACCATCGCCGCCTGTGGACAGGGGGCAGAGGAAGGCCGCCGCCGCAGCCGCTGCGCCGCCGCTGGAGCCGCCGGGGGTGTAATCGGAGTTCCATGGGTTGCGGCCGTGGTCTCCGAGGCGGTTTTCGCACATGCCCACGAGGGCAAATTCTGAGGTGTTGGTCTTGCCGAGGATGATTGCTCCGGCGTTCTTGACGCGCTCAATGACGGCGGCGTCTTTTTCCGGGATGCGATCTTTGAAGAGGAGGGAGCCGGTAGTGGTGGGGACACCCTTAGTCATCTGGGTGTCTTTGACGGAGATTGGCAGGCCGTGCAGGGCGCCTAGCTTGTCGCCTCTCATTATGGCTTCCTCGGCGGCTTTGGCGTCGGCGAGGGCCTGGTCGTGGGTGACGAGAAGGAAGGAGTTGAGCTGGGGGTCGATTCGCTCGATCCGGTCGAGGAAGAGTTGTGTAAGCTCAACGGGAGAGACCTGCTTCGCGGAGATAAGCTGGAGGAGGTCGGTGGCGGAGGAATAGGCGAGTTCTTGGTTAGACATGAGAGCCTCTCAAGAATGGTGTTTTTCCAATATACAGGAATTGGTGTTGGTATGCCAGAATAGGCGGGCGGGTAGCACAACTGTTAGGTGTTGAGTATACTGCTAAACGCTTGGAAGGAATTGGACTTGGGCAGGAGGCTAGCATGAGAGCAGGCAGCGAAGGACTGGAAGGATTTCTGGAGAGGGCAAAAGCCCTGCATCGAGGGACGCCGCTGATAGACGGGCACAACGATCTGCCGTGGCAGTACCGCTTGAAGGCGCAGAGGGCGATTTCCCGGATTGACATTGGCGGTCGACAGGACAAAATGGGTCTGCATACGGACATACCACGCCTGAGGCAGGGAGGCGTTGGAGGACAGTTCTGGTCGGTGTACGTGGACACCGGCTTGATGGGAGGCGATGCGGTGCAGGCGACGATGGAGCAGATTGACGTGGTGTACAACATGATTCGCTCTCATCCCAAGGACCTGGGGCTGGCGCTGACGGCGGATGGTGTGGAGGAGGCCTTCAGCAACGGTAAGATAGCATCGCTCATCGGAATGGAGGGTGGGCATTCCATTGGCGAGTCCATCGGGGCTCTGAGGATGTTCCACAGGCTTGGGGCGCGGTATCTGACGCTAACGCACAACAAGAACGTGCCGTGGGCGGATTCCTGTACGGACGCGCCGTCGGCCCACGGACTTACAGACTTCGGCCGCGAGGTGGTGAGGGAGATGAACCGGCTGGGGATGATGGTGGACCTTTCCCACGTTTCGGCGGATACGATGCACGACGCGCTGGACGCATCTGAGGCGCCGGTTATCTTCAGCCATTCATCGGCGAGGGCGATTGCGTCGATTCCCAGGAACGTGCCGGACGACGTGCTTACACGGATGCCTGGGAATGGCGGGATAGTTATGGTTACGTTTGTGTCTGCGTTCGTTTCTGAGAGGGTGTTCTCGTATGAGAAGGCGCTGGAGGTGGAAAAGCAACGTCTGATGTTGGAGGATATGGGTGGGGACGGAAAGTTGGTTGAGGAGGGATTGAGCAGGTGGGAGGAGGGGAATCCGAGGCCGATGGCGACCATTGCCGACGTGGCGGATCACATAGACCACATTAGGGACGTTGCGGGGATTGACCATGTGGGGATCGGTGGAGACTTTGACGGCACGACGTCGTTACCCGTTGGATTGGAGGACGTGTCCGGGTACCACCTGTTGACGGCGGAGCTGATTCGCCGGGAGTACCAGGACGAAGAGATTCGCAAGATACTTGGGGAAAACGTGCTGCGGGTGATGCGGGAAGTGGAGTCGGCGTCGGAGGGCATTGAACGCGGGCCTTCGGAAGTTTTGTTGGAGAAAGGAGACTAAGCGTAGTGACTAGACCTGTTTCGATAGTTACGCTGGAGGAAATACGAGAGGCGGCGGATTTTCTGAAGGGGCTGGTCCACCGTACGCCGATGGTTGGGTCCGAGTATCTTAGCAACCGTATTGGGGCACGGATAGCGCTGAAGCTGGAGCTGTTCCAGAAGACGGGGTCCTTCAAGGTACGTGGGGTGCTGAACAAACTGAACGCGCTGACTGACGAGGAGAAGGAGAGCGGGGTGGTATCCCTCTCGGCGGGTAACCACGCTCAATCCCTGGCCTACGCAGCAACACAGCAGGGAATTTCTTCGATAATCGTGATGCCTGCGGGGGCGAGCCGGACGAAAATTGTGGCTACTGAGGGCTATGGCGGCAGGGTGCATCTGGCGGAGGGGGACTTGGGGAAGGCGACGGATGCGGTACAGCGGGAAGGCCGCCTGACGATGGTGCATTCCTTCGACGATTTGAAAATCATTGCCGGCGCGGGTACGGTGGGTCTGGAGATCCTTGAGGATGAGCCGGAGGTGGACGTGGTGGTGGCGGGAATTGGGGGCGGCGGGCTGATTTCCGGCGTGGCGGCCGCGATCAAGCTGCAGAAGCCTTCGGTGAGGGTGGTGGGAGTGGAGCCGGAAGGTGCGGATGGGATAAGCCGTAGCCTGGAAGAGGGGTATCCGGTGACGCTGGAGAAGCGGGAAACGGTGGCGGACGGGCTGGCGGCCCCCTTTGCGGGAGAATATACGCTGGCACACGTGCAGCAGCTTGTGGATGAGGTAATCAGGATTCCAGACAATAAGATACTAGAGGCGATGGTGGTGTTGATGGAGAGGTGCAAGCTGGTGGTGGAACCTGCGGCGGCGGCGTGCGTCGCAGCCCTCTTGTCGGGAAGAGTTTCGGTCCCGCAGGGGAGCACGGTGGCCTGTATTATCAGCGGAGGGAACGTGGGCGTCCGCGAGCTGCGGAGCCTGCTTGACCAGGTTGACTAGCAAACGATTGTCACAGTCGGGTTCGCGGGGATTCCAAGAATCGGGGAAGGGAGCATAAAAGCTATAGGCATGGGGCACGAGGCTCAAGCAGTACTATCCATTGGGCTCCTGGTTGTTGTAGCCAAGCTCGCCGAGGGGGTTGGCCGCAGGTTCGGGCTGAACTCGGTCATCGCTTATGCGGCCACGGGGGTACTGCTGGGGCCGATGTTGGGGGTGGTGGAGATCAGCCAGGAGCTTAGCGTGCTGTTGAGCATCGGCATCTTCGTGTTTTTCTTCCTGATCGGCCTGGACGAGATTGATATTTCCGCCTTCGTGGCTTCCATCCAGGGTCGGTTCTTCGTGGCGGCCATAGTGTCGTTGCTGATAGCCATGCTGGGGGCGCTGGCGGTAACGACGGACTTAATCATCGACTTCGAACTTGGGTTGAGCTTCACCGCAGCTTTGGCGTTGTCAGGGGTGCTGGCTCTGTCCAGCCTGGGCTTGGTGGCGAAGGTGTTGTCGGACGGGGGGCACCTGAGCAAGCCCGTTGGGATACAGATTTTTTCGACGGTGGTAATTGCGGAACTGGTGGCGCTGCTTGTGGTGGGGTTTACCATAGGCGAGCATAGTGAGGATGGTTCGGGGGTTCCGAGCGTGGCCAGGGTGGGGCTGCTGCTGGGTCAGATCGCGGGGTTTACCGTCGTGACGTGGGTCCTGTCACGGAAGGTGGCGCCTCACCTGATAATGTTTCTGCAGAAGTATTTCAACGTGCCTCAGCTATCCTTCGGGCTCCTGCTGGGCGGATTGTTCCTGATGGTGATTCTTGCCGAGTGGATCGGGCTTCACGGGACAATCGGCGCGCTGCTGTTCGGCGCGGCGCTTTCGGGGCTGCCTCACGAGTTGAAGGTTGACATAATGCCGGGGATGCGGAGTGTGGCCGGAGGGCTGTTCGTCCCGTTGTTTTTCGCTTCCGCGGGGCTGTACTTCAGCATGGATTTCGTGAATCTTCCGCCCTGGACCATCGCGGCGCTGGTACTGATCCCCCTTGCGGCGAAAGTGGCCGGGGCGTTGATAGGTTCGTACATGGCACGACTGGAGATCGCTCTCCCGATGGCTGCGGGACTTATGGCCAAGGGGGTTGCGGAGATTGCCTTGCTGCTGGTGTTGCTGCAGCACGGCGACATCTCCAAGGAAGTGTTTTCGCTGATTGTACTGGTAATGCTCTGCTACATTCTGATTGTGCCGCCCATAATCGATCTAGCCATCAGGAAGTCCAGGGACCCGAAACACGTAAGGCTGCCCAGCGTGGTGCCTTCTTCCCTTGCGAATTTTGCCCTGGACGGGGTGAAAGTGGGTGAGATACTGGACCCCTCCCGCTCCTATCCGAGACCGGACATTACGGTAAGGCGATTTGTTGACACGTGGGCAAACTCCTATCAGGATGACTATGTAGTTGCGGAGAAGGACAAATTTGTGGGTATCGTGTCGCTGAGCAAGCTCAGATACTTGCCAAGGGGAGAGTGGCACAAGGTGGCGTTGATGGATGTGCTGAGACACGATCCCCTGGTTGGTCATACGGACGACTTCATTGAGGACGTGCTGCAGAGTATGACTGAGCGTGGGATAACGGTGACGCCGATAATCGACGAGGAGAGCGGGAAATTCCTTGGAACCGTGACGAGCCACGACGTTCTGGACCATATCCTTTCGGCTGCCAGGGGAGAGCAACTGGTTTAGGCGGGACGGGGAGTTCGGGTGGCGGCGTCAGGAAGATTGAATAGGAGCTTACGAACATGGAAAGGGTGAGAGAAGTTCTTTCCGTTCTGGACGTTATGTACCAGTTTTCGCCCGGCTACATGAGCCAAGTAGTGAATGAGGCTCTGCAGTATCGGGAGCATGTGTCGCAAGGTGCCCGAGATTCTCTCAACGCGGCTATCAATAACAGCGGCGTAAGGCTGGATGGGTTTCGCGACACGAGCAGGGCGGACGCGGACTCGTTGACGGAAGCGGTGTTTGACCAGCTCTTGGAGGGCAACGAGAGACTGCTCAGGTCAGTCCTGAGGACTTGGATGGAGTGTCGAGAGGTCCTGCGGGCGCAAGTGGCGCTGGAATTGAGCAGGCTGGGGATCATGACAGAAGGGATGAGAGGGAAGGGAGATGATGGGATAGGCATCTGGGACGAGGAGGACTGGAACGAGAAGCTGCAGACAGTTCTGTCGGAGATCGGGGACGCGGACGAGTTGGACGTCAGGCTGATGATGACGTGCGTTTCCGGGATGGCGCCAGACCTGCCGGAGGAAGTGGCGCTGGAGTCGGAAATGTTCAACCGATGGTTGGACCAGTTGAGGGAAATGGCCCTTGACGCCGCCGAATGGTTTGAACTTGACGACTTTCTGGAGCAAGCAGAAGGAATCGCACGAGAGAAGTTGGTGGAACGGCTGGTGTATGAGGCAGATAGGCTGCGGCAGGTCCTCGAGGAATCGCAGGCGAAGTTTGAGGATGAGTTAAATTACCTGGAGATTGACCTGAACTCCTGGCTGGACGATGCAAAGGAACACCCCGCCGTATTTCCCAAGGCTGTACAAGTAGTGGAATCCATGCACGACAGTCTATTGGACTACATGAAGCTGAAACCCACAGGCAAGACGAGGAGGGAGGAGATTGAACGGCGCGTGGAACGTGAACGCTGTGAGGACATTCTTCTGGGGCTTTCGAAAGAGTGGGAAGAACTGGTGAGGGCTGCTGAGATTGTTGAGGAGGAGGTGGAGAGAAAGCGAATTGAAGAGGAAGCAGCAGGTGATGTTAAAGTGGGGCTAGGCGAGTCTGATGACGCATCACCTCAGCCGGAAGAGGCGAGCGTGTCGCCGGGAGAATCCGAGGTCGGGGTGGAGAAGACTCCGCAGGCGGCTTCTGCGATGGCGGAGCTTGAGGAAGCGCGGGAGCAGAACGAGAGACTCCGGTTGGAGAATGCGGCGGTGGAGACGAAGAGTCGAGGGTTGCGGGTGAAGGTGACGGATTTAGAGGAGGAGGTGGACCGTCTTCGCCGAGAGCTATACGAAAGTCAGCAGACGGAGAAGGTGTGGCGGAAGCAGTTCGTTTCGGTCAGTAAGGCTTTGGGGGATGGGAAGGAAGAGACTCAGGCAGAGATAGGAGATGTGGGGGACGCAGTGGAGCGGGCTCGCCGGGCGTTTCCGAATCAGCTTGTGGTTGCGCTCAATTCCAAGTCGGACGTGGCTACTCCGTTCCAGAGGCCGGAGGAGGTGTATAACGTGCTGGCATGGCTGGGCACGGAGTACCACCGGGCGCGGACGCGGGAGTTGGGTAGAGACCCGCAGTTCGACAAGCTATTGAAGGAGGCGTGTTCGGGGTGGTTCTATAAGCCGAAGCAGACGTATGAGACGAAGGACCAGTACCCGGACTGGTATCGGACCCGACTGGGGGACAGGGAGTATGAGCTGGATGCCCACGTGGGGAAGGGGACGAGTTTCGACCCGCAGAATACCATCCGAATAGCGTTCGACTGGGACGAGGAGGGGAAGCGGGTGGTGGTGGGGTACATCGGCCGGCACCAGAAGAATCGGAGGTCTTAGGGGGAGGATTTTGGCTCCCGGCTGATTGGTGGTGGGGGAGTATAACCCCCATCCCTTCGACAAGCTCAGGGCAGGCTCAATCCCCCCGTCGAGGGGAAGAGGCTTTAAGAAGAGGTGGGTTCAGCAGCCTGGGCGGCGCGGGCGCCTTCTTCCACGTTTACGCGTTTGAGAAGCAGCGCACCCGCAGCGATGAGGAGCAGGATGGCCGTGACGGCGGCACGGGTGTCGATGAAGGAAGTGGCGAGGATGTACAGGATAGGGCCGACGACGGAAGTTGCGCGGCTCATGAATCCGAAGAAGGCGAAGAATTCACCGCTGCGAGAGGGTGGGGTTATCTGGGCGAAGAGGCTTCTGGCGAGGGCCTGGCTACCGCCGATGATGAGTCCGACCAGCGTACCGAGGATGAGCCACTGGAAGCCAACGTCGATGCCGAGGGGCTTCCACAGGACGCTTCGCATGAAGGAGGGCCACCAGTCGAGGGGGCCGTCCCCGAGGATGGAGGGATGAACTGGGCCCAGGGCCGTCTGTCCGTCCATCGGGCCGTCCTGGAAAGACAGGCTGTATTTGAAGTCGTCTGATTCCCGGAAGGCCTGGGGCAGGTCGCTGACCTGCCGGGCAGCCAGGGTGTCGTCAGGTTGGAGGTCCCAATTGTTTCCTTGCCATTGCAGCCGGTCTCCTTTGTCCCAGCCTCCGGGAACGGAGGCGACGACGTATTCGTCGGTCCCGCTGTTGAATTCCAGTTGGAAGTCGTGGTTGGCGTGGGTAGCTGGAGTCAAGGGAACGAGGGCCACGCCGAAGAGGACTATCACAATCCATGCCATAAGGGAGACGCCGAGGGCGAACTTGGTAGTGGTGCGGTAGGCGAGTCGGCTGAAGGCCATGGAGCCGGGGATAGCGACGAATTGGATGATGGCGATGGTGGCCATGTTGAAGGCGAGGCCGATGCCGAGGGTGTCGGCTGCAAAGGCCCCCGCTATGACAAGGACGGTCTGTATGCCGTCGTTGAAGAGGAGGTAGGAGGCCAGGTAATTGATGACCACCCCGAATTGCTTAATCTGACGGGCGGTGTTACGGATCTCCCGGAAGGACAGGGATATGGCGGAGGAGAAGGTGAGGCCGTGGGCGGGCCTCTGGATGGGCGGTTCGGGGACGACAAGGAGGGTCCACAATGCCCAGGCGAACCACCAGACCCCTATGGAGGCGATGGCAATGCGGGCGGCTAAGTCTTCGTAGGAGGTGTCCTGGGCGACAAGGATGAGGACCAGGTGGATGACGAGAAGGATGCCGCCTCCCGCGTACCCGTAAGCGAAACCACGGCTGCTAACGTCGTCCCAGAGGTGACGGGGGGCGACGTGAGGAAGGATCGCGTTGTAGAAGATGAGGCTGCCGGTGAAGCCGATGTTGGCAAGAATGAAGACTCCCAGCAGCCAGGCCCAGGGCTGGCCGGTATATGCCGAGAAGAACATGAGGAGGGTGAACAGGCTTCCGACGATGGTGAAGACCCAGAGGAGGGTCTTCTTGATGGGAATGCGGTCGGAGATGATACCGAGAAGAGGGGATGATAAGGCGGCGGACAGGACGGACAGGACGATGGCGAGACTCCACAGGGAGCTGCCCGTAAAGGTGAAGCCGAGGAGGGTGGCTTCTTCTCCGAGTGATTCCTTGAAGAGGAAGACGAAGTAGACGGGGATGATTGCGGCAACGCCGCTGGTGGCGTAGGCGGAGTTGGCCCAGTCGTACATGCACCAGGCGCGGATGATGCGTCGCTGCGGGCCGGGGAGGTCCCGGAGTTCGGACTGGGGGTCTTCCGGCGGGGAGGAGTTCATTGCTAGGGACATGATACAGCAAATGATGGATGAGATGGGGGATAATGAAATGGCGAGGCTGAGAACTGCGACGCCCGAAGGGATGAGGATTGTGTGGAAATATCCATTGAATCAGCGCGGCTTGAAGTGCTACGTTCAACTCTTAGGCTGAAAGGCCAATGACACAGGAGGATTGGATGAAAACTATTCGGCTGGCGTTGCTTCTTTCACTGGTTGGGCTGGTAACCATGGCATGCATCCGCTTTCAAGTAGCGTTCACGGTTAACGAAGATGGGTCGGGTACGGTCCGCTATCAGATTGCAATAAAGGACGACATGATGGAGTTGGCGGGTGAAGACCTAGACGTTTCTGAGGAAGTAGGAGACCTGCCTGAAGGGGCTGAGGTCCAAGACTACAGTGAAGATGGCTATACAGGCGTGGTAGTTACCGTTCCGATTGCAGATTTCTCTGATATGGAGAAGGTGAGGACTGCCCTGGGTGGCGTGAGTGAATCTATGGACTCAGAAGACTCTCCGTTCGATACCGTCTCCATTGATGAGGAGGAGGATGGCGCATGGCATTTCTCTATGTTGATGACTCCTTTCTCAGATGAGTCCGAAGACGGGTTGAGCGTTGATGAGTTAGGGGAAGGGTTAGCGACCTTGCTTCTTGGCGACGCTTGGTTCCGGGTGCTCGTGAAACTGCCTGGGGAGCTCGCCGAGCACAACGCCGACCGAATCGAAGACGGCGTACTAGTGTGGGAACTGGACTTCATGGCAACTGAGGAGCGTGAGATGACGGCCCGCTCCATCCCAGAGGGAGGGCTGCCGATAGTTCCCATCGTCGTCGGGATAGTGGGCATCGTCGTATTAGTCGCACTTGTTTCGTTGGCGTACGTCCGCCGCCGCAGGTGATGCCAGGGGGTAATCGGCTAGGTGGAAGACGGCACGGGACTTTGGGGTGTGGTAGGAGATGGGGTCAGGCGCCGTTTTCGCCGGTTACCTGGAGGAAGTATTCTTCCAGGGAAGTCTCGATTGGGGCGAGTTCGGCCACGTAGATCTCCTCATCGCTAAGGGCGGCGGCAAGCTCCGTGGTGCGTTCCCTGGGCGCAGAGACGATGAGGGAATCTTCATCGGTGGTGACTTCTTCGACCCAGTCCAGGGCTTGAAGAATGGTTTGGGCCTTTGCGTTGTCGGTGGTCTTCATGCGGACCTGCTCCCGGGCTGTAGAGCTAATGAGTTCGGCTACGGAGCCCTGGGCGATGAGCTTGCCCCTGGAGAGAATGGTCACGCTGTCGCAGACCTGCTCGACTTCGTTGAGAAGATGGCTGGAAAGGAGAACGGTGCGGTTCCCATCGCCGAGGCTTCGGATGAGTTCCCGGACTTCGATCATACCCTCGGGGTCCAGGCCGTTGGTGGGTTCGTCAAGGATGACCAGGTCCGGGTCGCCCAGGAGGGAGTAGGCGAGGCCGAGGCGCTGCCTCATGCCCATGGAGTAGCTATTGAATTTGGAGTCGGCACGGTCTGCAAGGCCCACCTGGTCCAGAAGACGGTCTATCTCGTCGGGTGTGCCTCGCTGGGAGATTCCCTGGAAGTAGGCGAGGTTGCTGCGTCCGGAGAGGTAGGGATAGAAGGTGGGGGTTTCTATGACGGCGCCGATGCGGCGGAGAGAGGCTTCCAGGTTGTCGGACTCGCCGAAGAGGGTGAAGGCGCCGGACGTGGGCTTGAGGAGTCCGAGGAGCATGCCCATGGTGGTGGTCTTGCCGGAGCCGTTGGGGCCGAGGAGGCCGTAGACGTGGCCGCGGCGCACCTGGATGGAGAGGTCGTCTACGGCGAGGATGCTGCCGTAGCGCTTGGATAGGTGATCGGTTTGGATGACGAAGTCGTTCATGCGGGGGCAATAATAGGGCAATTGGGAGTGGATGGGAAGGGGGTCAGGAGTAGACTTGGGGGTTGGCGCAGCGTGGGAGGTGGCGTCCCTCGAGGCCCGCGATGAGGTTCCGGGCGGCGAGGACTGCCATGCGGGTGCGGGTGGTAACAGTGGAGCTTCCCAGATGGGGGGCGATGACGAGGTTTTTCAGGGATAGCAGCGGATCGTCGGAGTCTATGGGTTCCGGGGACGTGACGTCAAGGGCTGCTGCTGCGATGGTCTCCGCCTTCAGGGCCTGGTAGAGGGCGGATGGGTCTACGACGGGGCCGCGGGCGGCGTTGACGAGGATAGCGGTGGGCTTCATCCGGGCTAGCTCTTTGGAGCCGATTAGGTGGTGGGTTTCGGGAGTCAGGGGCACGTGGAGGCTGATGAAGTCGGACTCGGAAAGGAGGGTAGGCATGTCAACGAACTGCATTTCGTACAGGGCCTCGGCGTCGGGCTTACGGGTGCGGCTGTAGTAGAGGATGCGCATGTCAAAACCACGAGCGCGCTTGGCCATCTCCAGGCCTATGCTGCCCATGCCAACGATGCCGATGGTGGCCTGGTGGACTTCCGCGCCGAGCCAGAATAGAGGGTGGAATGCGATCTTCCAGCCGCCCTTTCGCACCCAGCGTTCTGCCTCGGTCAGCCGGCGGGCGGCGGCCAGCAGCAACGCGAAGGCTTGGTCGGCGGTTGCGTTTGAGACGACGCCGGGGGTGTAGCCAACGGGAATGCGTCGGCGGGTGGCTTCCGCCACGTCCACATTGTCGAGGCCGACGGCCATCTGGCTGACGACCTTTAGGCTGGGCGCGGCGTCGAAGAGGGGGCCGTCGATGCGGTCCATGATGTTGGTTAGGATGCCGTCGGCGCGGGCGGCCAGCTGTCGGAGGGTGAAGGGGCCGGGGGGGTCGTCGTGGGGCCACACTTCCATGTCGGCGTGGGCGGCGACGAGATCGAGGGCCTCCTGAGGGATGGCGCGGGTTACAAATGCTTTCGGATTAGGCATGGCGTTGGGTGGCGGCGGCTCACTTCTCGTAGACCTCGGGGTTGACGCAGTTGGGCATGGGTTGCCCGTTGAGTCCGGCGAGTAGGTTCTCGGCGGCCATGGTGGACATTCTTAGTCGAGTGGGTACGCTGGCGCTGGCGATGTGGGGCACGATGATGCAGTTGTCGAGGGTGAGGAGAGGGTCGTCTATGGTGATAGGCTCAGGCTCGGTTACATCAAGGGCGGCAAAGCCTATCTCACCTTCCTTGAGGGCGAGATAGAGGGCGGCGGGGTCGATGACGGGGCCGCGAGCGGCGTTGACGAGGACGGCGTTGGACTTCATGAGGTGGAGCTCGTGGTGGCTGATGAAGTGGTAGGTGTCCGGGGTGAGGTTGACGTGGACGCTTACGAAGTCGGACTGCCTGAGCACGGCATCAATGGGGGCGTAGGTCATGTTGTACTGCTGCTCGACTTCTTCTGGGCGGCGGTAGACGTCGTAGTAGAGGATGGGCATGTCGAAACCCTGGGCGCGCTTGGCCATTTCGAGGCCGATGCGTCCCATGCCGAGGATGCCGAGGGTGCCGCCGAAAACGTCGGGGCCCAGGTAGTGGAGGGGATGCCAGGTCTTCCACTTGGCGGCCTTGACGGCCTCCGCGCCTTCGACGAGGCGTCGGGCGGCGGCCATGAGGAGGGCGAAGGCCATGTCTGCGGTGGTGCCGGTGAGGACGCCGGGGGTGTAGCCCACGGGGATGCCACGACGAGTGGCTTCGTCAACGTCGATGTTCTCGAAACCGACGGCTATCTGGCTGATGGCGCGCAGGTTGGGCGCGGCGTCCATCAGTTGGGCGTTGACTTTGTCGGTGAGCAGGCAGAGCAAACCGTCTACGTTGGCGACCTTCTGAAGGAGGGTCTCGTAGGGAGGAGGGAGTTCGTCGGTCCAGAGTTCAACGTCGGCCTCGGCGGAGATCATGTCGATGGCTTCCTGGAAGATGCGGCGGGCGATGAAGACTTTGGGTCTGGGCATGTCGGCTCCTGGATTGAGATTTGGGCCATTATAGCGGAAAGGGTTGGGGGAAGGGTATGTGGCGCGTCGTTGTTTCGGTTTTGGCTGTTGCCTATAATTGAGGCAGCATTAGGGCAGGTGATAGGCATGAGCGGCAACGGCAAGGTGAATATGAGAGCTCGTAGCAGCGTGATAATGGATGGGCCGGACAGGGCACCGGCAAGGGCGATGCTGAGGGCCGTGGGGCTGGGAGACAAGGAGTTGGGGCAGCCCTTCGTGGGGGTGTCGAACCTGGCCAGCGACATCACACCCTGCAACGTGCACCTGTACAGCGTGGTGCAAGCGGTGAGGCGTGGCATCGGTGAGGCGGGGGGCACTCCCTTCGAGTTCGGCACGTTGACGGTCAGCGATGCGGTCTCCATGGGGACCCAGGGGATGAAGGCGTCGCTGGTGAGCCGGGAGGTCATCGCGGACTCCATTGAGCTGGTCTCCTTCGCGGAGGGGTTCGACGGGCTGGTGGTTGTGGCGGGCTGTGACAAGAACATGCCTGGAACGATGATGGCGGCGGCGCGACTGAACATTCCGGCCATCCACGTCTTTGGCGGGACTATCATGCCCGGCCATCATAGGGGCAGGGATATCAACATTCAGGACGTGTTCGAGGCAGTGGGCGCCTATTCCAAGGGGAGCATCAGCAGGGACGAACTGCACGACGTGGAGTGCGCAGCGTGTCCCGGGGCGGGCTCCTGCGCCGGGCTGTTCACGGCGAATACCATGTCGTCGGCTATAGAAGCGATGGGAATGGCCCTTCCTGGAGACGCGTCAATACCGGCGTTGGACCCGCGCAAGGGCGAGGCGGCATCGGCGGCGGGCGAGGCCCTTCTGGGCCTCATGGAGAAGGGGATAAGGCCGCGTGACATCATGACTAGGGAGGCCTTCGAGAATGCGATAGCGCTGGTGATGGCGATGGGCGGTTCCACCAATGCGGTGCTCCACCTGCTGGCCATCGCGCGGGAGGCGAGGGTCGAGCTTTCCATCGACGACTTCGACAGGATCAGCCGGAAGACGCCGTACATTACGGACATGAAACCGGGGGGGAGGTATGTAATGGCGGACCTGCACCGGGAGGGGGGAATTCCTGTGGTGATGAAGAGTCTGCTGGATGCTGGGCTGCTGCACGGTGACGTGCTGACGGTAACGGGCCAGACGGTGGCGGAGAACCTTGAGCACGTACCTGGAGACCGGGAGCAGAGGGTGTTGTCGCCCGTTGAGTCGCCCCTGGGAGCAACCGGTGGCTTGGCGATTCTGAGAGGTAACCTAGCGTCGGAGGGGGCAGTTGTGAAGGTTGCGGGCAAGCAGCACCTGTATCAGCGAGGCCCGGCCAAGGTTTTCGACAGAGAGGAGGACGCTTTCGCGGCGGTGCAAGCGCAGGCCATCAAGGCGGGAGAAGTGGTGGTCATCCGGTACGAGGGGCCGAAGGGCGGGCCCGGAATGCGGGAGATGCTGACGGTTACGGGGGCGTTGATGGGTCAAGGTCTGGGGGAGGAGGTGGCGCTGATGACGGACGGACGGTTCTCGGGGGCGACCCACGGGCTGATGGTGGGTCACGTGGCGCCGGAGGCGATGGTCGGCGGAAATATCGCTTTGGTGGAGGACGGGGACACGGTGGTGGTTGACGTGCCGAACCGGCGGCTGGATGTGGAGCTTTCGGAGGAGGAACTGGAGCGTCGTCGGGCGGCGTGGAAGCCGCGGACGACTCAGTATCCTACGGGGGCGCTGGCGAAGTATGCAAAGCTGGTGTCGTCGGCGTCGGAGGGGGCCGTGACGGGGTAGGGGGACTTCGGCTTGCAGATATGGCGTTGAACTGAGGGGGTGGTATGGAGATTCTGGTTGGGGTCTTGGGTGTGGCGGTGGTCGTGCTGGCGGGTCTGTTGTTCGTGGCGCTTCGTCGAGATAGCTCTAAGGGTCTGGACGACAGGCTGAAGCTGGAGTTTCAGAGTCTGACGCAGATCGCGCTCAGGGAGGCGAGGGAGGAGTTGGAGCGGGAGCTTTCGCGTCACTCGTCAGCGGGTTCCCAGGAGTTGGAAGGGAAGAAGGCGCTGATTGACCAGCAGCTTTACAGCATCAAGTCGGAGCTTGTGCGGGTCACGGACTTGGTGAGGGGTATTGAGAAGGACCGGGAGGCCAAGTTCGGCCAGCTTGCCGAGCAAATAAGGAACGTGGGCGACCAGGCGTCGGCCCTGACTGCTTCCACCAATACGCTGGGAGCGGCGCTGGCCAACAGCCGGGCGCGGGGTCAGTGGGGAGAGCGGATGGCGGAGGATATCTTTCAGATTATGGGTCTGCGGGAAGGGGTGAACTACCGGAAGCAGGAAACTATGGATGCAAACGGTACCCGGCCGGACTTCACCTTCCTGCTTCCTAAGGGCGAGACGCTGAACATGGACGTGAAGTTTCCGCTGGACAACTACGTCCGATATCTGGAATCCGAGGAGGACTCGGACCGTTCCGCTTTTCTGAGGGACGTGAGGCAGAAGGTCAGGGAAGTCAGCAGCAGGGGGTACATCGACACCTCCCAGGGTACGCTGGACTACGTGCTGCTGTTCATTCCAAACGAGAGCGTGTACTCGTTCATCCACGAGAATGATCCGAGCCTGTTGGACGACGCGTTGAAGAGCAAGGTCATCTGGTGTTCCCCGTCCACGCTGTACTGCGTGCTGGCGGTGGTGAGGCAGGCGGTTGACAACTTCGCCATGGAGCAGACCTCCAACCAGATTATCTCTCTCATGGGGGCGTTCAACGAGCAGTGGCAGAGGTACCAGAAAAGCGTCGATACCCTGGGGAATCGGTTGGACTCTACGCAGAGGGCATACGAGCAGGTTAGGGGAACGCGCAGCCGGTCGTTGGAGCGTCCGCTGGGGAAGATTGAAGAGTTGCGGCAACAGCGCCGGCTGCCGGTGGAGGCGTTGGAGGAGGCGGAGGTTGCGATGGAGGATGAGCCGACTGACGGAGATTAGGCGTCGTAGATGCGGCGCGTGGGCCTACGGGTTTTCGGCGCGGCGGGCGATGGCCTTTATCAGGCCGCTGAAGATCCAGGCGTGGATGGGGTATAGTCCGTACCAGTAGAGGAGCCCGGGAAGTCCTTTGGGAATGAAGGCTGCGGTCTGCTCCAGCTGAGTTGTCCCGTTGGGGGATTTCCGGAATTCGTACTGGAGCCAGGCGCGGCCAGGCAGCTTCATTTCGGCCTTCAAGCGGATGATCCGATTCGGTTCTAAGGCCTCCACGCGCCAGAAGTCTACGGCGTCGCCGACGCGCAGGTCGTCGGGGTGGCGGCGTCCCCTGCGCAGGCCAGCGCCGCCGAGGAGCCGGTCGACCATGCCGCGCAGGCTCCACGTCCAGTTGGCGAAAAACCAGCCCCTGCGTCCGCCGATGCCAGCGATGATTTTGTAGACTTCGGCGGGGGAGGCGTTTACGGTGCGACGCCGGCTTTCGATTATCACGCCCTGGCGGGATTCTAGGCGCACGTGGCTTTCCTCATCGTCGGATGGGTCCGCGGCGTCGCTCCAGGAGGTGTCGATTCGCCCTTCGTCCATGTCCTGGATGACGCTGTCGATGGCGGAGGAGTAGTCCCGGGGTTTCACGTGGGGAAAGAGGGTCCGGGAGAGGTCGTCGGTTACTACGACTTCGTTGCGCAGTCCTTCGACGAGGGCGCGGGTGATTTTGGCGGGAATGGGGGTAATCCAGTGGACCCAGTAGGAGGAGAGGCGAGGGGTGAGGACGGGGACGGGGATGAGAAGGCGGCGGAGACCCCTGGCGCGGGCGTAACCCAGCATGAGGCCGCGGTAGGTGGTAACGTCGGCGCCGCCGATTTCGATGGTGCGTCCCCGGCCCTCGGGGGTGTTGAGGGCGGAGACGAGGTATTCCAGAAGGTCGTCTACGGCAATGGGCTGGATGCGGGAGTAGACCCACTTGGGGCAGACCATGACGGGCAGGCGTTCCGCGAGATGGCGGATCATTTCGAAGGAGATGCTGCCGGAGCCGACAATGACGGCGGCGCGGAATTCGGTGACGGACACGCCGCTTTCCCGGAGGGCGTCGCCGGTCTGCTGGCGGGAGCGTAGGTGAGGCGAGAGGTCGGCTTGTGGGTCGCCGAGACCGCCGAGGTAGATGATGCTCTTGACGCCCGCCTGCTTGGCGGCGTCGCCGAAGATGCGGGCGGCCTGGATGTCGAGCTCTTCGAAGCCGGAGGGGCCGGCGATACTGTGGATTAGGTAGTAGGCTGTGTGGACGCCATCCATCGCTTCTGGCAGGGATTCGGGCTTTAGGGCGTCGCCGACGGCGATTTCCACGTCGCCGCTCCAGGGTCGGGAGAGGACGCGTCGGCGGCTGCGGACCATGACTCGAACGGCGCGGCCTTCCTGGAGCAGCCGGGGGACGAGTCGGCCGCCGATATAGCCGGTGGCGCCGGTTACCAGGATGGTTTGTGTCATGGGAGGGGCGCTGCGGATGTCGGCCTTTTGTGAAGGAAACACAGGGCGCCAAGCCTAGGGGTTAACGAAGTACTCCACGTTAACGTTAAGACCTTCGAGTTGGTTCGAGTTAATAAAGACAATCTTGTGGGTCCCGGTGAGTGCCGCCGTTACTTCCACAGTATTGTCCGACGACGCTTCTGCGGTGATATGTTGCTCTTCATGGGGGTCCAGGATCACCATTATCACCCCCCGTTCCTGGTGGCCGGTGCCACCCAGGCCTGGGCTGATGGTCACTTCCGAGGTATAGACGACGCGAAGCAGGTCTCCAGTGGTGAGCTGGACTTCGACTTCGTCGAACTGGTCTGCGCTCAAAAACAGCTTTTCCTTGGACGAAGTTGACACTCTGGCCGTTTCCGGTGTGGCTGTGGCTGGCTGCGGCGTAGGCTCGGGCCGGTTCTCCGATTGCGGCTGGTTCGCATCAACGCCGTCGTCAGGCGTGGAACCACCGCAAGCGGCGAGTACGGCTGCCCCCAAGATCATGGTTGCCAGTGTCGTGACTATGAGTAAGCGCTCAAACATCTCGAAGCTCAGTTTATAGCCGATTGGAACTTTCATCAATCCTCAACTTTGGTCAAGGGTTCCTGCAGGGCACATCCAAGGTCAGCGGCTTGACAAAGCCTATGTGCAGGTCTAGCCTTCACAGGTATCGACGTTCAATCGCAACTTGCCGGGGTGATTAGAGAAACCAGAAAAGAAATAAGGAGTTTTTGCATTGCAAATCCAATCGTATATTACCAAATCCGTATTTAAAATGACAGTGTCCAGTGGCGCAGTGGCATTGCTCCTGCTTTTGGCAATTCAAATTGCCGCTTGTGGTGGTGAAGACGAGCCCGAGGAAACAGCGGCCCCCACGGCGGCGCCTGCCGCCACAGCCGTGCCTGCGGCAACAATGGCGCCCACTACCGCCGCTCCCACTCCAGCGCCCACTATGGCGGAGATGGTCCCTGTTGAGGCCCGGCTCATCACTGCCAATCCGGTGGATGGCGAGCAGTACACTATCCCTTACCCTGGCAGCCAGGTCTCGTGGGCCAAGATGCCGGAGTACGAGCATCTCATTGGCCATGATATTCGCAGCAATGAAGAGTTGCCGGAACTTGCCCTTGCCTGGGATTCCGGCACCGACGGCAAGACGTGGACCTTCGAGCTGAGAGAAGGCGTCCCCTTCTACAAGGACGGCAAGCCCTATAAGGACTTCACCTTCAGTGCCAAGGACCTGACCATGACGTGGGACCTTCTGATAGGCGACACCGGCAACTTCCCCACCACGCTTACCAGAAGCCCCGGTCGGTGGCATGGCCTTCTGGGCGATCCCGAAGATTGGGAAGTGGTGAACGACTACAAGGTCATTGCCCACACGCCAAACGTGAACCTGGAACTTCCCTTCAACGTTTCGGACGTTTGGGAATCCGGAATCTTGAGCCGAGACCATTGGGACGAAGTCGGCGGCGAAGAGGGATACCAGGCGGACCCCATCGGCTCCGGGCCCTGGACGTACGTCAGCCACCAGGTTGACCAGTCGTACCTGCACGAACGCGTGGAGGGGCATTGGAGAAAGACTCCGGAGTTCCACGAATTGGAGTACCTGCAGATTCAGGAACCCGCCACGCGGCTCGCCATGCTCTTCAGCAAGGAGGCCCACATAATACCCCTGGTGGCCGACCAGCGGGAGCAGATTCTCAGCGGGGGATACTCCATAAGCAAGGCCACCCTGCCCAGCGTTAACCAGGCCATTGCGTTCATCTACTATCGTGAGATGAACTACGTTGACCCGGACACCGGCGAACCGCCTCCCAACGGCCGTGAAAAGGGTTCGCCAGAGGGCTACGACCCGGACGACCCGATACGGAACCCTCAAGTAAGGCTGGCCCTGAACTACGCAGTGGATCGAAACGAACTGAACGAGTTCTTCTACAACGGCGAGGCCTTCCCGCTGGTTGATGAATACCCCACCTGGCGCTCCGACTGGCAGGACCGGTGGGCGCCCGTTCCCGGGCCTGATGGCCGCACGGGCAAGGACGGCGGTTGGCCTTATCCCTATGATCCCGAAGCCGCCAAGCAGATGCTTGCTGACGCGGGATTCGAGGACGGTTTCGAGACCCGCATAAACTGTCTGCGCACCCACAGGGTAATCCCCGACTGGCCGTCCATGTGTGAGCAGATCATTCAATACTTCGCCGCTGTGGGTGTCACCGCCAAGCTGGAGATAGACCAGAACTTCGGCGAGTTCCGCGCGAAGGCGCAGTCCGGCAAGGACTCCAGCTGGATGTATGGCGCATCCCCCGGCTACAGCCCGATATGCAACCGAATTCAGTTCGGATTCCCTCACGACAGTGGGGTGGGATATCGGGAATTCGAAGAGGTTGACACCTTGCAGGAAGTATGCCGCACCGCAACCAGCGTTGAGGAGAGGGACGCGGGCGCCATTGTCTTTGGCGACGCATGGCACGACAAAGCTTTCACCATTCCACTGGTCTGGGTATTCTCTCAGGTGGCCTACAATCCCGATATCCTGGAAGACTACACGGTGAACTTCTCCAACTTCGGGACGTACCGTTACCACGAATACACTGTCCCCGTGTATCAGTAGACTCGCAGGGACAAGAAAGTCGGGCGCGTTAGCGCGATTAAGAGGCCTCGCCGTTTCACCCCCAGAACGGCGGGGCTTCTTATTTCTTGGTGGAGATGGGTCGTGAACCATCATACGAGTGGGTGGTGGATTCCCGCTGACACAAAATACGAGGGTGGGGCATGATTCATGCCCCACCCTTGCTTTCCCGCACGCGCCCGCCTATGCTGAACCGAAAAGGTTTGGCAGGTGGTTGCTATGGTGTTTTCGCCGCACGGGATAAAATTTTCGGCGCATCGTCCGGTGGTAATGGGGCGGAAGGGGATGGTTGCCGCCAGTCATCCGCTGGCGTCCCAGGCGGGGGTGCGGACTCTCCAAAAGGGCGGCAACGCCGTTGACGCGTCGGTGGCCGTTGCGGCGGCGCTACAGGTGGTGGAGCCGTTGATGTCGGGCATCGGCGGAGACGGGTTCATCATGGTGTACATGCGCGACAACGACACGGTGAAGGTGGTGAACGGGACGGGGCCGGCCCCCTACGCCGCCACCCGCGACCGGTACCTGCCGGAGGGGATTCCGTTGAAGGGGATTCTGTCCACGTCGGTGCCGGGGCTGCTTCGTGGGTGGACGGAGGCCCACGAGCAGTATGGTCGGCTGTCGCTTTCGGAGGTGCTTGAGCCTGCGATAGAGCTGGCAGAGGAGGGGTTTCCCGTCAGTCACACCGTCTCCGATGCAATCGCCGGAGATGAGCTGCTGTGCGAGTTTCCCACGTCGGCGGCCATCTTCACCAGGGACGGACGTCCCCTGCGAGCAGGGGAGATTCTGTACCAGAAGGACCTGGCGCAGACCTTCCGTAAGATTGCCGAGGAAGGGGCGGACGTTTTCTACGAGGGTGAAATCGCCCAGGCCATCGTGCGGTTCTCGGAGTCGCAGGGCGGGCTTCTCACGATGAAGGACCTTTCGGGCTTTCGGGCGCGGTGGCAGGACTCCATATTCACGGACTACCACGGATACACCGTCCACGAGGCGCCTCCAAACTCCAGCGGGCACATCCTGCTGCAGGAACTTAATCTGGTGGAGGGCTTCGACCTGAAGTCGATGGGGTGCAACACCGTGGAAAGCGTCCACGTGATGACGGAGGCTAAGAAGCTGGCCTTTGCGGACAGGGAGGCCTATCTGGCGGACCCGGAGTGGGTGGACGTGCCGATTCCGGGGCTGCTGTCCAAGGAGTACGCCCGCCATCGGGCGGAGTCGATAGACCCGGAACGGGCTGCGGTGGACGTGGTAGCGGGAGACCCGTGGCGATACCAGAGTCCGGCGGGCTCGGCTCCGCGGGTGGTGAAGAAAGTTGGGTCGCCAATGGAGGACACCACCTGCTTCGCCGTCGTCGACCGGTGGGGGAACGCGGTATCGCAGCTTCAGAGCCTGCAGAGCGCCTTCGGGTCAAGCCTCGTCGCAGAGGGGACGGGAGTGCTTCTCAACAACAGAATGAGCTACTGGCACCTGGAGGAGGACCACGTGGACTGCCTACAGCCGGGGAAGCGGGTGCGGCATACGATGAACCCGGTGATGGTGTTCCGTCGGACCGACGAGGGGCGGAAGCTGGCGCTGGTGTGCGGCACTCCGGGGGCAGACACGCAGGTGCAGACGAACTTGCAGGTTATCACCCACGTGCTGGACTTCGGGATGACGGTGGCGGAGGCGGTGGAGGCTCCGAGGTGGAGGCATACTCAGAACCTCACGGAGTCCACCTTCCCCCACACGTGCGAGGACGAGTTGCTGCTTGAGGGCAGGTTCTCGCCGCACGTGCGTCGCGGGCTGGAGCGGAAAGGGCACCAGCTTAACATGATCGGCGACTGGGAGGGGACGGGAAGCGAAATGATGATCCAGGTGGACACGGAGGAGGAGGCGCTGCACGGCGGGGCGGACCCGCGTCGGGACGGGTATGCGCTGGGGTGGTGAGGTTGCCGTGTTGGGTCGGATTCCGTATCATCTGAACTCCATTTTCGGTTAGGAGTTGCTTCAGATGGATAGAGTGCCCCGGTCGGTACTGCTGGTGACACCGCATCAGGACGACGCCGAAGGCGGGTGCGGCGGCACAGTGGGCATCTGGACTAAGCAGGGAACCAAGGCCGTCTACGTTCTGTGCACCAACGGGGACAAGGGCACCAGCGATCCCGAAATGACGTCGCCCCGGCTGGCAGCCATCCGTGAGGAAGAGCAGCTGAACGCCGCGAAGGTGCTGGGGGTGGAGAGCGTTGTCTTCCTGCGTCACCCCGACGGGGAGTTGGAGGATACGCTGGAGGTCCGCGCCCAGGTGGTGCGGGAGATACGCCGCCACAAGCCGGAAGTGGTGATGTGCATCGACCCGTTTCGAACCACGTCGCATACGCACAGGGACCACCGGATGAGCGGCATGGTGGCGCTGGACGCGGTATTTACGTACGCATGGAGTCCGCATCACTTCCCGGAGCAGATTGCCGAGGAGGAGTTGGAGCCGCACCAGGTGAGCGAGATCTACATGTGGGGCAGCGAAAGGCCGGATACCTACGTGGACATTTCCGAGACGGTGGATGCCAAGGCGCTTTCGCTGAGCAGGCACGTGAGCCAGATGCGGGAGCCGGAACGCCTGCGGGAGCGAACGCGGCAGCGTGCGGCGAATATCGGGAAGCGGGCGGGTCTGCCCTTCGCGGAGGGATTTCGTCGCATAGTGCTCCGCAGGAAGAGGCTGCACTGGGCGGCGTATTAGGGGGTTGAATCTACGTGACGGAGGGAGATGGGTTTCTGCCTCCGCGATAAGACGGAGAGGCGGAGAATTGGTGCAGTGGGGGTCCCGCTTAGCCCTTCGGCAGGCTCAGTGTGGGTAAGTTGGGAGAGGATGTCGGTGGGGATAATTGGGTGTGCTAGAATATCTTCTCAGAGATGACTTCGTTCCTTAGGAACCTTCCCAGCGTCGAACGGGTGCTTGCTTCCGAGCCCTTGAAGTCGCTTGGTAGCGAGTACGGCCACGATTGGGTGGTAGACGCCGTTCGAGAGTGCATCCAGGAAGCGCGCGCGCGGGCATTGAACGGGCGGGACGTGGCTTCGTTCCATGAGATCGCAAATCGAGCTGCCGAGCGCGTACGTCGTATGGGACGGATTCAGCCCACGCCGGTCATCAATGCGACGGGCGTCGTCATCCACACCAATCTGGGCCGCGCGCCCCTCAGTGCGAAGGCCTTGGTTGCGATGAACGCGGCGGCGGCTGGATATAGCAACCTGGAGATAGACCTGGATTCGGGGCGGAGAGGATCACGGCAGGGCCACCCGCAAAGGTTGCTGAACCATCTGACGGGCGCCGAGGCTTCCCTTCTCGTGAACAACAACGCTGCCGCCGTGTTGCTGGGTCTGTCGGCGGTGGCTGCGGGCAAGGAAGTGATTGTGTCGCGGGGGGAGGCGGTGGAGATAGGGGGCGGGTTCCGCATCCCCGACGTGCTGGAGCAGAGCGGAGCCACACTGGTAGAGGTGGGGACGACGAACCGGACTTACGCCTGGGACTATGAGGCGGCAATCACGGAGAATACGGGGGCGCTGCTGAAGGTCCATGCCAGCAACTTCAAGGTTGTGGGGTTCACCCATGCGCCTGAGATAGAAGAGCTGGTGGAGTTGGGACGCAGGCACGGCATTCCCGTGCTACACGACGTGGGGAGCGGGTGTCTGCTGGACACGCGACCCTTCGGGCTGTCTTACGAGCCGATGCCGCAGGACAGCGTCCGTGCGGGGGCGGACCTGGTGTTTTTCTCCGGGGACAAGCTGCTTGGCGGACCGCAGGGGGGCATAGTGGTCGGGTTGAAGGACAAGGTGGACCTGCTGGCCAGGCACCCCTTGGCAAGGGCCTTCAGAATAGATAAGATGAGCCTCGCGGCCACCACAGCAACCCTGCTGCACTACGTGAAGGAAGAGGCGCTGCGAGCAATACCCGTCTGGCGAATGATTTCGGCAAATAGCGAAGAGGTGCGCGAAAGGGCGACCAGGTGGGCTGAGAGCGTTGGCGGAGACGCGACGGTCCAGCCGGCTAAGTCGACCATCGGCGGCGGCAGTCTGCCCGGGGAGTCGTTGGACTCGTGGGCGCTTTGTTTACCAAGCCAGGGGTTGTCCGGCGGAGCAGCGGGGCTGGCAGCGCGGCTACGGGAGCAGTCGACGCCCGTGGTGGCCAGAATCGAAAACGAGCAGGTCTTGATGGACCCGCGCACTGTTCTGCCCGAACAGGACGGCCAGCTTCTGGCCACAACCCAAACAGCACTGCGAGAGATATGACCAACTTTCTACTTGTTCACGGACCATGGCACGATGCTTCCATGTGGGACGACGTTTCGCGTCATCTGCAAAACGCCAAAAACGGCTCCGAGGTGGGCGACATTACGGCTATAGACCTGCCCGGTCACGGGGCCCGACGGTCCTTTGACATCAGTCGGATAACCCTCGACTACTACGTGAATGCCGTGGTGACGCCTCCCAAGGTGAAGCTGCAGGAGGACGTGACGCTGGTGGCGCACTCCTTTGCCGCCACGTTCACGCCCCAGGTGGCCAAGGCGCTGGGAAGCGTTTTAAGCAGGATAGTCTTCATCGGCGGGATTCTGCCGAAGGAAGGGGCGCAGCCAATTGGCGAACTGACGTTGCTTACCCGGAAGTCGGCCATCCCCTTCAGGATGATGGAGAAGGGGTTCAAGCCTCTGAATCCGCTGCTGGCGAAAAGCTTGTACAACGACGTGGGGGCACAGGAGGCGTCCATTCGGGCGGGAAGGCTGGTTACGGACCCGTACCAACCGTGGATAACGCCCATGGCTGCGCTAGATTTCCCCGACCATGTCGGGTTGACCTATGTGACGCTGACTAACGACAAGTTTCTGTCGGCAAAGCGGCAGGGGGGGTATGCGGCGTCGCTGAAGGGCGCGGACGTGGTGGAGTTGGAGTCGGGGCACATGGCGCCGGTGTCGCAGTCGAGGCGGGTTGCGGAGATACTTCTGGAGGGTTAGTCGAGGGTGAAGGAGGGCGGTTTGCGAACAGCCCCTGCATTGGCCATGCCCGAGAGTCGAATGAACGCTGTGCTATAATCGGATTTTGGGGTGAGCCAACCACTTTTCGGTAGATTCAGGACATGGAAGATAAAGAATTTCTCAAGAAAATGAAGGCCAAGATCGAGACTATGGCAGGCCGGCCGGTGGAAATGATGCTGGACCGCGAAAAGGCCGACAGGCTTGAGGTGGATCCCAATGAAGTAGAGCCTAAGGTAGTGGTGGGGTCGGCGGTGCTGAAGTATCCCGGGTTTGCTCGGATGTGCATCGAGTATGCGGTGGCGTCAATCCGAGAGGGGCGGCGCATCAGTGCGTTGGAGTTTCACATGGTGTTGGGGAGGAATTAGGGGGCGGTTTAGCCCGGGAGGCTTTCCACTTCGGCCATGAGGGCGGTTAGCATTTCCGCTTCGGGGACCACTTTCACCTTTTCGCCCTTGCGGAAGATGATGGCACGTCCCGCGCCGGCAGCGATACCCACGTCGGCGTCCTTGGCCTCGCCGGGGCCGTTCACCTCGCAGCCCATGACGGCGACCTTGATCTTCTTGTCCACCTTCTGAAGAAGCTCGTCCACGGTGTTGGAGAGTTTGATTACGTCCACATCGGCGCGTCCGCAGCTGGGGCAGGCAATCAGCGTGGTGCCCTTCTGCCGCAGGTTGACGGACTTGAGGATTTCGTAGCCGGTGATTATCTCCTCGCGGGGGTGGCCGCTGAGGGAAACGCGGATTGTGTCGCCGATGCCGTCGTGTAGGAGGTATCCCAGTCCTATGGCGCTGCGGATGGAGCCGGACTTGACGGTGCCCGCCTCTGTGATGCCCAGGTGCAGCGGGTAGGGGACCAGCTTGGCCAGGCGCCTGTATGCCTGGATGGTGGTGGGAACGTCGAAGGCCTTAAGGGAGACCTTGATCAGGTCGAAGTCGAGAGACTCGAGCAAGCCGATCTCCCATAGGGCGGTGGCAACCATGTGGTCTACCACGTTGTACTGGCCCTCCACGGCCTCGCCCGCCTTGGGTAGTTGATTGACCATGTCCATGACACGGGAAAAGCCGCGAGACTTGCCGATGCCGCCGACGGGGGGCAGGCTGCCAAAGTTGACGCCGATGCGAATGGGGATATGGCGCTCCTTAGCGGCGAGGACTACCTGCTTAACCTTCTCCGGGTCGCGGATGTTGCCTGGGTTGAGGCGTAGGCCGTCGATACCACCCTTGATGGCTTCCAGGGCAAGCTGGTGGTGGAAGTGAATGTCGGCTATAAGGGGGATGTTTATCTGAGAGCGGATGGCGGGGATGGCCTTGGCGGCCTCCATGTCCGGGACGGCGCAGCGGATGACGTCGCAGCCCGCCTCTTCGACTTCGCGGATCTGGGCGACGGTGGCGGCCACGTCGCGCGTGTCCGTCTTGGTCATGGACTGGACGGCGATTTCCGCATCGCCGCCGATTTTTAGGTTGCCTACGTAGATTGCCTTGGTAACCCGGCGCTTGGCCATTCAGTTAACTCCCGTGAACCCGAAGTATTGTCGCCTCAGCCTATGAATCTTTCGCCCCTGATGAGGCGGGCAATGTCATTGTAGCTTACCATTAGAACGATGGTGATTAAAAGGGCAAAGCCCAGCATATGCACCAGTCGTTCCTTCTCAGCGGGGATTTTTTTGCCTCTGCGGATGATTTCTATGATGACGAAGAGAAGGCGTCCGCCATCGAGGGCCGGAATGGGGAGAATGTTGAAGATTGCGAGGCTAATGCTTAGGAGAGCCGCCAGGGGAATTAGGGCGTCCAGGCCGCCTATGTCTACAGCCTCCTTGGAGCCGCTGACGATGCCGACGGGGCCTGAGAAGGGTGTGGGAGCGTCGCGGAACAGCCAGTGGCTTATGGAACGCCAGGTAAGGGTTAGGACTTCCACGACCTGCACTGCGCCCATGCCGACGGCCTCCCAGGGGTAGTAGGAGAGGCTTTCGACGCGCTCGTTTTGGAGGCCCAGGCGAACGCCCACGTTTCCTTCGCCTTCCGGCGGGTGCCAACGGGGAACGACGGTAACGTCGCGGGTCTGGCCTGCGCGTTCGAGTTGCAGGGACAGGTCCACGCCAAGGTTGCGGGTGATGCCGGCAGAGACGTCTCTGATGCTTTCGACGGACTCGCCGCCGACGGCGATGATTCTGTCGCCAGGGGCGATGCCGGCTTCTGCGGCGGGGGAGTTGGGGCTTACGTCCTCGATGACAACGTCGCCGAGGGTGACTTCGCGGGGAATCATGAACAGGGCGGCGAAGATGGCCACGGCGAGAATGGCGTTCATGAAGGAGCCTGCGCTCAGGATGGCGGCGCGAACTCCGGGGGATTTGGAGGCCAGGCTGCGGGGGCCGGTGGATTCGTCCTCGCCCTCCAAGCGGACGAAGCCGCCCAGGGGCAGGGCGTTTATGGTGTATTCGGTCTCACCCTTTCGCCAGCCGAAAATCTTGGGAGGGAAGCCGACGCCGAACTCGTTGACTTTTACGTTGAAGAACTTGGCGACGGCGAAATGGCCAAGCTCGTGGATGACCACGAGAACGACGACCATTGCTACCATTGCCAGGACGAACAACATTATTTTTCCCCTTGCTGAAGTGGGACGTGGGCACAATTCGGCTTTTCTATTGGGGTTACGGTGAGGGAGTTCATTTAGGATTCACCCCCATCCAGGTCTTCACGCTTGACGTGGGAAGGGTGAAGATGGATTACCGCCTGTGCGGGAATGACGGACAGTATGTGGGTCATCGCAGGGAAGCGGCGAGTTTCAGGGCTTTGGTCCGGGCCCACTGGTCGGCGTCGAGGATGTCTTTCAGGTTATCGGCGGGGGTTGCTTCGTGGCGCTCCAGGACGCCTTCCACCACCTTGGGTATGTCCGTGAAGAGCAGCCATCCCTTCAGAAATTGCTCGACGGCGATTTCGTCGGCGGCGCAGAGTGCGGCGGGGTAGGTGCCGCCCTTCCGTCCGGCCTCCAGAGCGAGGGGGAAGCAGGGATATAAGGCCGGGTCCATGGGTTCGAAGGTCATGGCCATGGACTGGGTGATGTCGAGGAGGGGGATGCCGTCGTTAGGTTGCCGCTCGGGGTAGAGCATGGCGTACTGGATGGGGAGCTTCATATCGGGCGGGCCTATCTGAGCCTTCACGGACCCGTCGTCGAACTCAACCATGGAGTGGATGAGGCTCTGGGGATGCACGACAACCTCGATGCGCTCCCATTCAACGTCGAAAAGCCAGCGAGCCTCGATGACCTCAAAGCCTTTGTTCATCAGGGTGGAGGAATCTATGGTGATCCGGCGGCCCATATTCCACGTAGGGTGGTTGAGGGCCTGCTCGGGGGTGACGCGGGAGAGGTCTTCGTGAAGGCGGGTGCGGAAGGGGCCGCCGGAGGCGGTGATGATAAGCCTTCGGATTCCTTTCGATTCCCCCTGCAGGCACTGCCATATGGCGCTGGGCTCGCTGTCCACGGGCAGCAGCGCCCCATTGCCGTTGCGTGCTAGGCTGCTGACCATCTCGCCGGCCATGATGATGACTTCCTTGTTGGCGAGGCAGACTCTCTTTCCCTCCTGGAGGGCGCGGATGGTGGGGAGTAGGCCGACGCGTCCCACCGTGCCTACCATGGCGGTATCGGCGTCGGGGTGGCAGACCATCTCTTCCATAGAGGCAAATTGGGCGTCGCCGAGCATGTTCTTGTCGAGCTCCGGCGATGGGCTATAGATTAGGCTGGGGTTGAACTCGGCAGCTTGCGCGAGCAGCAGGCCCACGTTGCTTCCGGCGGCCAAGCCGACGACGTGGAACCGGTCCGGGAAGGCGCGGACAACGTCGAGGGTCTGCCTTCCGATGGAGCCGGTAGAACCCAGTACTACCAGGCCTTTAGCGTTCAAATTATTCTCCTCCGGGGAGGTTGGATTTGGCTGAACCTTCTAGGCAATTATATAAGCAGCCACGTAGAACGTCACGGGAAGGGTGGTGAGGAGGGAGTCCATCCTGTCGAGGATACCGCCGTGTCCGGGGACGATTACGCCGGAGTCCTTGCGGTTTGCACGTCGTTTCATGTAGGACTCGGCCAGGTCGCCGAGGGCGGCTACGATGCCTAGGAGCAGGGCAAGGGCAATCTGGCACACGATGTAGATGGGCAGGCCGAACAGCGCCGTAAGGCCGACGGAGACACCGGCAGCGCCGACCAGGCCGCCGAAAAAGCCCTCCCAGGTCTTGCCGGGGCTGATTGTCGGGGCCATTTTGTGTCGGCCCAGGAACTTGCCGACGAAGAATGCCCCCGTGTCTGCGGCGAAGGTGATGAATAGGGCGTAGAGGAGCCAGTCGCGCCCGTACTCCAGTCCGGCGGCCCCTTCACGTAGAAGAATGGCGTGGGAGGGGAGGAAGCCGACATATAGCGGACCTAGGGCGGTGTGGAGGCAGTTCTTGAAGGTGGAGCGGTTCCGGCGTATCAGGGCGAAGGCCAGCAAGGGAAGAAAACCTCCGGCGATTACAAATATGGAAAAATTGCCGTGGTCCGAGGTCAGTTGGGCGTGGGCTATGAAGAGGGCAGTCCAAAGCAGGCTGTAGGGCAAGTAGGGGGAGGCGCCCCACGCCTTCGCCATCCGGTGGAATTCCCAGAGGCCGATGAGGGCGGCGACGCCGACGACAATTGTGAGAGCGGGAAAGCCCACCCATATTGCGCCGAGCAACGCGGGAATGCCGACGATGGCGACGAGGATGCGGGCTTTCATGGGACGGTTTCAGGGACGGGGGCTATGGGTCCCCGCCCTCGCGGGCACATGGGGCTGTTGGGGTGCTGCATTTCAGGGGTCGGGGGTCAGAGCGCCGAACTTCCGCTTTCTGCTGCCATAGGCGCGGATGGCTTCCTCAACGTGGGTGGCGCTCAGCTCCGGCCAAGGGACTGCCGTGGTATAGAACTCACTGTAGGCGGACTGCCAGAGGAGAAAGTTGCTCAGGCGGTATTCGCCGCTGGTCCTGATTATCAGGTCCGGGTCGGGTATGTCACGGGTGTAGAGATGGCTGCTGAGCAACTCCTCGTCCACTTCCTCGGGTCTGACGCCACTGCTGACTATCTTCCGGACGGCTTCGACGATTTCACTGCGCCCGCCATAATCGAAAGCCACGCAGAGGGTGATGGCGGTGTTGTGTTGGGTCAGGTCCTGGGCTTCGGAGACTGCTTCCCGCAGGTCCGGAAGAAGACGGTCGCTGCGCCCAAGGTGCACTATTCTGACCCCCTGCTCATGCAGGGCCCGGGTCTCCTGATGGATGACCTGTCGGAGGATTCCCATGATGCCTTCGACTTCATCATCAGGGCGGTTCCAGTTTTCGGTGGAGAAGGCGTAGAGAGTGACGAATTTGACGCCGCGGCGGGCGAGGGTATCCAGGACGGAGCGGATCTTCTCTACGCCGGCGCGGTGGCCTTCTATGCGGGGGAGACCTCGGTCTTCGGCCCAGCGGCCGTTGCCGTCCATGATGATGGCGACGTGACGGGGGATTTCGACCGCATCACGGCCATTGGCATCCAGGGAAAACGCTGCACCCGGCTCTTCAGCCATCGGACTATTGCTCTCGCCGTTCGTAAGCCGGCCTTAGACGGTCATCATCTCGTCTATCTTGGACTTCCAGAACAGGTCAATCTCTTCAACGTGGTCGTTGGTGGTATTCTGAAGCTGCCCCTGGGCGCGCTTGTTTTCGTCCTGGGAGATATCCTTGCTGCGCTCCAGGGAACGGAGCTTGACCTGAGCGTCGCGACGGACGTTGCGGACAGCGACTTTTCCGTCTTCAACCTTCCGCCCCAAAGACTTGACGAGTTCCTGGCGGCGTTCCTGGCTGAGGGGCGGGATGGGCACGCGGATGATTGCGCCGTCGTTGGAGGGGTTGAGGCCCGTGGGGGACTGCTGAATAGCCCTTTCTATGGCCCGCAGCGCCGTCCGGTCCCAGGGCTGTATGGTGATGAGCTGAGCGTCGGGGGCGGAGATAGTCGCCATCTGGTTGAGGGGTGTTGGAACGCCGTAGTAGTCGGCGGTCAGGTTTTCGACGATGGCGGGACTTGCCCGGCCGGTCCGTATCGACTGGAGTTCCCGCTTGAGGAACTCGATAGCCATGTCCATGCGGCGAGAGGCATCCTTGAGGATATCCTCCGGGGTTGGGGTGTCGGTGCTGTTAGACGTGGACATTTTCTGCTGCCTCCGAAATGGTGGTGCCAACCCGGTCTCCCTGCAGGATGGAGACCATGTTGCCGGACTTGAAGATGTCGAAAACGATGATGGGAAGATTGTTGGTCATGCAGAGGGAAAGGGCGGTGTTGTCCATAACCTGAAGCCGCAGATTGATGGCTTCCAGATAGTCGAGCCGCTCGTAGCGTTTGGCGGAGGGGTCTTTGTTGGGGTCGGCGTCGTACACGCCGTCCACGTTGTTCTTGGCCATTATCAGGACTTCGGCGCTAATTTCGATGGCGCGGAGGGCCGCCGCCGTGTCGGTGGTCATATATGGGTTTCCGGTGCCGGCGGCAAAGATGACGACGCGGCCCTTGTCCAGATGGCGTATGGCCCTCCGGCGGATGTATGGCTCCGCGATGGACTGCATTTCGATGGCGACCTGGATGCGGGTCTCCAGACCCTGACGTTCCAGCGCGTCCTGCAGGGCGAGGGAGTTAATGACGGTGGCTAGCATTCCCGCATAGTCGGCGGTGGAGCGGTCCATGCCATGAGCGGCGACTTCGGCGCCTCGCCAGATGTTCCCTCCGCCGATGACGACGGCCATCTGCACGCCCATGTCGTGGGCAACCTTTATGCGTTGGGCAACGTTATTGGCGGATTCAGGGTCAATGCCGTATTCCGACTTGCCGATGATGGCGCGGCCGCTCAGCTTGAGCATGGCCCTCTTATAGACGGAGCCCGCCATGACGCTTGCTACTCGCCCAGGGCGAAGCGGGAAAACCGGTTTATGCGTATGTTCTCCCCAACTTTGCCGATGGTCTCCTGGACCAGCTCTTCCACCCGCCTGCTGGGGTCTTTGATGAAGGTCTGCTTGAGGAGGCAGACTTCCTCCGGCGGACGGGTCTCGTCCTCGTCCAGGTCTTCGTCGCGGATGTACTGAGGGGCCATTGCGGCCACCTGCATGGCCAGGTCGTGGGCCAGGGCCTTGAATTCCGCGGTGCGGGCTACGAAGTCGGTCTCGCAGCCAAGCTCCACGAGGGCGCCCAGACGAGCGCCGGGGTGGATGTAAGCCTCGACCAAGCCTTCACGGGTTTCGCGGCTGGCCCGTTTCACTGCGGCGGCGAGTCCTGCCGCCTTCAAGATGTTTTCTGCCTTGTCCAAGTCCCCTCCGGACTCTTCCAGCGCACGCTTGCAGTCCATGATTCCTACGCTGGTCCTGGCGCGGAGGGCTTTGATTTGGTCTACGCTAACCTCCAAGGTCAACTCCTAAATTTCAGTAATTGTGTCTAGTTGGGTTCCGGCGCGGCAGGAGCTTGAGTCATTGCCGCCTCCAGCTCTGCGACGTTCACCTCAACCGGAACGGCCTCGGCTTCAACTTCAGCTTCCTCGGCTTTGGCCAACTCCTGTTCCTCTCGCAGCCGCTCCTGCTCCTCCTCTTCCTCCTGGGCGCGCTTTTCTGCCAGGCCCTCGACGACGCCGTCGGCGATGCGGGTGGTGATGAGTCGGATGGACCGGATAGCGTCGTCGTTTCCGGGAATGCGGAAGTCGATTAGGTCCGGGTCGCAGTCGGAGTCTATGATGGAGAAGAGGGTGACGCCGAGCTTGCGTGCCTCGGCGATGCAGATGCTCTCCTTGGGCATGTCCACGACGAAAAGGGCGTCGGGAATCCTGGTCATGTTTCGGACTCCGCCGAAGTACTTCTGGAGGCGCTTCAGCTTCTCCTCCAGCTTGAGGGCTTCCTTCTTGATCATGTTGTCGAAGTAGCCCTGCTCCTTCCTGGTTTCCAGCTCAATCATATAGTCGATGCGCTTGCGGATGGTGGTGAAGTTGGTGAGGGTGCCGCCGAGCCAGCGCTGGTTGACGTAGGGCATTTCACAGCGGGTGGCCTGTTCCGCGATGGACTCCTGGGCCTGCTTCTTGGTGCCGACAAAGAGAATCTCGCCGCCACCTGCGATCAGGTCGCGAACGCCGTTCATGGCCCTGTCCATGTAGCGGAGGCTCTTCTGGAGGTCGATGATGTGGATGCCGTTGCGCTGGGTGAAGATGTACTGCTTCATGCGGGGGTTCCAGCGGCGGGTCTGGTGCCCGAAGTGGACGCCGGCCTCCAGTAGTGACTTCATGGTGATGGGGGGTCTCTGCTGGTGCTGCTGAGTCGGCGGATTCTGAAGTTGTTGGACCATGAAAGCTAACCTTGTTCCTTCTCTAGTATGAAATTGGCGACGCAAAATTGAGCGCAAAAACTCAGCAATGGAGTATAGCACAACGGGTAATGGCGGGCAATTGCGGTAGCCCCAACGCGGGCGGGGTGGACGAAAGGAAATTGGTGAGAGCGGTGTAAGTGCGCCTTGGTAAAATATAGGGATTCGGTGATGATTTAGTATCTGTTTTGTGTGTAATCCAAGGTTTCTTCAGGATTGAGGGAGCGAGTAGCGTTGCCGACTCTGACAAAGAACTCCGTACCTTTAAGCCCAGACATGAATGCGTTTTCCGGTGATTTTGACACGTCAACAATACAGATTTGCTTTCCTTCAACTATATCTATCCTGGTCTTCACATAAGGGGTGAATTGGATGCCAATCCTGTCAGCAACTAGTGAATTCATTCGCTGAAGAAGTGTATCTGTTGAACCTTTGACTAGTTTTAAGTCCTTTTCCAACCCGAAAATGTGTCCGCTGTCTTCCACTCCGATAAGTAAAGTTCCTCCCTCCGAGTTCAAAAACGCTGCAAGAGTTTTTAGGACTTCAAACCTTAGCTTTGTATTCTGTTTGCCTTGTCTAACATCCCATTGCAAAGTGCTCTTGAACTCCAGGCTCGTTCCTTCGCCCATATCAATAAGGTCCATTATGGGTCTTGACGATGAGTAATCATCCTCCGCAATCAGGTTTTCAAACATGCTGTTCAGGCCATCAGCCAACAGTATTCTTCGGGCCTCTAGAAAATCCCTGTATCTGTCCATCCGCCAAAGTTGGCTGTCCATAGGGATGAACTGACTTCGAAGTGCTCCAGGGTATTTTTCATTGATTTCTGGCAGGTAATCCTCGGGTAGTCGGATTCCGATGCTTTGGTTTGTTGGGCCACTGAGAAACGCCCTGTTAGCGATGGCATTGACCATTTGGCGATCTACGTGGCTATCTACGCTGTAGTTGCTCTTATAAAGTTCGCTTTGTGGGAAGATGTGGTGACTGTGAATAGCGTATGAATCTCCAGCAGGCGTCGTAAGCGACATTCCATTGAACCAGTCCACAGCACCCATTGAGCGCGCTAGAATTAGGCTCATTCTGTACAGGGGATGTCCAGCGCCCCGTCCTTCAAAATCATCTGGCAATACCTTCAAACGTCCACGTTGATCTACCAACTGGTTCAAGAGAGAATTCCACGGGGAATTTTCTCTGTTTACTATCGTGACGTCATGTTCTAGTCTACTATTTGTCTGACTCCCGTACCTTTGGTGCACTTGAGCCATATAGTGCCAGTGCAAAGCCATCCTCAAGGATGAATCAGACCGAAATTTTCCATCGTGCAGGGTAAGGTATCGGACAATTGGAATTAGTGGATTAGATGAGCTCAAATCACGAGTAGAGTGTATCTGGGCACGACCAGGTAGAATGGCCGAAAGGTAGTCCATGATTCTTGAGATGCGGTGCCAACCTTTCTCGAGACGAGCCCGCTCTACGCTATGAATATGCTCAAATAGAGCGTGACCCGTCACTGCTGCAACCAAAGCTCGTGTCATGAAGGTTAAATCAAAGTCGAATCTTTGCTTTTTTAGCAGATCCATTTTAGCCTTCAGCATCCTCCTGGCTTGAGACCATTTGCCAGTAACGTGAGTTAGTGCAAGCTCTGCGTCGGTAAGCTTAGTTCCCAAACTGTTTAGCCTGTCAAAGACGTCTATCGCATCATCAAGAGATGCCTCCGTAGGAATCACTTGTATGGGCAGGTCAGCGTCCCTGATTCCTGTTAACTTGCTTAAGTTAGATGCGTACATCCCTGCCTGTCGAAAGGCGGCTTCGGTCTGGCCGGCAGTCTTTTGCGCGATTTGGAACACATCCACCTTTGTGCCGTCGAAACAATCAACTACTCTGACCCAACGAGGATTATCTCTCATCCTCACTGGCTGGAAGTACTGAAAGTCGCCGTCACCTACGTTATAGTATAGATCGCGTACATCGTGTGTTATGTCGCTATGTTTGTAGTAGGGCGGGATTTCCCCAGTTATCAGCATGTAAAGCGTTGTCAAACGTTGCTGACCGTCCAATATAACTTGGACGGTTCCAAGTTGCTCTGGCATGGTGTCTACGTTTTTTAGTTCTGGCGGTGATTGAGTTTTCCAGAACAATAGACCCCCCACAGGGTACTTACTAGTTAACGAAACCAATAACTGTTTCGCTTGCTCCCTTGACCAGACGTATTCCCGTTGAAACTCAGGAAGGACTAGATTTCGATGTCGGATGTCTGATATCGCTTCACTGATCAGCATCTTTGAACCTCAGCTTAAACCTATCATTTGATTTGGATCATTTTTACTTTGGGTCGTGGCACTTGCACAGTTCCATTGCTATCCATCATGTCTACGCGGAGCGTCCACCATAATACCATGACAGTAGGCTTAGTTGGGTTCAATCTATGCGAAGAGAAAGCCGCCTAAATGGAGTTTTTTGACTCAGTGCAGTGGCTCGTGAACCTATTGGCAACAATCGTCTTGTTCTCTAGCCCTAACCAGAGTGGGGTGGTATACTTGCGGCGTTGTTTGAGCACTTGTTTGGAGGGTCCATGTCTGCCTATAGCTTTGACTTTTCCGACCGCATTGCCCGGGGAATTCCGCCTGCTCCCAAGGCCGCTCCGGGTGGAGGCCGCGTCGAATTCGACTTCACCACGGCCTTTCCGGACCCGGACTCTTTTCCCGCCGACGGGCTTCTGGAGGCCCTTGGTCGTGCCCTGAAGGACGAAGGCAAGGACCTGGTCTACTATCCCCACATCCAGGGGCACCCCGCCATGCGGGAGTTCATCGCCCAGAAGCTGGAG
>DAOUKX010000161.1:0-4184 GCA_034420855.1 Dehalococcoidia bacterium
TCCTCGAAGAAGTTGTTGTGCACGTTGAAGAAGAAGCTCAATCTGGGCGCGAACTCATCAATCTTCAGCCCTCGCTCCAGGCACCAGTCCACGTACTCGAAACCGTCCGCGAGGGTGAAGGCCATCTCCTGCACAGCGGTGGACCCTGCCTCGCGGATGTGGTAGCCGCTGATGCTGATGGGGTTCCAGCGGGGCATCTGCTCTGTGGCGAACTCGATGGTGTCCGTCGCCAGCCGCATAGAAGGTCCAGGGGGGAAAATATACTCGTTCTGCGCCGAGTACTCCTTCAGAATGTCGTTCTGGATGGTGCCTCCCAGGATGCTAGGGGCGACGCCCTGCTTCTCCGCGGCCACGATGTACATGGCCCAGATGATTGCCGCCGGGGCGTTGATGGTCATGGAGGTGGTGATTTTGTCCAGCGGGATGCCGTCGAAGAGGATCTCCATGTCCGCCAGAGAAGACACCGCCACACCGCATTTGCCGAACTCGCCTGCCGCTGCCGGATCGTCTGTGTCGTAGCCGTAGAGGGTGGGCATGTCGAAGGCCACGCTGAGGCCCGTCTGGCCCCCTTCCAGCAGGTACTTGAACCGCTCGTTGGTCTCCTCCGCCGTGCCGAAACCGGCGAACATCCGCATGGTCCAGAGTTTCCCTCGATACCCGGTGGGATGTATGCCCCGCAGGTACGGGAACTCCCCGGGGAAGCCGAGTTCGGCCTCACCTATGTCCGAGGGCGTGTAAACACGATTGACGGGGATGTTGGACGGGGTCTTGAAGGACTCTTTCCGCTCGCTCACCTTGCGTTTGGCGGCGCGTGCTGTTCCTTCTTCACTCCTGATTTTATCTCTGGTTGAAGTCAAGGGTGTGATCGCCTTCTCAACGAGATTCTTCGCACCGTTTGGTAGGACATGCTACTTACGAGTCTAACAACGGGGTCGAATGTGCGTCAATAAACGGGCTAGCGCGCTACTTCCGGACGCAGCCGAGGCGTCAACTCGCGGAGACGCGCCTCCAGGCGGGAACGACGCAACATGGTACGTCTTCCGCAGCCAAGGCACACCATCCCCACGTCGGCGCCCAGCCGCGTCACTTCCCAACGGTCGCTGCCGCAGGGGTGGGCCTTCTTCAGCCGCACCGTGTCCCCCAGATGAAGCGTTAGTGCCAACCCAGGCCCTCGGATTCCAGAATGTCGTTGATGCTGTCGCGGAGACGCCTAGCCTCTCTGCGGGCAGCATCGGCGTAATCGGGGCCGGATGAGGCGTAGATAATGCTGCGGGAGGCGTTGATAATGGCGCGTCGTCCTCGTGGGTCGGTGCCATTTATGACGGCTTGGTGGAGATCGCCTGACTGGGAGCCAACCCCGGGAATGAGAATCGGCAGCGACGGGCAGATGTCGCGGACCGCCTTCAGCTCTTCCGGGTAAGTAGCCCCAACCACAAGTCCGAGACTGCCATTGAATCCCCAACCGGCGGCGGTCCGGGCAACTCTCTGGTAAAGGGGCAGATTATCTGCATTCTCCATGTCCTGAAAGGCGACAGCGCCCGGATTGGACGTCCGGCAGAGGACGAAGGCTCCCCGTCCTTCGTGGGTGAGGAAGGGCTCCACCGAGTCTCGGCCCATGTAGCCATGCACGGTAACCGCATCCAGGCCCCAACGGTCGAACATGGCGGTTGCGTAGGCCGCGCTGACGTGGCCGATATCCCCCCGCTTTGCATCTCCAATAACGGCCACGTCCGGGTTGACCCGCCGAATATGGTCGATGGTCCGGCCCAGGGCTTGCAGCCCCTCCAGACCCTGGGCCTCGTAGAAGGCCAGGTTGGGCTTGAACGCGCCAACCAGGTCGTGGGTTGCATCGATTATTGCTCGATTGAAGGTGTAGATGTCCGCAACCGGCATCAACTGCGGGTCGGGGTCCAGGCCAACGCAGAGCAGGCTGCGATTGGCCTCGCAGGCTGCGTCCAGTTTTTCAACGAAGGATGTCATGGCAGACTAAAGTATACCAGCACCGCCCGCCGTTGTGGCTGCCGACATCCGTTGATATCATCACCCAACGATGCGCTTCGATTCCGAACAGGTAGACGCAACATTCATCCGTCGGTTGAACAGGTTCGCCGCCCTGGTGGATTTGGACGGCAATGAAGTGATGGTGCACGTGGCCAACACTGGCCGCATGAGGGAGCTTCTGACGCCGGGACGGCCCGTGCTGCTGCGTCCGGCGGCCAAGCCGGAGCGCAAGACAGCCTTCGACCTGATGCTGGTTGACCTGGGATTTGCCCTCTGCTCCACGGACTCGCGGCTTCCTCCTCGCCTGGTGGAGGAGACTTTTATGGAAGGCGGGCTGGGACCCTTCGCAGGCTTTGCTGAAGCTCGACGCGAGGTGACGTTCGAGGAGAGCAGGTTCGACCTGATGCTTTCCGGCGACGAGGGTATCTGCTACGTGGAGACTAAGTCGGTGAACCTGGTGGAGAATCGCGTGGCCCTGTTCCCCGACGCGCCGACGGAGCGGGGCCGCAAGCACCTGGGTACACTGGTGAAGGCGGTGGAGGCCGGACATCGCGCCGCCGCATTTTTCGTCATACAGCGTTCCGACGCAGAAGCCTTCCGTCCCCATCCCACCGCTGACCCCGCCTTCGCTGAGGCTTTACGCGACGCCACCGCTCAGGGCGTTGAGGTGTACGCCTATAACTGCCGCGTCACTCGCCGTGAAATTGCCATACAACTCAGCATTCCGGTAATGCTGGAATGAACTCTGAGGATGCAAGCCCCCACCCTCTGATGGACGTCTACGAACGGCTGCTGGAAGCCTACGGTCCGCAGGACTGGTGGCCCGGGGATTCTCCCTTTGAGATTATCGTGGGCGCTATTCTTACCCAGGCTACGTCATGGACCAACGTTGCGAAGGCCATCGACAATCTCAAGGCTGAGGGAATGCTCTCACGCGAAGGTCTGCGGGACATCTCTATTGACGAGCTTGCCCAATTGATTCGTCCCTCGGGCTATTTCAATGTAAAGGCGCGGCGGCTGAAGGCCTTCATCACCTATCTGTGGGACGCCTACGACGGTGACCTCAATGAAATGCTGAAAATGGACGGCCCTGCCCTTCGTCACGAATTGCTCGCCATCAACGGCATCGGCGAGGAGACTGCGGACGATATTCTGCTCTATGCCGCAGACAAGCCGGTCTTTGTCATAGACGCCTACACCCGTCGGATTTTGGAGCGGCTTGGGAATGGCGATGGAGCAAGCGGTTACGCGGAATACCAGCAGCTATTCCACGATGCGCTGCCGATGGACGCCCGCATATTCAACGAGTACCACGCTCTGCTGGTGCGTCACGGTAAAGACGTGTGCCGTCCAACGCCCCAATGCGAAGAGTGTTGCCTGCGGGAGATCTGCGCTTACCCTTAGGCTAGTCCGCCTGCTTCCAGATCTCCTCCAGCACCTTGCCCGGCGACATGGGAAGGCTGGTCATGCGGACCCCGACGGCGTCGTGTATGGCGTTGGCGATGGCCGCCATGGGCGGAACGATGGGCACCTCTCCCACACCGCGGACACCGAAGGGGTGCCCCGGATTCGGTACCTCTACGATAACCGTGTCAATCATCGGCAGGTCCAGCGAGGTAGGCATACGGTAGTCGAGGAAGGTTGAGTTGGACATGCGCCCGTCGTCATCGAAGAAATACTCCTCGTTCAACGCCCAGCCGATGCCCTGAACCACGCCTCCCTGAATCTGGCCCTCCACGTAGCTGGGGTGGACCGCCTTGCCCACGTCCTGTACGGCGGTGTAGCGGAGAATTTCCACTTTGCCCGTCTCCGGGTCGACTTCAACGTCGACGATGTTGGCGGCGAAGGCCCCACCCACGCCCCGCGGGTCTACCGACGCCCGGCCAACAATGGGGCCGCCGGTGCCGTTCAGCATACCGGCCAGCTCGTTGAAGCTCATGCTAAGTTCGGGGTCCTTGGAGTGGGAAAGTGAGCCTTCTTTCAACTCCACATCGGCGGCGTCCACGTCCCAGATCGTCGCGGCGCGCCCTATCATCTGCTGCTTGATGTCCTGGGCCGCCTCGTAGCAGGCCCAGCCCGTCTTGAAGGCGACGCTGCTGCCGCCCGTGCTGGAGGTGTAGCCGATGCTGTCGGTGTCCGCCACCTGGGGATGCACGTCCTCCACGGGAATGGTCAGCACCTCC
>DAOUKX010000162.1:0-19831 GCA_034420855.1 Dehalococcoidia bacterium
GCCCGCGCTGGGGACGGTGAGCAACGAGTTGGGCCAGCCTCGATATCCGACCCTGCGGGGGATAATGGCCGCCACTCGGAAGCAGCCCGTTGTGTGGTCACTGGAGGACCTGGGACTGAATGAAGGTGAACTTTCGCCTCAGATTGAAACGGTGGACCTGTATGTGCCGGTAACCGAGGCGTACTGCGAGTTCATCGAAGGGGAGGATGACGCCGACGCAGGGCACCTGCTGGCACTGAAGCTGCGGGAGGCGAAGCTGGTCTAGCGGGCCAGTTCAGAGGGAGTGGATATGGCTGATTCAGCAGGGGTACTGGTACTGGCCGAAATGGAAGGGGCCGCGCTTTCGCCCACGGCGGCGGAGCTTGTGACGGCGGGTCGGGAGGTGTCGGAAGGACTGGGACCGCCGCTATCGGTGGCGATAGCGGGGAGCGAGGTAGAGGCGGCGGCGCAGGAAGCAGCAGCGTTGGGTGCACAACAGGTGTACGCTGCGGAGGACGGGCTTCTCGGCGACGATCATCCGGAGCTTTTGCTTGAGGCTTGGGCGCAGATATGCCGTCAAACGAATCCTGCCGTGGTCCTGATTGCGAGAACCATGGCGGGGCGGGACCTGGCTCCGCGGCTGGCGGCACGGCTGGGCGTGGGTCTGGCCCAGGACTGCCTAGAAGTGAGAGCCGACGCGGATTCGGGGCGGATGGTGGCTCATCGTCCGGTCTACGGGGGCAACGCCATGGCAGCGGTGGTCTGCAACGGGATTCCGCAGATGGCGTGCATCCGGCCCAAGGCCTACGAGCCTTCGGAGGCTGGGGAATCGCAGGGGGCGGAGGTTGTCCCTATCAGCCTTGCTTTGGACGACTCCATGGCTAAGGTGCAGGTGGTGGAGCGGGTGGCGGAGGAGTCGGAGGGCGTGCGGCTGGAATCAGCGAAGATTGTCGTTGCAGGAGGGCGGGGACTGGGGTCGTCAGAGCCATTCAAGGACCTGGAAGTGATCGCGGGGCTTTTGGGAGCGGGCGTTGGAGCGTCGCGGGCGGCGGTGGATGCTGGGTGGGTGCCGCCATCCTGGCAGATAGGGTTGACGGGCAAGACCATCACGCCGGACCTGTACATAACCGTGGCTATCAGCGGGGCCAGCCAGCACATGGCGGGCTGCTCCGGATCCAAGGTGATAGTGGCTGTAAACAAGGACGCAGAGGCCAACATCTTCAAGGAGGCCCGCTATGGAGTTGTGGGCGACTGGGCGAAGGTGATGCCCAGCTTTACGGAGACGCTGCGAGAGTTGCTGGGTTAGCCTAACTTCGCTGTCCAGCGGTGGCAGCCAACTTGCGGCGAGCCCGGGCAAGGTCATAGTGGGCTTGCCGTCGCATCCAGAAGTCGGCGGTGCTCCATCCTAAACGTTCCAAAGCTATGGCAATTGTCGGGGAGATTCCGCAGCGGCCGTTGAGCAGGCGCGAAACTGTGTTGCGTCTAACGCCAAGACGAGCGGCGAATTCGCTTACGCTCCAGCCCACCTCCTCCAAATCGTCTCGCAAACCAGGACCCGGATGGGTCGGATTGTCTCGACTCACAATCTTACCTCTTAGTGGTAGTCCTCAAGGTCTATGTCAACCGCCCGTCCCTCCAGAAAGCGGAGGGTTATCCTCCAATTCCGGCTTACCCGGACGCTCCAGACGCCCCTGCGGCTCCCTCTCAATTGGTGGAGCCGGTAGCTGGGCCGATTCACTTCGGCAGGCCGAACGGCATCAGCCAAGTCGTCCAAGATGCTTTCAATCCTTTGCACGTGGGCAGGATTGAGGCGGCGTGCATCTCCTCGTTCCCAAATCGCCGCAGTCCCGAACGTTTGAACTGCATATTCAGATTGTATAGCGTAACGGCGCATGGTGCAATTCGTCAGCGGGTTGGATACGGCCTAGCCAACGTCGTTTAAGAGCAGGTTGTCTATGAGGCGGACTTTGCCTATCCAGACCGCAGTGGAGAGCATGGCTCCCGGTGAGGCCAAGTCCAACTCCTCCATTGTCTCGCTATCGGCGATGCTGACGTAGTCGACCTTCCGGACCAGAGGCTCGGCCTCAAGGATGGTGCGCATACGTTGTATAAGCACGTCGGCGCGGGTTTCGCCGGCCATCCAAAGCTTCTCGGCTGCTCGCAGAGCGAGGTAGACGACGGGGGCCGCCCGGCGTTCTGCTGGGTGGAGACGACTGTTGCGGCTGCTGCAAGCCAGTCCGTCGTCCTCACGCACCGTGGGCGACACGACGATTTCAATGGGCATGTTCAGGTCTTTGATCATTGCCTTGATGACTGCCGTCTGCTGCCCGTCCTTCTGTCCCAGATAGGCGCGGGTGGGAGAAGTGATGTTGAAGAGCTTCGCAACTATCGTGGCTACACCTCGAAAGTGTCCGGGGCGGTGAGCGCCTTCCAGCCGGCGGGAGGCCGCTCCCACTTCCACCCATGTGTCCATGCCCGGCGGGTAGAGTTCCGACGCCGGAGGGGCGAAAACCAAGTCTATGTTTTCGCTTTCAAGGATGGCCAGGTCGCGGGCCATGTCCCTTGGGTAGGAGCTGAGATCTTCGTTGGAACCGAACTGGGTGGGATTGACGAAAATGGTGGCTACAACGGAGGCATTTTCGTCCCGGGCACGATTGACGAGGGATATGTGGCCGGGATGAAGAAAGCCCATGGTGGGCACGAGACCCAGGGGGCGGGGCAGGCTGGCGCAAGCCGATACCGCTTGCGAAACAGTTTCGACGATCTGCAAGGTTTTCAGCCGTCCAGCAGGTCTTGAAGCAGCGTTTCGTCCATGTCAAAGCTCTCCCTGGAGGTGGGAAAGTCGCCGTCGCGGACCTCCTGGGCGTACTGGGCAAGGGCAGAGGTCATGGTCTCCGAGAGTTTAAGGTACTGGCGCGTATGCTTGGGGACGAAGTCGTCGTAGAGGCCGAGGATGTCGTGGATGACCTGAACTTGGCCGTCGCAGTAGAGACCAGCGCCTATGCCGATGCTGGGGATTGAGAGTTTGCTGGTGATAACGCGGGCCAGGGGCGCAGGGACGAGTTCGAGCACGAGGGCGTAGCAACCGGCGTCTTGCAACTCTCGCGCGTCCTCAAGCAGGCGTAGAGCATCTTTTCTGGCCTTGCCTTGCACCCTGTAGCCGCCAAATTGATGCACCGATTGAGGGGTTAGGCCGAGATGCCCCATGACGGGGATTCCCGCTTCGACGATGCGGCGCACTTTCTCCACAGTGGGACCGGCGCCTTCCAGCTTGACCGACTGGGCACCGCCTTCCTGCACCAGCCGGCCTGCGTTCTTCATGGCTTCCTCCACGCTGGGCTGGAAGCTCATGAAGGGCATGTCCGTCACCACGAGGGCATTCGCCGTCCCTCTAACAACGGCCCTGGTGTGGCGCACCATGTCGTCCATCGTGACGGGGATGGTGGAGTCGTAGCCCAGACAGACCATGCCAAGGCTGTCGCCCACGAGGACGACGGGAAAGCCCGCCTGGTCTACAAGTCGCGCCATTGTGTAGTCGTAGGCGGTGACGACTGGGATTCGCTGTCCTTTCGCCTTCATGGTGCGTATTCGCCGGGCGGTCATTCTAGGCATGAGACTGGCCTCCGTCGTTGTGGTTGCTACCGGATGCGGAGAGTTTCTTCATCCATAGCGAGTCCGCCTCAGAAAATTCTGCCAGTAGGCGGGCCAGTTCGCTTCGCTTCTGCCCATCGAGGGTAGACGCATGGGCAATCAGCACCCTAGTGAGTTCGGCATAGAGGGGGAGAACTTCAGGAGCGAGGGACTGTAGAGCTTGCAGATGAGTTCGAACGGTGTCTGCGTCGCCCCTGGTCACGGGGCCTGTGGTCGCCGCTTCAGGGCCAAGTGTGGCTGCGTTCTCCAGGGTGGTGCGGGCAAGGGGAAGGAGGGATTGAAAGGCAGTTTTTTGGTCGACGCCCATGGCTTGCCAGAGTGCGGCGGCGGATCTAAGCAGGGCGACTAATGAGCCGCAACTCATGACCGCCGAGACGTGGTATAGGGCGCGATGTTCCGGCGAGACTTCGATGGTACGTCCACCGAGGCTGGACGCCATTGACTGAAGGGCTTGCTGGAGCCAGCCGGTCCCTTCCACGGCGAAAGTGATTCCTTTCAGTCGCTCCCGTGTGAGGGAGGCGAGAGTGGCGGAGTTTTCGTCTACCGGCAAGGGGGTGAAAGTCTGGAGCGGGTGGAAGGAGCCACAGAGCGCTCCTTGATTTTCGGCTGGAATGAGGAGGGCTGACGTGCCTACGCCGCAGCAGTGGACTACACCCCGTCCGGCCGGCCAGTTGATGGAGGACGCCACCTGGGAGATTGCGTCGTCCGGGACGGTGAGGAAGGTAATACGGCAGCGATCGACGACGTCCTGGGGACCGCTCTCTGCGTTGCAACCGGGGATGAGACGGGCGAGACGGCGGGCGGATGTATGGGAGCGACTGGTGACGGCATCGACTTTCCACCCGGCGGCGGAGAGGGCGATTGCGAGGGTTGAAGCCAGTGCGCCAGCACCTATGAAGCCTACGTTGGGACAGACGCCCGAGCCTGACACCGATGGAGAGGCAGCTTCTTCAATCATGGTCCGGTTGCTGGTTGAGTCAAAGGACGCGGGACTGCTGTTCCCAGCAGAATTGGAAGTGGAGAAGGACGTATCGACAGGGGATAGAGAAGACGACACGGTATCATGCAAAGGGAAAAGCAATGCCAGCGTCGCCGTCTCGGTCCTCATGGGATCCCAGCGGCCTCCTGAACTCGGCGAAGGGCTCACCCCCCGGACGGGTGGATGGCGGGCCTATGATACCACCGCGGGGGTGAGGCTTCAACGTGTGGTTGGAGACCGCGAGCGAGAGAGTTTGCTACAAATTGCACGCTGGCCTAGCACAAAGGATTGACAAACGGTGTGCGTTCCATATAAAGTAAAGTCCTACCCCCCCTGTGGGCTTCGGCCTCAGGGCGCGAGGCTGCCTTGAGGCAGCCTCAGCTTTTTGTGGGACCCCTTCCATTCGAACCTTCGTTTATATAGACGGTTTCAATCTCTACTTTCGCGCACTGCGAGGGACTCCGTTTCGTTGGCTCGACATGGGAAAGCTAGCACAGTTGCTGATACCCCAGCACCAGATTAAGCGGATCCGTTATTTCACAGCGCTAATAACCAGTAGGCCCCGTGATCTTGCCCAACCTCAGAGACAACAGACATATATTCGCGCTTTGGCAACCATTCCTCACCTCACCATTCATTATGGACACTTCCTACCGAAGAGAAAACGGCGTCCGTTGGCTCAACAACCGACATCCGGGTCTCGCACTGTCGAAATACTAGACACCGAGGAAAAGGGCTCGGATGTTAACCTAGCGTCATATCTTCTAATGGACGGCTTTGAGAAAAAATACGACCTAGCAGTAGTGATCTCGAACGACTCGGACCTAGTGACACCAATTGGTATGGCGAGAACCAAACTAGGCAAGCAGGTTGGAGTAATCGATCCAAGCTCCAACCGAAGCTTCAAACTACGCGAGGCAGCTTCCTGGTACAGAAGGCTGCGTCGAGGGCCCCTGAGCGCCAGCCTGTTACCGGATACCCTCTCTGATGCCCAAGGCCTCATCACCAAGCCCAGTAGCTGGTGATGTCTGAACACGCATATTAAAATATAGGGACGGCCTTTGAGACTTATCCCAGATGGCGATTAAGGAATGTTTCCGCAGAAATCCGGCAGCCCAAGTATGCTCATGGACTGTAAATACTTATACGGATGGAACCAGGATGGGAGTTATTGCCAGAAGGAATGTCGCGGTCGGAAGATGCTCTATGTCGTCGCCGATTGAAATCATCCTTGCGCAGGGCGCTCGGCAGGTCAGGTGGCATTGGGCATCTATTCCAAGGAGAATGAACCGTTTTATTTGGGATTGCGGATGTATCGAATGTTGAGACCAACAAACATCAAGTTATGGCTGGCGCTTGCGACGGCAGTTGCGCTTGTGTCTATGGCAGCTTGTGGCGGCGACGATGAAGGAAACGGTGCGTCGGAGACTGGGCCTACTGCGCCGACGGCCGTGTCGGGCGTACCCGCCACGCCAACTCCCGCTGCCAGAGAACCCGTGCCCAGCAATATCGAGACTGGGGCGCGGAAGCTGCTGGCAGACGAGGTAGGCGAGAGAGACTTCTCACTCACCAGCTCGGAGCGTATGCAGTGGTCCGACACCAGCTTGGGATGTCCCAGGGAAGGTTTTGGCTATGCTCAGGTGATAACTCCAGGCTACAAACTGGTCTTCGAACTAGAGGGCGAGTCCTACCCCGTCCACACAAACGCCGACGGCTCCCACATGGTCATCTGCAGAGACGGACAGTAGCTTTTTCGCTGCTGCCACAGTCCTCCCCATCAAGGCCTTTCACTTGCCGACTGTTCTTGACACTGGAAACATACCTTATCTATAATTGCCGCACCTCTATTTGACCTCGGCGAAAGTCGTGGGCTGTTAGGGGTGCATGTAGTTTAAAGAAAGGAGTGGCTGAATGGTAAACAAGGACATTGCATTGATGGCCCACCTGATGCGTCGCGCCGGTTTCGGAGCCACTTATGACGAGCTCGAAGCAAGAGCCGCCAAGGGTTATGAAGCCACCGTAGAAGAGCTGGTAGACCCTGACGCCAACGGTGTGCCGGAGTACGACGAGCTAACGCTGGCTCGATACTTCCCGGACATGGAGGTGCCTTCCGCGCCCGCTATGGGAACGGCCAACTTCATGTACCACCTGTACACGACCCCACGTCCGCTGGTGGAGAAGATGACCCTCTTCTGGCACATGGTCTTCGCCACCGGAAATTCCAAGGTGGACAACCCGCCGGAGATGCTCCAGCAGATTCAGATGTTCCGCGATCACGGAATGGGCAACTACAAGGACCTGCTGATCCGTCTTTCCAAGGACCCCTCAATGATCTTCTGGCTGGACAACAACGAGAACCACAAGCGCGCCCCCAACGAGAACTGGGGACGGGAGCTTCTGGAGCTTTTCTCCATGGGGCAGGGCAACTACACGGAGGACGACGTGAAGATGGCGGCCCGGGCCTTCACCGGCTGGACCATCCTCCCGAAGATTCCGCGAACGCCCTACCAGCGCCATCACTGGAAGTTCATCTACAAGGCGGAAGACCACGACCACAGTGAGAAGACCTTCCTGGGCCACAAGGGCCGCTTCAACGGGGAAGACATCATAGACATAGTGGTAGAGCAGCCGGCGACGGCCAACTTCATGGCCCGCCACCTTTACAACTTCTTCGTCGCCGACGAGGTACAGGTGCCCAGCTGGCTGGACGTGCCGCCCAAGGACTCCGAGGCCGTCGATGCCATCGCCAAGGTCTTTGTAGAATCGGAATTCGACATCAAGACAACCTTGCGATTCCTGCTCAACTCGGACTTCTTCAAGGACGAGAGCGTGTGGTTCGCCAAGGTGAAGAATCCCGCAGAGGTGGTGGCAGGGACCATCCGCCTCATCGGAGACTTTCAGGAGCCACGCCCCGGGGTGCTTCCCATGGGACTGGAAGGCACTTACCAGGGCCAGGACCTGATCAATCCCCCCAGCGTCGAAGGCTGGCACACGGGCCGTGAGTGGATAGACACCGGCTCACTGGTGCGCCGAGTCAACTTCGTCGCCGACAGCTTCAGCAACGCGGAGATGCCCGGAATCAAGTCCATCATCAACAGGCTGGGCGCCCGCGATACCCTCACACCGGAGGAGTTTGTGGACGGATGCCTGGAACTGCTGGGCGCCGTCAGAATCACGGACGAGACCCGGGAACAGCTTCTTACTCACGTGCGGTCCGGCGGCGAGATCAGCCGCGGCTCCACGGAGGACGAGAACAGGGCCTTCGGCCAGAGGGTGACGGAAGTACTGCAACTTATAGCCGCAACCAGGGAGTACCAGTTCGGCTAGAAGATTGGAAAGCTACGATGAATCTACAGCCTAGAGAAAGGAGCAACGTCATGGCTAAAGATCCAGTCTTGGTAATTTTTCAGCTAACCGGAGGTAACGACTACCTCAACACGATTGTACCTCGCCAGAACCCCCTCTACAGAGACTACCGAAAGCTGGTGGTTATCCCGGAGGGTGAAGAGGTCCCCATAGACGACGACTATGGGTTCCATCCTGAGATGGCCCCCATCAAACAGTTCTGGGACGAGGGCAAGATGGCCCTGATTCACGGAGTCGGGTATGACAACTCCCCCAGGTCCCACTTCCGCTCGATGGACATCTGGCACACCTGCGAGCCGGACAAGGTAGGCACCGAGGGTTGGGTTGGCCGCTCCATCAAGGCCGTTGACCCCGACAAGGAGAACGTGCTCACCGGCGTGAACTTCGGCCAGGGTCTTCCCCGGGCTATGGCGCTTCCGGGCGTGCCCGTAGCCTCCGTTTCCGACATTGAGAACTACGGCGTGCTCACCGGCATCACGGACGAGGACCAGCGCATGCGGGCCCTGGACCGCTTCCAGCGGATCTACTCCCCGGCCATCGGTCGCGGCCCCGTGATGGACTATCTGGGCCAGACGGGTCTGGACGCGCTCAAGGGCGCCGACATCCTGAAGACCGCGCCTGAGATGTACAACTCCGAAGTGGAATACGCCGCGACGCCCATAGCCCAGAAGCTGCGAGGCATCTCCATGGTGCACCAAGCCAACCTGGGCACGCGTTTCTTCTACACCCAGCATGCCAGCTTCGACACCCACGCCAGCCAGATGGCAGGGCACGAGCAGCTCTGGAAGGACTCGGCAGCAGCCATTTCGGACTTCTTTGCCGACCTGCGGGCCAACGACGCCGCCGACAACGTTGTACTGATCATGTTCAGCGAGTTCGGCCGCCGCGTCCGCGACAACGGTTCCGGCACCGACCACGGCGCCGGCGGAATTGCCTTTGCAATCGGCGACCCCGTTAAGGGCGGCCACTACTCCGAGTACCCGTCCATGAACGAGGAGGACCTCCAAGAGGGCGACCTGGCACCCAACTACGACTTCCGCGGTTTCTACTCGACGCTGCTGGAGCAGTTCATGGGTCTGGACCCGACGGAGATCGTAGGCGGCACCTTCGAGCAGCTGGACTTCATCGCGAAGTAAGCTCTCCTTGCCAAGGGGCCACATAGGTATCCGGTAACTAACGACGGGCCATCCCGCCATGGGGTGGCCCGTCTGCAATTTTCAGCAACTTAACCAGAGGGAGTACAAATGCCAGTAACGCAAATTGCCGCCGAACGAGCCTTCAGCTACGTGGACAACATCGGCCAGATCGGGGCCTCCGCGACAAGCCTGCGCCATCCCGTAGGGCTCGCCCGGGGCGCCAACGACGTTCTGTACGTGGCCAACTGGGGCACGGAGTCCCAAGGCGGCGCGAGGATAACCAAGTGCGTGATGTCGACCCAGGAATGGCTGGCGGACATCGGCAGTCCCGGTTCCGGAGACGGGGAGTTTCTCTGGCCCGGCGGACTTACGGCGGACTCGGACGAGAACCTGTACCTGACGGACCAGGCGGGCAGCAAGGTGGTCATCTTCGACAAGGAGGGCGGGTTCATAGGCAAGTGGGGAGAGGAAGGCTCAGAGCCGGGCCAGATGATCAGGCCCAGTGGGATTGTCTTCGACTCCGAGGAGAACCTGCTCATTTCGGATACGCGAAATCATCGCATCCAGAAGTTCACCAAGGACGGGCAGTTCCTGGACGCCTTCGGCTCGCGCGGCTCCGGCCCCGGCGAGTTCGACCTGCCGTGGGGACTGGCCGTGGACGCAGACGGCAACATCTACGTGGCGGACTGGGGCAACAGCCGGATCCAGAAGCTGACCGCATCGGGCCAGCACCTGCAGAGTTTCGGCGAAGCCGGCCAGGACCAGGTGGAGTTGAACCATCCCAGCGACGTTTCCGTGGACAAGGACGGGGACGTGTTCGTGGCGGACTGGGCCAACAACCGGGTTGTCATATACCAGGCCGACGGAACGTTCCTGGTGAACCTGATTGGGGACGCGATGAACCTTTCCAGGTGGGCCGAGGCGAAGGTAGCGGCGAACCCGGACCTGGCCAAAGCCCGTATGCGGGCGGACCTGGAGCCGGAATGGAGGCTGTGGCATCCGCAGGCTATATTGGTGGACGAGGACTACAACATCATGATAGCCGAGGCGCAGCACATGAGGGTGCAGATCTACCAGAAGGACCCGAATTACTTCGAGGCGCAGTTTACGCTTTAGGCGCAGGCACTGCCTGAGGCGGAGAGCGCGATAAGCAGAAGATGAAGAAGGGGAGGCCCGGTGGCCGCCCCTTCTTCCTTTTATCACATCCTCAGCTACACAGCTTCAAGTTCTTGGGGACGCCTTCCATGATTACCCTGCCCTCAAGAGCTTCACAGATAGTTCTCTCATGCTTCTCCCAGGATTCCTTCTCCCTTTCACATGGGTCGAAACCAAATACTACCAGCCAAACCTGCGGGTCAATCCTCAACCGAGATGGATTTGTCGCGATCTCATTTAGTAATTGGTGGCGTTCCTGAAGCCTATCGGCAATGCCCTTCAGATTCAGGAGATTACAGCATACCCTATGGTAGCTTTCCATCACATCTTTGCAATATTTCTTCAACAACTCGGAATAGCGATTGACTTGGTTGAGAACTATAAGTCTTCCATTTTCATTGGTTCTCAGGTAAGAGTTTGAGAAGAGCTTCGCCTCATAGAACCTGATCTCGATTGAACCATTTACCACGTTCAGGGCTGCAAAATCTACCTGCCTTCTTTCGTTATTCCCAAACGCAACTTCAACATCCGAAACCATCATATTATTGTGAATGATGTGATGGACACCTATATTCTCCCCATCCGCATAAGGCTCTGCAGCCTTCTTAAGGGCCCCAACCTCGGAGAGTGTCGAAATGAAGGCACTTTTTCTGAGGGATTCGAGACAAGGGATTCCGTAAATCACATTGACCGTTTCAGGCTTCAGGCCAGGATGTAGCAGGTATTTGTATGAGATTTCTCCAACGAGACTATCATCCTTATGCTCCAGCATTATGAGGCTACAGCCGCGGTAGTAGACGTTGAGATAGCCTCCCCGTATAGCTAGAAAGGTTTCGCGGTCATCTACCAGACTCTTCCACCATCCACCTTTGTCGTATTCCTTGTTCAGTTTATTAACAAACTTGCAGCTTATACCTCGGTTGAATGCGGGCAATGCCATAGTTACCTCCTGCTATTGCCGATTGTATTCTACAGTTATTGTATCCTACAACTAACCAGGGGCTTCTAGGCTTGCCACCAGGTGCCGTCGCGGTGGCGGACCACGTTGTCGAAGAGTTCGGGGTAGCGGTCGCCCTCGTAGGTGTGGATGGGGACGAGCTTCCGCGGGGCGAGGGCAGTGGCGAAGCGGCGCAGGTCGGCGACGGAGGCGTGGCCCGAGGTGTGGATAGTCTGCCAAGGGATATTGTTGTCGTCCAGCCATCGCATCACCCTTTTACATCGTTCCTCCTTCAGGTAGCCGCTCCACATGGAGTAGGTGAACTGTGCTCCCTCCAGCGCGTCCTGTACTCCGAAGTCTCTCAACATGGAAGGAGAGAACAGCATCACGGCCCGTCCTCGAAGGTAGGGCAGGTCTTCATCGTAGACGCGGTTGGTCTTGTGCCGTCTGAGGTCGTCAAACAGCTTCTCCTTCTTAATCCTGCGTCCCTCCCAGTAGGGGACATAGAATTTCACGCCATCCCAGTGAGACTTGAGAATGGTGTCTCGACCCGTAGCATCCAATACCACCGCCGCGTAGAGATTGATGACGAGGGACCTTCCCGTCTTCTTTGCGGCGCGAAATATGGTGACGATACGGTCGATATTCTGGATCGACGTCCAGACGAAGTGGATGCCCTCTGTCTTTCTGAATGCATCCTCGAACTCGTCCTCGAGGGCCTGTTCGCTGGGAAACCTTTTTTCCGAGCCCGGCCGCCCAATGGTGGTGCCCTCCATGAGCAACACGTCGATGTCGGGCGGCGGGCATCTGACCATCCAATCGAAGAGGTCAGACTTGCGTCCGTGACCTCTAAAATCTCCGGTGTAGAAGACCCGCTTGCCGTCGGCTTCCACCAGCAGGGAGTAGGCATCAAAGGCACTGTGGTCGACCAGGTAGGGGGTTACCCTGAAGGGGCCGATTTCGACTGGTGTTTCGTGGCGCAAGAAGCGGGGATTGTAGAGAGCTTGGCCATTCGGGACGTATCGGCTGGCTGTGGTGAGGACGTTGTTGGCATCCTCTCCGATGTAGACCGGGACTTCGGGACGGATTAGTTTTGCCAGTCCAAAGTGGTCAAGGTGCGGATGGGAGAGGAGCACCCCCCAACAGACTATCGTCGACGTTGCGGAAGCCGGATACGTCGGGTAGCAACGTTTCGTGGTCGTCGCCAGGCGCATTAAGGGGCAGGCCCAAGTCCAGGACGATGCGACTGCCTGCAGACTCCACCTCGATGCAGGTGCCGCCGATTTGTTCAGTGCCTCTATGGATGCAAATCTTCATCTATCCGTTTCCCTTTCATCGTGACCTTGACATCATGCTACACTGCTTAGTCGCATGGATGTACAACACCCGGAGGGGAAATGCATGACTACTCCTAGTCTGGAAGAACGGGTTGCCAGTATGGAAGCCACACTCCCGCATCTGGCCACCAAGGCCGACCTTGAGAGAATGTTCAATCGACTGCTAATGGCTTTTATAGGAACGTTCGGAAGCTTGGCGATTGGCATTGTTATTCTATTGATACGTTCATTTGCAGCAGGAAGCTGACACGAACGGAAAGAGGCCCAAGCAGAAAGCGGATCAGAACCTACACGAACACGAAGGGTAACCACAAAGACAGGCAGGAGTGAATCACCTGCGAGTTCCACGCCCCGGCGACGCATAGCGTCGCTGTTTATTTTTGTATGCACTTCACTTATAATGCCGCTATTCTACGGATTCTGGAGGAATCGTTATGGCAGACGAGATTATTGCCTATTTTAACGGCGAATGGATTCCCAAGAGCGAATGCAAGATAACCATGGACAACAGGGGCTTCCGCCTCGGCGATGCGGTGTTCGAGGTAGACCGCACCTACGGCGGAAAGTTCTACAACACGGACGACCACATGGACCGGCTTTTCCGCTCCCTGAAGTACACCCGCATCGACCCTGGCATCTCTCGGCAGGAGATGATCCGGATTACCAACGAGGCGGTGGAGCGCAACTGGGACCTGGTGCCGGAGGGCGGGGACATGAACGTGCGGCAGATGGTCACCCGCGGCGAGGGTTTTTCCGTGAGCGACGACTCGCCCGCGACGGTGTTCGTGGCCGCTTACCCGATGGACTTCAACCGCTACGCCCATCTGTATGACGATGGCGCCCACGTGGTGTTCTCGCGCACCCGCTCGTATCATCCCGACTCGCTGGACCCGAAGGTGAAGCACGTGAGCCGGATGAACTTCGTGCTGGCGGAGTTGGAAGCCCACGACGTGGACCCGGAGTCCTGGCCGGTCCTGCTGGACCTGGACGGGAATATCTCCGAGGGCACGGGCTTCAACTTCTGGATCGTCACGGACGGAAAGCTGCGCACCGCGGGCGACCGCACCCTGCTGCAGGGAGTGTCGAGGAAGACGCTGCTCAGTCTGGCGGACGAGTTGGGCATCGAGGTGGAACTGGATGACATCCAGCTCTACGACGCTTACACCGCCGACGAGGCGTTCGTTTCCGGCACGAGCCACTGCCTGCTGCCCGTGTCCAAGCTGGACAACCGGCCTCTGGACGGTGACACGCCGGGCCCGGTGGTATCGCGACTGCTTGCCGCCTGGAGCGAGCGAGTGGGCGTGGACCTGGTCGGCCAAGCGCAGGCGCAGGCCGGCATTTCCAACTAGCTGCAACCAGGGACTCTAACGACATTTGACTACCGGGCCGAAGCCTCGGCCCGGTAGTGTCTGAAAGACAGCAAAGAAAGAGAACGGGGGAACTCTTCATGCGTAAAATGACGCTTGGCAGAACGGGCTACGAGGTAACACAGCTTGGCTACGGCGCCCTTGAGGTGCGCGGGACCAGCCAGGACGACGAACGTGGTCGGATGCCCAACGAAGAGCGGGCCGACCAGATTCTGAACGCAGTGCTTGACTCGGGCATCAACTTCATAGACACGGCATGGTGCTACGGCCGGAGCGAAGAGATGATGGGCAAGTACATCGGCAAGCGGCGGGACGAATACGTGCTGGCCGCTAAGACGGGCCACGGGCGTTGCAGCGCCGATAAGTTCGCAAGCTACAACCGCAAGGACATGCTGGAATGCCTGGAGGAGACACTTCGCGACCTGGACACGGACTGTCTGGACATTGTGCAGCTGCACAACCCCACGGCAGAGGACGTGGAGGAGACGGGGGCCATCGACACACTGCTGGAGATAAAAAAGCGGGGTATGACTAAGTTCATCGGCGTGTCCAGCGTGCTGCCCCACCTGGAGAAGCACCTGGCCACGGGCGCCTACGACGTGTTCCAGATTCCGTACTCGGCGCTGGAGCCGGACCACCACGACATCATCACGAAGATATCAGAGGCCGGCGGCGGGACTATCATCCGCGGCGGCGTGGCCAAGGGTGAGCCGGGGGCAAGCGTGGGCGCCTCAGCCCGCGTCCACAGCGTAGGCGGCAAGCGGTGGGACGCGTTTGAGGAGGCGAATCTGGACGAGCTTCGGGAGGAGGGGGAATCGCGTACCGCCTTCCTGCTGCGGTTCACCATGTCGCATCCGCACGTGCACACCATCATCGTCGGCACTCAGAACCCGGCGCACCTGAGCGAGAACGTGGCGGTGGCGGGTAAAGGCCCGCTGGCGGACGACGTTTACGCCGAGACGAAGAAGCGGCTGGCGACCATCGGGCTGGTGCACGGGGACGTCTAATACCCCGATAGAGGCGATGGAGAATGCCATAATCGGGGGTGCAAGCAAGAAAGGCATTGTCCGTAGCACCCCAATCGTCGGAACGGAAATATGAACCAGATAACCGCACGTTTGCCGGATGAACTCGCAGAGTCCCTGGACGCAGCAGCGGCACGTCTCCAATGCAGCCGGGCATTCTTAATCCGGCTGGCATTGCAACGTTACTTAGAGGACTTGGATGACCTCACTGTAGCCGTGGAACGGCTGAGGGATCCGTCGGACCCTGCTATAGACTGGGTGAAGTCAGACGTGGCGCCAGGTTAGGCGCGGGGGGTTAGCTCAGAGACTTCCACTCCTGTAAGGACGGCAACGACGGGGTCGGCCAACTGGTCGGCCCTTTCTTTTACACCGTCGCGATCGAGGGTCCCGACGGGATGGTGGGTGTATATGACCGGGAAGTCGGGCGCACCCCAAGTCTCGGCCATGCCCTTCGCCGTCACCTCAAAGCGGTCGGTGCAGATAACCGCCGCGGGGATGCCTGCCTTCTCAACATGAATTCCGTCGTGCACACTGCACGCGCTGCAGGACCCTCAATCACCGACGGCGACAATTGCTCCGTCGCACTCCTCTGCCATCTGGGTCACCACCTCCGGGTCGGCGGGTTTAGAAGCGGAGGGCTTGCGATGGTACAGGGCCACGGAGGTCTCGTACCTGTCCTCCAGAATGGTCGCCAAGTCTTCCAGAAGTTCCCTGGCGTTGGTCTTGCTGTCGTCGATGAGGCCGATCCGCTTGCCGCGGATGTCCAGAAGCCTGGGCGCAACGCTGAAGCTCGCCACCAGGGGTTGAGTCGTAGGGTCTACCAGTTCATAAGCGCCGTTCTTTTTCATTTCGTGCTCCTTTTGGTGGTCTTGCGGGTTGGCGGCGGGGGTGAGATGTGCCCCACCGGAGGGGATGGATTCCCGCCTTCGGGGGAATAACCATTGCGGGTAGTTTTTTGGCTTGTCTCCTTTTGGGGCCTATTCGGCGGGCCACCGGACGCTCCTGGTGACAGAGGTGGAGGAGACCTTGGGCCCCCAGCTCGGAATGACCCCAATATGGGACTGCTCTGCGCCACCGGCGAACACTATCATTATATCGTCCGGGGAGAGAATAAGCGTCAGATATTCGTCTTCATCGCCGTCAATTACTTCGCCTTCCACCTGTCCGCCGCGCTTCAGGTCTGCGAGGGACCGTTTCAGACGGGGATGCAGGTACCGGCGGATGTCGTCCTTCGTCCAGTCCTCCCAAACATCGCTGGTACCGGCAAAGACCAACGCAATTTCGCCCTGGCGCAACACCTCCGAGGTGTCCCCAACGGAGCCGACGGAGGACATGGAGGAGCCGAGGCTGGAGATTACGTCGGCGGCGGTGTAGAGCATGGCCTCAGGACGGTTGCTGGCGCGCACCTGTCGGGGGCCCTCACAGGCGAAGACGGTGACGGCGCTGTCTTCCCGCTTGAGACCCCGTTCTACGTGGTGGGGCGTCCAACGGGTCCCGGACTCGTTCTCGGCGATGCAGTAGCTGAACTTGCCCGGATGTCCCAAGACGGTGCGGTCGAAGAGGCCGGGGATGGCGGCGCAGGTGTTCATCAGGATTAGCCGGACGGCGCGGCCGATGGTGGAATTGGCGCGATTGCCGGGGCCAAAGAGGTTGTTGCGGCTGTTGATGCCGAGGGCGGAGACGACGGGGCCATTGACGATGACGAGGATGCCTGCGCCGCCAAGGCTGGAAGAAGGACCGATGAGGTTGAAGGCGGGATCCAGCATTGCCTCTGCGGTAGCGAGGACGACGGGGAAATACTCGGGCTTGCAACCGGCCATGACGGCGTTAGCGGCGACTTTACCGACTGTGACCTCCCGGCGGCGTTCGGGGAGGCCGCCGATGACTTCGTCGGCAGGTCGTTGGCCAACGGCGATGAACTCCTCCACGCGCTGCACGGTGGGTGGCACTACAGGGAGGCCATCGGTCCAGCCGAGGGCGTAGCACTGCTCGACGGCCTCTACGGGGTCGCTCCACTGGGCCTGAACAAGGGAACCTAAACTGGTCATTTCTCCCCTTTGAGAGAGTTAAAGTTTCTCACTTTCCAACCACAGCAGCGCCAGCGCCGGAGATCTCTTCGTCTTCCTCCCCCGACCCGCCGGCGGTGCCGACGGCGCCGACGAGGACGCCGTCCTTGAAGACGGGCATGGCTCCCTGCTGGGGCATGAAACGGCCGTCGTGCATTGCCTGGAGGCCCTGGGCGACGGGGCGTGCGGAGCGCTCCAGCAATTCGCCGCTGGGGACGCCCTCGTAGGCGACGGTGGCGACGGCCTTGCCGCGGCTGCTTTCGGTCCACCACCAGATGGCGTTGTCCATCCTGGCGGCGGCTACCAGGTCGCCGCGGGCGTCGACGACGGAAACGGCGACGGTGAGTTTCAGTCTGCGGGCCTTGTTGAAGGCCCCCTCCAGGATATTCATGCCGTCTTCGAGGGTGATGCGGGGCATTTTGTCTCCTTGGGGGTGCGGGTTTCTGTGGCGCAGAGCGGGGTTCGTGGATGCGCGACAACCTGTAGAGGCCAGAATAGCGCACGGGGGGAGAGGTGGTCAAACGGGGGGAGGTGGGTTACCATCCCACTAGCCTCTCATAAGGAGTTGTGGCATGGCGGACGTTGTTATTCGGAATGGGAAGATTATTGATGGGGCGGGGAACCCGTGGTTTTGGGGGGACGTGGCGGTTTCCGGTGGGGTGATTACTGCCGTGGGGGAGGTACGGGAGTCGGCGTCGACCGTAATAGACGCCCAGGGGATGTGCGTCTGTCCCGGTTTCATCGACATGCACTCGCATCCTGACCTGACGCTGTTCTACAAGGACGTGGAGGACTACAAGCTGCGGCAGGGGGTGACCACGGAGGTTGGGGGCAACTGTGGCTTCACTGCCGCGCCTCTGAGCAAGGCCACCGGCGACGAATTGCAGCGGTATACGGCGTTCATCACGCCTCCGACGGGGGTGACGTGGCAGTGGAGAACTTTCGGCGAATACCTGATGGCTGTGGAGGAGTCGAGGCCCGCAACCAACATCGCGCCGTTAGTGGGGCAGGGGACGGTGCGAATCGCTGTCATGGGGTTCGATGAGCGTGCTCCCACGTCGGATGAGCTTCGTGAGATGCAAGAGCTGGTGCAGGAGGCCATGGAAGCTGGGGCCTTCGGCATCTCCACGGGTCTCATCTATGTGCCCGGGGCATACGCCGAAACGGAGGAGATTGCCGCCATGGCACAGGTGGCGTCCCGGTTTGGGGGTTTCTACGCAACCCACATGCGGAACGAGGGCGACCACTTATCGGAATCCATCGAAGAGTCGCTGACCATCGGGCGGGAGGCGAATCTGCCCGTGCAGATATCCCATCACAAGGCTACGGGGAGTCGCAATCATGGTAAGGTTGCCCAGTCGTTGGAACTCATCGGTGAGGCGCGAAGGCAGGGGATGGACGTGACGGTGGACCAGTACCCCTACGCCGCCGCCAGCACCACTTTGCAGGCGATTCTGCCGCCGTGGGCCCAAGAGGGCGGCGTGGACCGGATTGTCGAGCGTTTGCAGGACGCTGATACCCGGGCCACGATTGTGGAGCAGCTTCTTAACGATAACGGAGAGACGCGCACGGGGGGAGCGCTTTCAGACATACTGATAACATCGGCGAAATCTGAGGCCAACCGACGATTCGCCGGACACACCATCGGCGAGATAAGCGACATGCGAAACAGCTCGCCGGTGGATACGGCGCTGAACCTGCTGGTGGAGGACCGGTGCGCTGTGGGCATGGTTATCTTCTCCATGAACGAGGAGGACGTGCGGACGGTGATGGCAAGTCCCCACACAATGATCGGGTCGGACGGGCTGTTCCAGCTGGGCAATCCCCATCCGCGCATCTACGGCACGTATCCGCGAGTGCTGGGCCGGTACGTGCGGGAGGAGGGAGTGCTCACGCTGGAGGAGGCGGTGCGGAAGATGACATCGTTCCCCGCCCAGAGGCTGGGCCTGCACAACAAGGGGACGCTGCGTCCGGGGGCGGACGCGGACATCGTGGTCTTTGACCCTGACACCGTCGTCGACCGGGGGACGTTCCGGGACCCGAACCAGTACCCCGTGGGTATCGGGCACGTGCTGGTGAACGGGCGGGTGAGCGTGTCGGAGGGGCGGTTTACGGGGGAGACGGCGGGGCGGGTGCTGCGTAGGGGGCGGTAGAACTAACCTTCACACTAAACGCTTAGATTTAGCGAAAATCTGAGCGAATCCGTTGATATGCTGGCTACCATGTCTGCGTTTACTTGTCGTCTATTGACAAATACAACCATTTATCGCATTACTTGCCGAATGTCTTCGACCCCGTAGGGAGCAGTCTTGGAAGTCAACACCACCCCATCGGCGCTGATGTCCCTGCCGCAGGTGGCTCGATACCTGGCCATGAAGGAACGCACCATCTATGACTGGGCCCAATCGGGCAAAATTCCCGCGTTCAAGCTGGGCGCCACTTGGCGGTTCCGCCAGTCGGAGATAGACGCATGGATGGAGACCCATCGAACAGGGATAGACGTCTCGTCCCTGCGCGCTCCCATTATACCTCCGGCGCAACCACCGTTGACGGCGTGGGAGGTCCGTCGGCAGAAGGAAGAGGCCCACCAGCGGCTGCTGGAGGCCTGCCGCGAGGAGATTGAGATGGTCATTCGCGATGAAAGTCGAAGCGTATTCGTAATTGACCAGTTTACATACCAGTACGGGGAAGACGTGGTGAGGGAAGTGGTGGAGAAACTTAGAGGGTGTCTAAAAAGCATTTGAGTGTGCTAAGCGGCGGAGCATGAGGCTAGTCATGGCGGCGTAAACCCATGCTTCTGTGGTCTGAGGCAATTCCTCATAGTCCTTGCTGA
>DAOUKX010000163.1:0-11059 GCA_034420855.1 Dehalococcoidia bacterium
TTAACGGAGGAGACTGGAGACTCGGAGATTCACTCCCTTTTTGCTTTCGCCACAGGTCTCCACACTAACTCCGAAATAAACGCTTTCAGCACGGATGCGGTCGCTCGCTACCTGACTCTTACGGAAGAGTTCATCGCTAAAATGGAAGCCATCCTGGACGCTTCCCCATCCAACGGCCGATAGCGCCTTGACTCCGACCCTTACAAGACAACGTGATGGGAGGCTGAAGCAGCCGGGCGAAAGCCCCGGACGTCGGTTCAACGCCGCTTTCAGGGATTACATCACCCTCACCAAGCCCCGCATAGTCCTGCTTCTCCTGTTCACGGCCCTCGTTGGCATGTTCCTGGCTGCCGGCGGCCCACCAGACCTCCGGCTGGCAGCCGTCGTCATGGTGGCCGGTGCGCTTGCCTCCGGCGGCGCCAACGCCCTGAACCACTTCCTCGACCGCGACATCGACGCCCGGATGCGCCGTACAAGCCGCCGACCCGTGGCCGCCCAGCGAGTGAGTCCCCGACAGGCGCTCATCTTCGGGTTCGCTGTCAACCTCATCGCCTTCGTCCTCTTCGCCACCCTCGTCAACGTGCTGAGCGCCGTCCTGGCCCTTTCCTCCACCCTCTTCTACGTCTTCGTCTACACCATGAACCTCAAGCGGACCACCCCGCAGAACATCGTTATCGGTGGCGCTGCAGGGGCCCTCCCGCCCGTCATAGGCTGGACCGCCGTTACCGGCAGCCTCGCCCTGCCCGCCTTCTACCTCTTCGCCATCGTCTTCTTCTGGACGCCTCCCCACTTCTGGGCGCTTTCCCTCTTGCTCAAGGACGATTACGAGCGTGTCGGCGTTCCCATGCTGCCCGTTGTCATGGGCGTGAGCAAGACCAAGAAGGCCATCCTTCTGTACGCCATCCTGTTGATGGCCCTCACGTCCATGTTCTTCGTCACCGGCGCCGTGGGATGGCTGTATCTGGGAACGTCCCTGTTCCTGGGCTTGGTGTTTGTCTACAGCGCCGCTCGGCTGCTGAGAAGTCCCGGCATAGATGGCGCTCTTGGGACCTACGTATACTCGCTGGCCTACCTGTTTCTTCTGTTCGCCGCCATAGCCGTAGACGCTTCCATCACCTGACGTTAGGCCGGAAATCTAGCCCTGACGCACAAACTTCTGGACCCGCTGCTCCCAGCACACTGCCATGTAGATGTCGCCGTGGGAGTCCACCCAGATCTGGTGGCCGTAGACCGTGTCGAATCGCGCCTGAACGTTCCCTGACTTGTCCAGCACCGTGATGCGCGGGGATTCGTCGTCCGTGCCGCCTTCGTGTACAAACACGTTTTCGTCGCCGTCCATGCAGATGTCCACAGGACTGGTGAGACCCGCCCACTGGCTGACGTACTCCCCCTCCGGAGAGAATATCTGCACCCGGTTGTTCTTTCTGTCGCACACATACACCAACCCCTCCGAGTCCACCCACAGGCTGTGGGGAAGGTGAAACTCTCCAGGCGCGTCCTTCCCCGGCGCGCCCCAGGACGAAATCAGATCCCCGCCCTCGGAGAACCGGTGCACCCTGGCATTCCGGTATCCGTCCGAAACGTAGATGTCGCCGGAGGGCGCGCTGAACATCCGGGTTGGCATATTGAACGGCCCTGCGGCCTGCCGTGGGAAACCGCCAATCTCCGTCAGCCCCGTGTTGGAAGGATAGCCCTTCCTCCCCAACTCCATCAGCCGCTCCCCGCCCAGCCTCAGCCACAGGGCCTGGTGCGCGCCCCGGTCCACCAGGTACATGGAGTCGTCCGCGTCGATGGTCATAATGTGACCCTCGTTGATCTCGCCCTCGCCCCAGGAACAGATATAGTTCCCATCCCTGTCGAAGACGATTATCGGCGGTTCCTGCCGCTGGTGGCACACATACACCCTGTCCTGCGAGTCCACGGCCACGCCGACCAGTATGCCGAACTGCCAACCTTCAGGCAGCTTCGCCCAATCCTCGATAATCTGATATTGGTACAGGCCGCTTCCTACCATACTCATAGACCCCGCTCCTGCTGAACTGCTGGCAAGTCGCTATCTGGCCAGGTAGGGATACCCGAACCTGCCCATGTGGGCGATAGCAGACATGGGCTTTCGCTTCCTGTTGCGACCCCTAACGGAATCCATCCGGTAGCCAAAGGGAAGAACGGTGATGAGATCAAAGTCCATCGGGACTCCCAACAACTGCTTCACCTGCAGTTCCGCTCCCGGGTCCCGGAAACCGACGAAGCAGGTGCCGAGCCCCATTGACCATGCCATGATCTCCATCTGCTGAATAGCCCTGCCCGCGTCCAGGTCGGGCCGTTCGGCGTCCCGCATGAAAACGGCAATGGCCATAGGCGCGTTTGCAATAAAGGGCCCGCTCGTTGCAATGGAGCCAATCTGCTTCAACATGTCGGAGTCCGTAACCACCACGAACTGCCACGGCTGACGATTCCGAGAGCTCGGCGCTCCTCTGCCCGCCTGCAATATCTTGGTGGTCACGTCAATGGGCACCCGGTCCGGCTTGAACTCCCTGATGGTCAATCGGGTGTCGATACATTCGTTAACGTCCATGGCCTTCCTCCTCTGCTCAGCCCCTGGTTTCAATCCTCAACTAAGTCAATGATAATTACGTCAACTCTAATGGGTACTGGGCGTTCCGGACAAGTCCAACCGCTACCATGCTTTCCGAATTTTACGTTATACGCTTCTCTCCTGAGCCATAGCGATTACAACCCGTAGTGTGGTACAGTGTTCCCAAGCAAAAAGGGAGGGCGTCATGGAATACAATCTTGTCTCTGGGGATTCCCATGTTGATCTCAGTTGGCTTCCGGGAGACCTGTTCGTCGAAGGTGCTCCTGAGGTGCTGAAGAATAAAGTCCCGCGAATCGAGGAGACCGACGAAGGTCCCCGCTGGATAGCGGAAGGACGAGTCCTCGGCGTGGCCAACGCCGCCGGTCACGGTTTCAGCCCTCCCGTCCGCGGAATGCGCAAGCGCATCGACCGGATGTGGGACGCCGGTTTCTACGAAGGCGGCCCCCACCCCACTACTCCCGAGCTTCGCCTCCAGGACATGGTCATGGACGGCATAGACGCCGAGGTTCTCTACGGCATCACCGGCACCGGCATGCGCCTCAAGGACCACGACACCATCGCAGCCACCTACCGCACCTATAACGACTGGGTAGCGGGATTCTGCGACAGCAACCCCGGACGCTGGTACGCCCTGGCCTGCATCCCCATCCACGATCCCAATCTGGCCGCCGAAGAGCTCCAGCGCGCAGCCGACAAGGGGCCCATCCGCGGCGCTGACCTCATCGCCAGCGAGGTGACCTGGCCCATCTACACCAGGGACGGCTACTGGGACCCGCTATGGGACGTGGTTGCGAAGAACCGCATGTCCATCTCTTTCCACGTCGGCGGCGGTCGCATCCCCGTACCCCCGCCGCCCAACGGCGACGCCTCCACGAACGGCGATTCCTCCCAGAACGAATTGGCCCACCAGGGCGTCACCCAGTCCCTCGGACAGCTATCCGGCGTCCAGTGGCTCATCGGCATCATCCTCAGCGGCACCTGCGAAAAGTTCCCCGACTTCAAGTTCGTCATGGGCGAGTGCGGCGCCGGCTGGGTCCCCTTCGTCCTCGGACGCATGGACCACATCTACTTGGACAGCGCCCTCGACAAGAAGTTCGACCCACCCCTATCCATGCTCCCCAGCGAGTACTGGTTCCGACAGGGCAGCACCACCTTCCAGGAAGAGTCCGACGTTGCTCAGATGGCCCACCTCATCGGTGAGAACAACATGATGTGGGGATCCGACTACCCCCACCCCGACGGCGTTTGGCCAGACTCCAAGGCCATAATCCAGGAGACCATGGGCGATCTGGAGCCCAGCGTCCTCACCAAAATAACCCGCGACAACGCAGTCAAGCAGTACCGCATGGGCCAGTAGACCCTCACCCAAATATCAACATAAAAGGGCGCTCAAATGGGCGCCCTTTTATGTCACCCGATAACCGGTCCGTTTGCCGCCCTGATTTTTCCACAGGACAACCCTCGTGGATAATCGTCACGCTTTTTCGGACAACCGTAGGAACGGGATTGAAACCCGCCCGATCCCCTCAGCCCCATTCCCAAGAAGGCGGGAATCCACGCTCAAGCAGGAACCCGTTCTCAAGCCGGGACTGCGTCTGCTCCCTTCCCCCTAAACGGGAAAAGGCTAGAACCTGCCCTGAGTTTATTGAAGGGATGCGGATGAACTCCCCGATGATAGGGCCAACTCCACCCCTCTCCTTGCAAACGCAGGAAAACGGAGGTTAAGGCGTAAATTTTGACCCTTCCCCTTGAGGGAGGAAGGTTTGGATAGGGGGTGATCCCCTAGTACATGCGGCGGCGGTCTTCCCGCGGGCGGGCCTGGTTCACGTTCACCGGCCTGCCCTTGATGGGCTTGCCGTTCAACTCGGCGATGGCGGCCTCCGCCTCAGTCTCGTTCTCCATCTCCACAAACCCGAAGCCTCGGGACCTGTCCGTGTATCGGTCTCGAATAACCCTGGCCGACGTTACCGTCCCGTAGACGGCAAACGCTTCGCCCAGCTCCTCATCCGAAACATCGTAAGAGAGATTCCCCACATAGATATTCATCTGCGGCGCTCCTTAAAGCCAACTTTTTCTCCTCACACCTGGGAAACGCCGCACAGAGCAGGAACATATCTGAACTCAACAAGCGGATCGTCACAATTACCTGGTCTAGGAGTCGCATATATTCTACCACGGCCTTAATTTTTTTTCTCAACCCCCGATTGTCCAATTTTTGCAATTCTCTGAGTCTCAATTGAATCTGGACCAATTCCTCTGCTTGCTAACCCATCCCTCAAAGACTAAACTTGCCACCGAATCAAGACAATCCTGCTCACAAGGAGCGCCTTCATGCCCATAGACATGGTCACCGTGTCCGTCGATAACCTGGAAAAATTCACCTTCGACGCCTTCTCCGCCATGGGCATGAATGAAGAAGAAGCCCGCTGCTGCACCAGGGGTCTCATCGAGAGCGAACTCCGCTGCCTCCCCGGCCAGGGTCAGGGCGTCCGCCGTCTCCCCGAATACCGCCAGCGCATAGTAGACGGCTACGTTAACCTGGGCGCCAAATTCGAAATCGTCAAAGAATCTCCCGCCCTCGCCCTCGTCGACGCCCACAACGGCCTCGGCTCCCCCACCGGGCAGCGAGCCATGTCCCTGGCTGTCAAGAAAGCCAAGGACGCAGGAATCGGCACCGTCATCGTCCGAAACGGCACCCACTACGGCTCCTCCGGAGTCCACGCCCGCCTTGCCTCCGACAACGACTGCATCGGCGTCGCCTACACCAACGCCGGGCCTGAAATGGCCCCCTGGGGCGGCGCTACGGGCGTCGTCGGCACCAACCCGTGGGCCATCGCCGCTCCCTCCGGCGGCCCCTTCCCCGTTGTCCTGGACATTGCCCTTACCACCGCTGGCAAGGGCATGATGCGCTGGTTCCTCCGCGAGGGCATGAAGATGCCCACGGACTGGGCATTGACCCCCGATGGCAACGAGACCGACGACCCCGCCGCCGCCATGGACGGCGCCCTCCTCGGCATAGGCCAGCACAAGGGCTATGGCCTCGCCATGATGACCGACGTGCTCACGGGCGTCATCTCCGGCGGCGCTTTCGGCCTGTCCCCCTACTCAAACCTCGCAAAACTGGACGTTTCTCACAGCTTCACCGCCATAGACATCGCCTGGTTTATGCCTGTGGGCGACTTCAAGGCCCGCATGGACGACTTCATCGCCGAATGCAAAGCCAGCATGCTACGCCCCGGCTTCGACGAAATCCTCGTCCCCGGCGAAATCGACTACCGCCGCGAGAGCGAATACCGAGGCTCCGGCGCGAAAATCGACTCCGTCGTCTTCGAGCAGCTTCGCGACCTGGCGAACGACCTCAACATCCCCTTCACCCTCGAATAGCCGCCCGCCTGCTGGAAAGGATGCCTCTATGAACGAACTTCCTTTTGCTTTAACAAAGCAGGTTGGACGCGTACCCTCCATGACCCTGCCTCTAGACTCCCAGAAGGAGCTCCGCTACCAGCGGATCATGGAAGACCTGGTCTTGATAGACATGCACCAGCACCCCATGGTCTGCCCCGACAATATGGACGACTTCATCGAATATCTCCGTCTCGGCGAGTACCAGTGGGGCTACGAGGCCATCCGTCACGGTGGCTGGGGCGCCGCCGCAACCGCCAACGCCTTCCGTGGCATGGCTGGCTGCCCGGAACTCTCTTTCATCGCCTTTGAAGACCTCGCACAGGAGGTGGGCATGATGGTCGCCGACGTCCGCCTCCACAAGGACGACGCCACCGTGGTCACCAGCCCCAACGAAATTCTGCGAGCCAGGGAAGACGTCAAAGTTGGCATCTTTCCAACGGTGGAACATCTCGCCATCGGCGACGTTCTCCACAGGGTGGACGTGCTCTACAGCATGGGCATCCGCATGGCCGGCCTCACCTACAATCATCAGAATAACATCGGCTCCGGCCTCACCGAACGTCACGACGCCGGACTTTCCGACTTCGGCATCGCCGTCGTCCACCGCATGAACGACCTTGGCATGGCCGTTGACGTTTCCCACGCCGGATGGCAGACCGCCATGGACGCCATCGAGCACTCCAAAACGCCCATTATCTACAGCCACAACGCCTCCCACACCCTCCGCCCCACCTGGCGCACCCGTAGGGACGACGAGCTGATCGCCTGCGCAATGAAGGGCGGCCTCATCTCCATCACCGCCGTGCCCAACTCCCTCAGCGACGACCCCGACCAGGACATCAACTGCGTCCTCGACCACTACGATTACATGGTCAAGCTGGTGGGCATAGACCACGTGGCCATCGGCACCGACACCCTCATCGGCGACCACGTGGCCTTCCACAAGAAGATGCTCGGCAGCCTCGTGCGCGAGTTCCCCGCTCCCTATCTGGACGGACTGGAGTCCCCCGCCGACGGCAAGAACCTGGTCCGCGGCTTCATCTCCCGTGGCTACTCCGACGAAGACGTACGCAAGCTCGCCGGCGGCAACGCCATGAACTTCCTCCGCCGCATCATGGCCTGACCCCAATGTTCACACACACCAAACACACAAACCTCCGGTCACCCACCATGAGAAAGGTAACCCAAGCATGCGACTAGACGGCAAAGTAGCCCTCGTGACCGGCGCCGCCCAGGGCTTCGGCTGGGGCATCGCCCGTGCCCTCGGACAGGCGGGCGCAAAGGTCTGCGCCACCGACGTTAACACCGAGGAGCTTGCCTACTCCCGCACCGGCTACGAGGAAGACAGTTCGGAGTTCCTGCTTCGCCGTCTCGACGCTGGCGACCCCGAAGATTTCAACCAGGTCGTCGCCGAAGTCGTCGACCGCTGGGGCCGCCTCGACGTTCTCGTCCACGCAGGCGTCGTCATGCCCCTCGTCAAGTTCGAGTACACATCCCTCCGGTCCGCCCGCCGCCAGCTAGACATCTGCCTCGGCGGCATCATATACGGCACCCGCGCCGTCTGGGACGTGATGAAGGCCCAGGGCGGCGGACACATCGTCGGCATCGCCAGCGGCTCCAGCTTCCGAGGGTTCATCGACGAGGTCGTCTACTGCGCCGGCAAGCACGGCGTCGAGGGCTTCGTCAAGGCCCTCGCCTTCGAGGCCGCCCCCTACAACATCGCCCTGAACACCATCGGCCCCGGCGCGCCCATCAAGCCCACTGGCGTCGGCCAATCCGAGGTCGACCGGATGTCAGACGAAGAAAAGGCCCGTTGGACCGACCCCATCGAACTTGGCAAGGCCTTCGTCTGGCTCGCCAACCAGCCCCCATCGCGCTATACCGGCCTCCGTTTCGACGCTGGCCCCATCGCAGACGCCATCGCCGCCGAGGGCTGGGACTTCGAGTTCACCCCCGAAAAAGTAACCCCCCAGTCCGACGACGTTCGAGAGCGCCTCGACTGGCAAGCCATTCACGGTAAGGAGTAGACAATGCAGGTTCGCCACCCCCTCACCCTCATAATCAAGGAGACCCTTCCCCTTAACCTGACCCGGGAGAACACGTGCCTCCTCCTGCAGGACCTCCACTCCCCATTCATGGACGACGAAAACGGCTGGCTGGTCAACAAGGTCAACCAGAAGGTCCTCATGCGGGAGTTCGACGACTATTTCCACCTCCTTCGCCTCATCCGCCCCAACATCCGCCGTGTCCTGGAAGTGGCGCGCCGGATGGGCATCCGCGTCGCCTATAGCTGCCTCGGATTTGGCACCTTCGAGTCCCCTTCCCTCTTCCAGCGCGCCACCGGACTGGAATGGGATCTCACTACCCCCCTGGGCCGCCATCCCGATGAGTGGCGCCCCCTCGATGACGAGCCGGTCTTCTCCAAACCCGGTTGGAGCGCCCTTGCCAACACCAATTTCACCACCTTCCTTGCCAGAAACAACATCACCAACGTAATCGTCATGGGTTCGATGCTAGACTTCGGCTTACGCCAGACCTGCCTGGACCTAAGCGACCACGGCATCCAGAGCCTCATAATCAGCGACGCATCCTTTGGCTTGACAGACGCTGGCCACGTCTTCACCGCCGACGCCGTAACCCACGGCCTCGTAAAAATGCGCACCACTGGCGAACTCTTCTTGCTGCTGAAGACTTTGGAGGCTGAAGGCTCCGTCCTAATCTAGTACAGCCCTACCGTCTTCACCCTTCCCTCTCGATGGGTGAATCCCCACCAACAAACTAAGGGAGTAAACAATGATCCAAACCGTACTCGGCCCCATCAAAGAAGAAGAACTAGGCGTCTGCCTACCCCATGAGCACATCTGGTGCGACCAGAACTACGGCCCCCGCTTCGAGATCATGGGATCCACCCGCAACCCCGCCGGCTTCATGAAGCTAGACAACTTCGAGCTAGTCGCTTCCGAGCTACGCCACTTCAAGAACGCCGGCGGTGGCGCCGTCGTCGAAGTCACCTGCAACGGCTGGGGCCGCGACCTGGACATGCTTGCCCGCCTCTCCGAGGCCTCCGGGGTCCACATTCTCTCCACCTCCGGCTTCTACATTGAGCCTCACATTCCCTACTTCGTAGACGACTACTCCGTCGAGCAGCTCGCAGACTACATCACCGCCGAAGTGGAGCAGGGCGTGGGCGAGAGCCGGCGTCAATGCGGACTCTTCAAGTCCGCCATCCACCGCGCACGCGTCGAAGCCGTCGAGCTCAAGGTGCTCCAGGCCGTCGCCATCGCTCAGAAGCGCACCGGCGCCGCCATCACCACCCACACCACCGGCGGCCGCCGTATGGAAGTCCCCGGCGGCACCGTAGGTGTCCACCAGCTTCAGATACTCAAGGAGGCGGGCGTGGACCCCACCCGCTTTATCGTCGGCCACGTGGACGAACGCCCCGACATCGACGTCCTCATGAGCCTCGCCGACGAGGGCTGCTTCGTCCAGTTCGACGTCATCGGCAAGGAGCACTACCTCCTGGACCAGACCCGCGCCGAGCTTGTCCACGCCCTCATCCAGCGCGGCTATGTGGACCACCTGATGATCTCCCACGACAGGAATCGCGACTACGAGATGAAGTACGGCGGCAGCACCGGCTACTGCCACATCTTTGAGACCTTCCTGCCCCGCCTCCGAAAGCTGGGCGTAACCGAAGACCAGATCCACACCATCATGGTAACCAACCCCGCCCGCGCCTTCTCCATTCAATAACCGAAACGAATCCTATCTGATGTACTAGCTACATGGCATATCTGCCAGGAGTTCAGACCATCATGTCCAACTCATCCGAAATCATCTTTGAAGTCACCGAGGACGAAGTCGATGGCGGGTATTCTGCCAGCGCACTCGGATATGGCATCCACACCCAAGCCGAAACCGAAGTGGAATTGCGTCAACACGTCCGGGAAGCCGTCGAATGCTACTTTGATGAGACCATGCAGCGACCCAGGCTGATTCGCCTCCTTACGCCAACACTCTCCCACCTCATTCTAAGCATCGCACCCCATTTTTCTGAGGGTCCCTCGACGAAGAATCTGGAGGGATGATCTTCCGTAGAGGTTGACGCCCCCGACCAGCCCCATTCCCGCGCAGGCGAGAATCCATCCCCCCATAATCCATCTCCAAAAACGAATACCCCTTCACTAGCGCCTGAACGCAAAATCTGCTAAATTTAACGACAATTTCCAAGGGGGTATGAAATTGGAATACAACATCGTTTCGGGCGATTCCCACGTGGACATGAGCTGGCTTCCGGGTGACCTTTTCGTCAAGAATAATTCCCAGCCTCATCTCCAGGACATGATGCCACGCATCATCGACACAGACGAAGGCCTCATCTGGAAGGCAGAACACGACAACATCCTCGGCGTGGCCCAGTCCGCCGGTTTCGAGTTCATCCCGCCGCAGAAGGGCCGCAGAAAACGCACCGACAAGATGCTGGACGCGGGTTTCTACGACGGCCCCGCCCGCCCCGTCGACCCCGAGCTCCGCCTAATGGACATGCAGACCGACGGCGTCGACGCCGAAATCCTCTACGGCATCACCGGCTCCGGTAAGAACCTCAAGAATATGGAAGTTGTCACCGAGGTCTACCGCATCTACAACGACTGGGTGGACCGCTTCGGCGCCAGCAATCCCGGCCGGTGGTACGGCCTCGCCTGCCTCCCCATCCACGATTCCAAGCTCGCCGCAGCGGAAGTCCGTCGCGTTGCCGACCACCCCTTCATCCGCGGCGCCGACCTCATGGCTGGCGGCCTCAACTACCCCCTCTACGCCCGTGACGGCTACTGGGACTGCCTCTGGGAAGCCTGCGTCGAGACCGGCACCCCCATCTCCTTCCACATCGGCGGCGGACGCATCCCTATCCCCACCACACCTGATATGGACACCGGCTTCGTCGTAGAGGGCCGCCCCCCCAGCCAGAACGAGCAGGGCTACCAGGCCGTCCGCGGTTCCCTCGGCATGTTTTCAATGGTGCAGGTGCTCATGGGCGTCATCTTCAGTGGCGCCTGCGAG
>DAOUKX010000164.1:0-3324 GCA_034420855.1 Dehalococcoidia bacterium
TGACGGCTATATCCCTTCGGCGTTTCATCATCTACCCGCTGGCGATAATCGCTTCCTGGAGGAGTTCGATGGCCTTATCAAGCTGGAAGTCCTCCGAACTCTCATCGTCCGACTCCACCAGAATATCCGGCTCGATGCCCTCCCCTTCTATGAGGTCGCCGCCGGGGGTGAACCAGCGGGCGATGCTGTAGTAGACACCCGAGCCGTCGCTGAGGGGCCGCTGGATGTTGACGCTGCCCTTGCCGAAAGTGGTTGTTCCCACCAGCCGGGCGCGACCATGGTCCCGGAGGGCGCCGGCCATGATTTCACTGGCGCTGGCGCTGAATTCATTGATGAGAACGATGAGGGGCAGGTCCGGGGCCTTGTTGCCTCCGGTGACCTCGTACTCTACGCGGTTCTGCCGTCCGTCCATCTGGTAGAGGACCAGGCCATCGTCAAGGAACCGGCTGGTCAGATCCACCACCGTATCCACCCGGCCGCCGGGGTTGTTTCGCAAGTCCAGGATAATCCCCCTGGCCTTCAGCCGCTCCGCCCTCTCCATGGCTTTGCCGAATTCCTCCAGGGTATTTTCACCGAAAAAGTGAAGCTGCACATGGGCCAGTCCCCCGCTGAGAATTCGGAGGTCCAGGGTGGGCACTATGACGACGCCACGGGTGATTACAATCTTGGTGGGTGAAGAAGCCTTGGGATGCAGAATGAGCAACTCGACGTCGGTACCGCGAGGACCCCTTATCAGGTCCACTACTTCGTACACGCCCAGCCCCTCAACGCTCTGACCGTTGACCTCCAGGATGATGTCTCCAGAGTTTATGCCCGCATCCTCCGCCGGCGTGTCCGGAATGGGGGCCACCACGATTATCTGGCCGTTCCTTTCGGTAACCTCGGCGCCGATGCCTTCGAAGTTTCCGCGGAATCTCTCCAGTTCGGCGCTGAAGAGCTCCGGGTCCAGGTAGGCGGAGTGGTCGTCGTTCAGCGCGTCAAGCATCCCGCGGATGGCGCCGCGGCTGAGCTGGGTGGCGGTGAGATTGTCCCTGTCATAGTGGTCCTCCAGCAGGTGATTGTAGACTTCGAAGAGGACGTCGAATTCCTCCGGCGCATCCGAGGAAAGAAGTTCCAGGGTTTCGGAGACAATAGGGGGTTGAGGATCCCTCTCGAAGAGGTTGCAGCCGACGATGGCTACAGCCAGGACGAGGACGTTGAAGGTGAGTAAGAGCAGGGTTGGAGTTTTGGGGAGTGGCACTTTCAAACCTCGGTGATGCGCTGGAACGACCAATCAATTGTACCATTACGCTGTGGGCGGGGACCCGGTTCTGGCAAGGCGTGGAATCCGCGGCTTCAATTGGGGACGAAAGGGGCTGATTACCGAGATGGGGTGAAACAGCCGGAAATGGGCAGTTATTATGTCAACTCATGAAAAAGCAGGCCTAAAGTTAACGTAACATTTATTGTGCGAACCTGTTATATTTTTGGAAAGTTGGGGTTTGGAGCGGGTATGGCGGTGGGTTTCTGATTTTGCGGGGACAAGGGGGGTCAGTGTTACGGTTTGGTGGGAGGGGCTTGGTCGTAGCCTGGAGTGAGGAGGCAGGCGGCCCAGTGGTTTGGCCTGACCTCCCTGAACTCCGGCGTCTCTCGGGAACACCGCTCCTCCGCCATGGGACATCGTGGATGGAAGACACAGCCGCTGGGGGGATTCAACGGGCTGGGAGTCTCGCCCGGAAGGATTATGGGCTCTCGCGTTGCCTCCACCACGGGGTCGGGGACGGGCACCGCCGAAAGCAGCGCCTGGGTGTAGGGGTGGGCCGGGTCGGAGTAGATAACGTCGCTGTCGGCCAGTTCGACCACGTGGCCAAGGTACATCACGGCCACCCGATTGCTGATGTGCCGCACAACGGAGAGGTCGTGAGCGATGAACAGGTACGTCAAGCCCATCTGCTGCTGAAGTTCCATCAGCAGGTTGATAATCTGGGCCTGAATGGAAACGTCCAATGCTGAGACGGGTTCGTCGGCCACTATGAACTCCGGGTTCAACGCCAGTGCCCGGGCGATGCCGATGCGCTGCCTCTGCCCGCTGCTGAACTCGTGGGGGAAGCGGTCCAGCATGGACGGGTGGAAGCTGACGATTTCCGCCAGTTCGAGGACGCGCCGGCGTTGTTCCTCTTTGTTTGCCATAGTCTTGTGGATATCGAGGGGTTCGCCGATTATCCGACCCGCAGTCATGCGCGGGTTCAAGGACGCGTAGGGGTCCTGAAAGATGACCTGCATCCGACGACGTAAGGGCCGCAGGTCCCTGTTGCCCAGGTCGGTGATGTCCTGTCCGTCGTACTTCACTCGCCCTTCGGTGGGCTTGTAGAGACGCAACACGCACCGGCCGAGAGTGGTCTTGCCGCAGCCGCTCTCCCCCACCAGTCCCAGGGTCTCACCACGCCTGATTGTCAGTGAAACGCCGTCGACGGCCTTTATCCAGCCCTGAACGCGCTGGAAGAAGATGCCGGAAGTGACGGGGAAATGCATCTTCAATCCCTCGAGGCGGAGGATGGTGTCCTGGGCTGTGTTCACGGCCCGGCTGTCTCTCGCACGGCGGAGATGGGAGCTTGCCAGCAGGCGGACCGCTGGTCGCGGGTCACGTCGGCTAGCAGAGGCGTTTCCGCGGCGCACCTGTCAACGACGTAGGTGCAACGCTCCCGGAAGGCGCACCCCTTCGGGAGAAAAGCCAGATCCGGCGGCTGGCCGGGAATGGACTCCAAGACTTCCCTTCTCGGTAGGTCCAGCCGGGGGATGGAGCGCAGCAACCCCAGGGTGTAGGGATGCTGGGGCGAGCGGAAGGTCTCGGCCACGGGACCGCTTTCGACAATCTTGCCAGCGTACATGATGAATACCCTGTCCACGTAGCGGGCCACGATACCCATGTTGTGGCTGATGATAATCAGGGCCACGTTCAACTCGCGGGTCAGGCTCTTCATCAGCTCAAGAAGCTGGGCCTGAATGGTGACGTCCACCGCCGTAGTGGGCTCGTCAGCGATAATCAGGTCCGGGTTGCAACTGAGGGCCATGGCAATCATCACGCGCTGTCTCATGCCGCCGCTTAGCCGGTGGGGGTGTTCCTTGATGCGCTGGTGCGGGTCTGGTATGCCCACCATTTCCAGAAGCTCAACTGCACGACGACGGGCTGCGGCCCGGCTCATTTCCAGATGGGTCTCGAGGGACTCGGTAAGCTGTCTTTCGATGGTGAGCACCGGATTGAGAGACGTCATTGGTTCCTGGAATACCATGCCGATGCGGTTTCCCCGGATCCGCTGCATCTCCCTGTCGCTGAGGGCAAGGAGG
>DAOUKX010000165.1:0-9165 GCA_034420855.1 Dehalococcoidia bacterium
GGGTTCGAAATACTTCGACTCCACCACCCGTTGACATTGAACTACCACGAATTTCATGAACGCGCGTTGCTCAAAAGCAAGTGCGCCTCAGCATAGCACAAAACCCCCTCCCCAACCACGACAGACCCTCAAAGTCATATCAATGGGAACTTCAATCATTGTATTGCTGATGCTTACTAAGAGACTCTTTCTACCGGCAATAGGGATCCGTAGTCAGAACTTCTCGATATACTATTCAAGGCAGAATTTTACGGCCTGCCGTGCTTTCTCCTCCCCGTCACTATATACACCGGGTCAGAAAACCCCTTCGGCTCAGGACTACGGTCCTCCCCCCTAATCCCCACAAACCCTCCTGCCCTCTGCAGGTACATCTTCACCAAAGTCGTCCGTTGCTCATCGCCGCACGCCTGCCATATCCGCACCGCCTTCGTTGGAAACATCCGGTTGGAAAACGTCACCACCAGCGGCGCCCCCGGTCTCAACACACGCCCCACCTCCCGAAACACCTCCACCGGCTTTGTCAGATACTGCACCGACACCGTCAGAATCACCCCGTCGAAGCTCGCATCCTCAAAAGGAAGCCGCGGCTCCCGGTTTACGTCGTGCACCACGTACTCGTCCAGTTGAGGATTCTCCCGCATTTCCACCGCATTCAGCCCCAGGCCCACCATCCGCTCCTTCGCGAAGTCCGACGGCAAATGCGACCGCCAGCTGCTCATCAAATCCAGCAGAACCCCCTCCGAAGGCAACAACTCCTCAAAAATCCGCCCAATCTCCACAATCGCCGCCTCATCAATGTGGACGACCAGACGCGGCTCCCGGTAAAAGAGCGCGTCGTCCCCCTCATCCATCCGCTCGAAGAAGAAGTCCTGAAATCCCTGTTCCACGACGCCCATTCTACACGAAAACCCGCCCCCCTGAGCCGAAGAATCTCCTTCCCCCGCTCACCCTGAGCCTGTCGAAGGGTCGTGCGCCCGAACCCTTGTTACCACGATCCCACGTACGGGCGGCTCGCGAGCCGCCCGCTGCTCTAACCGGAACAAGCTGTGCGCATACCCGACCGTCTCGACCTCCCCCCATTCCCGGGCAGGCGGGAATCCATCTCCACCCCTCAACCCACGCCCCACTCTGATAAACCTGCCGTCATGCAATTACCCGTCACGCAATGACCTTCCGTCCGTTGACCCAATACGCCCCTTTTGGTACAATGCTTCTATCCCACGGCGGCGTCCCAGCAAGGCGCCTGCCCGCTTTGCGGGGGTGTTTCTTGGCCAACTATCTTCTCATCGAATCCCGAGACCCCTTCGAGTACGGCGACGCCCGATATATGTACGACATGGCCGCGGACCTCGCCAAAAAGGGCAACAACGTCACCCTCTTCCTCATCCAGAACGGCGTCCTCGTAACCCGCCCCGGTGTCAGGAACAATCCCCTCAACCACCTCTTCCAGCAGAACCAGGAAGTCAGGGTCCTAGCCGACGAATTCTCTCTCCGGGAACGCGGTATCGCCCCCACCCCCTTGGTCGGCGGAGTGGAGGTGGCCGACGTCGATTTCCTCGTCGACCTTCTGGCAGAGGAAGACACCAAGGCCCTCTGGCACTGAGGACACCCGCAACAGACAATCGCACTCATTTGGCACCAAGGAGTTGACATGGCAACCATCACCATCGCCCTAATGGACCCGCCCTACGAGGCTGAAACGACGACCACAGCTATGCGCATCATGGACGCCGCCGTCCGCAAGGGCCACCAGGTCAACGTCTTTGCCTACGAAGGCGCCGTCAACCTCACCATGAAGGACCAGGAAGCCCATCCCAATCCCGTCAAGGGCACCACCGCCGAGGAAGAAGACCACCCCGCCAGTTCCCGCTTCATCGCCGGCCTCCTCGCCACCGAGCAGGTCGACTGGATCAACTGTGGCCTCTGCGTCGACGAACGCGGCGCAGGCAACTGGATCGACGGTGCTCGCCGCGGCGCTCCCGCCGACTTCTTCGCCTGGACTCAGGAAAGCACCAACACACTGGTAATCGGCACCAAGTAGGAGGGCCCCATGTCCAAAATCCTGTCCATCGTCGAACGCGCCTACCACGGCACCCTGGAGGAGCAGGACGATACCATCCTCTGGATGTCCCACATCCTCAAGAACGCCGGCGCCGACATCTCCGTCCTCCTCCGATCAAACGCCGTCAACTACGCCGTCCGCGGCCAGGACGCCAGCGGTATAACCATCGGCGGCATCCCCCTCTCCAACCCGCCCAAGCTGGACGAAGACGTCCAGGGTCTCGTTGGCGCTGGTGTCGATACCTATGTCGTCAGGGAAGATGTCGAAGACCGCGGCATCAACGAGTCGGAACTGGTGGAAGGCATTACTCTGGTTGGCAGGGATGGCCTGGCCGACCTCTTCGACGCCCACGACGCCATCTGGCACTGGTAACCCCGAATAACCCCTTCCCCCTCCCTCTCACCATTCCCGCGTAGGCGGGAATCCATCCCCTCCCCCGAATGTCATCCTGAGTGTAGCGAAGGATCTCGCTCCCTTAGCTCCCCCGCCTTTGGAAGCACTCACCCCCAAACCCTGTCCTGAGCTTGTCGAAGGAATGGGGACGAACCGTGCCCAATCTCACCCTATCGCGTGCATCCGCCCGTCCTCCGTCCTCGCGAACAGCTTCCCCTCCGCCAGCGTAAGCGACAGCATCACCGGCGACCCCAGCGACAGACTCCACTCCTCCTGCCTCGTCTCCCGATTAATCCCATACACCATCCCCTCCGACGTCGCGAAGTACGCCATGTGCCCGGCCACCACCGGCGACCCTCGAATCGCCCCCTTCGCCTGGAATGTCCATAACTCCTCCGGCGTAGTCGGTTCCATAGCCCGGAACACCCCCTCGGAGTCTCCAACGTAGAGGGTGTCCTCCGTTATCGCCGGTGACGACGTAACGAAGGCCCGGTCCGGCGGAGACCATCGCCAGCTTGTCCCCTGCTGGGGTGGTGGAGTTGGGATAGGCGCCCCCCACCGCACCCATAATATCCTCCAGACCCTCTCCCGCGACCACCTGCCTGGCGTCTCGCGTATTCCCGCTTTGGCCGTGAGAATATCGTTGGAGGAGGCCATGTACGCCAGCCCGTGGGAGATCACCGGCGGCTCGAAGGACGCAGTCCCCCGGGTGCGAAACTGCATTCGCCCCTCTCCCGTCCGGTAGTTCACGGAATAGAGACTGTCATCTTGGGAAGTGAAATACAGCACCCCGTTGTGCAGCGCGGGAGGAGAGGTTATCAGCTCTCCCGTCCGGAACTCCCAGAACTTCCTGCCCGTCGCCGCGTCCAGCGCATACATATTTTGGTCACCGGACCCGATGAACAGGAATCCGTTGGCGACAAGCGGGCCGCTGCTTATGTAGTTCCCCGTTGGGAACGTCCATACCGTATCTCCCGTGTCCTTGTCGAAGGCCCAGACATTGGTGTCCGTCGAACCGGCGTAAACATAGTCCCCCGCCACCGCCGGAGACGAGTTGATAAGCCCCTTCATCTCCCGCATCCATCTCTGCTGCCCCGTAGTTGCGTCCAGGGCTATGAACTTGAAGCGGCTGCCCACGTATACCGTGTTGTCCACGATGGCGGGCAGCGATTGACCGTCAATTAACCCTGCCTCCGATGACCACAGCAGGTTACCCTGGGGCAGCGAAGGCGGGCTCGGAATATAGCTGGTTCGCTCGTAATTCGCCGACGCCATGGCCCACTGGCCCGGCTCGGATTGGGATGTAAGGTCCGTGGTCGGCCTGTTTTGTAGGAGAGAGACCGGGTTGGGGATGATGTGGTAGTTATGCCATACTAGCGCCCCTGCCGTTATGACGATCAGCGCAACAAGCAGCCACTTGTTCTGGGTCATGAAAATCAGGCCCTGCCGCCCGAAAATGCCCTGCCTCGGCATCCGTTGCGCGTAATCCGGTACGCTTTCCGCTATCAGGCGGCCGCACCCCACGCACCGTGACCTCACCAACTGGTCCATGGCCCCGCAATAGGGACACGTTACCCTTGGGCGGCTGTTTTCTTCTTGGATCATCCTTGGGTTCTCCTGCCCATATTACGACGTTGCTGCGCGGCCGGTTTCCCCAAAGGACGGCTCTGCGATGAATCAACCTGTCTATTTTGAAGCAAGATCGCCCGTAACGCAACTTTGCGCCCCTCCACCTCTCTTCCCTCTACCCCCTTGACGGGGGAAGATTGAGCATGCCCTGAGTCTTTCGAAGGGATGGGGGTGATTCCCCTTCCTCTGCCACCAGCCTTGCCCCATTCACTCTGAGCTTGTCGAAGGGTCGAGCGCCCTACGCCACCCCCAATCTCCTGAGCCTCTTCTTCGTCAACCCTACGAAAGCAGGGGCCTATGTCGGGGCGGTGTCGGGCTGGGTTCCCTCCCCCCATTCCCACGAATACAGACCTTCGTACAACCGTCATTCCGGCGAAAGCCGGAATCCAGTCCCCTCTTCCCCCATCCCCCGCCCCAAGTGCTATCATTACCCCAACCAGACCAACCAGGAGATAAGAATTGGACTTCCAGTCAATTAGAGAACAGGTCCCCGCCACTCAAAAAATGGTCTATCTCAACACCGGTTGGGACGGACCCTCCCCAAAATCCGTCGTTAAGGCGGTCAAGGACCGCATGGAGTACGAGAGCTTCAACGGCCCAACCAGCCCTCCCGTATACCAGAGCGGACGGCAAATTCAGCAGTTCGCCCGGGAGGCCGCCGCATCCCTCCTCAACGTCACGTCCGACGAAATCGTCCTCACTCAGTGCACCACCGACGGCCTGAACCTCGTCCTGAACGGCCTCGACTGGAAGGAGGGCGACGAAGTTATCACCTTCGGCCTCGAGCACAGCTCAGTCCTCATCCCTGCCTACCTTCTGCCCCAACGCCACGGCGTCCGCTTGAAGGTCCTCGACCTCAACCCCACCGATACCCACGAGGAAATCATCAGCCGCGTCGCCGAGGCCATCTCTCCCCGCACCCGTCTCCTCTTCTTTAGCCACATCCAGTACACCTGCGGCCTCCGTATGCCCGCCGAGGGCCTGAGGAAGCTCACCAGAGATGCCGGTGTGCAGATGCTCATCGACGGCGCCCAGACGGCGGGCCACATAGCCCTCGACCTTCGGGATCTGGACTGCGACTACTACTCCATCCCGGGACAGAAGTGGCTCCTCGGCCCCGACGGCACCGGCGCCCTCTTCATCCGAAAGGACCTGATCCCTTCCGTCGCTCCCACCCGCGTCTCGGGACGCGCCGCCGTCTCCTACGACGAACATGGCGGCTTCCAGCCCAGCACCGACACCATGGACAAGTTCCTCCTTACCACCTCCAGCGCCCCCCTCGCGGCTGGCTTTGTCGAGGCCGTTGCCTTCCATGAGAAGATGGGGTCCGACGCTGTGGAAGCCCGCACCCGCACCCTGGCCGGAAGACTCAAGCAGTTCCTGTCGGAAGTTCCCGGCGTCGAAGTCCTCTCCCCCACCGACGACGTTCGCGCCTGTGGTCTCACCTCCTTCCGGATAGAAGGAATAGAATCCACCGAGGCAGTGAGTAAACTCTGGGAAGAATACGGCATAGTCGTTCGCCCCGTTTCCGAACTCTCCTGCATCCGCGCAGCCACCCACGCCTTCAACAACCAAGAAGACATCCAAAAGCTCGTTTCAGCCGTCACAGCCCTCGCCCCCTGAATCCCCCTTCTTCCCTCCTCTCCCGTCCTGGGAGAGGACTAAGGTGGGTACTCCCCTCCCACGTAGGGGCGGCTCGCGAGCCGCACGCTCCCTCTACACACACCACCCTAGCCGCAACCCTCCCCCTCCCCATTCCCGCAAAGGCGGGAATCCAGTCCCCTACCCTCCTTCCTCCGCCAACACCCCCCTCGCCCAATCCGACAAATCCCCAATCTCCTGCTCGCATATCTGGTGCGCCATCGGATACTCCCGGTACACGGGATCATACCCCGCCTCCACCAATGACTCCCTCGACTCCCGACCCGCGTCCACCGAAATCAGCGGATCGTAGACGCCATGCGCTATGAAAATCGGCTGATTCCTCTCCTCAGGCAGACGCGAGAACAACGCTTCCCTCTCCTCAATTCGCGCACTTAAGGCAAACAGACCAGCAAACACCTCCGGCTTCGACAGCCCCGCCTGGTACGTCATCATCCCCCCCTGCGAAAATCCACCCAGCAGTGCCCGCCCCGACGGGACACGGTGCGCTTCCATCATCTCCGCAACGAACCCCATCACCGCCTCCTCCGCCCGCATCACGTCCTCCATCGTCTTCTCCCCCAACAACGGCGTCCACGCGGAACCCGTAAACCCCGGCCCCAGGTCTACCCGCAAAGGCCCGTTCGGACACAGGTACACGTAGCTGCGCGAGTCGATGTACGAAGCAAGCCCCGCAAGGTCGTGCATATTCGCCCCGAAACCGTGCAGCAGCACAATCAGCGGATAGCTGCCGTCCGGCTCATAATCCACGGGATATACCCCAACGTATTCGAGGCCCCCTGCGTTGCCCTGCATCATCTTCATCCCAAAATCCTACCACCACCCTCCCCAAGCACCAACCACCTATCCCCCATCTTGTTCCTGCGAAGGCCGGAACCCACTCGCTTCCCGCGCCTGGCTGTACCCCATAACCGCTCATCTTCCCTATCTCCCCGTCCCCCCTTCCCCATTCCCGCGCAGGCGGGAATCCAGCCCCACTCACCCTGAGCCTGTCGAAGGGTGAGACATGACAAATGGTGCAATCATCCCCCGTAGGCGCGGCCCACCAACCACCTGCGCCTCCTGCAAAAGAATTCGTCACCCCTGCGAAAGCCGGAATCCAGTCCCCTCCCTTCTCTCCCAAAAGTGCCATTTTGCCCCTTGTCACCAATCCCCTGCTACCATCCCCACCATGATGCGAGAAGAACAGATGTGGCAGCGCATGGACAAAATAGACACAATGCTGGACACCCTCGGCATACCAAAGGAACCCCCCAAAGGCTCCTTCTACGACCTCACCTCCGATGAGGACAAGGAAGAACCCACTAGCAATAATGCCCAGGGGCAAAAACGCAACCCCGCAGGCCAGCCCGGCAACCAGAACGCCCGCAGGCACGGCCTCTACTCCAAGCTCATTCCCGCCAACGACCCCCATAAATTCCACCACGTCGTCCAGACCGACGACCTCTCCAATGAGATCGCCTTCCTCCGCCTCAAGCTTGACTCCCTCATCAACGACCCCGACGCAGGCCTCGACCAAACCCTCAAGCTCATCACCCTCCTCGGCAGGCTCGTGAACATCCAGCGCCGCTACACCTGGCGCTGGCCCCCCTACCGATCCGATCTTGACGGACCCTCCCATGACCCGGCCCCTGTCCCACCCCAAGACCTCCCCGAATCCTCCCTCTCAACATGATGCCCAGAAAAATTTCCAAACGACTCGACTCGAATATCCCTCTTATCAGGCGTAAATGTCATGGAAAGACCCCCAGTCGTTTCCCGAAACGACTCAAAGACTCCCGCTTCCACCAATCTCCCTCCACGGCAATCCACGCCCCCCGCAAAATGAGTCACCGGAAACGAATAATCTCTACAACAACATCGACTCCCTCGGTCTATCCTCCATCATGTATCATAGAGGACCACCCTCACCCCAAGGGTAAAAATGGACATCCGCGTCCTCGGCGCTCACAACCTGGAGACCTCCAAGACGAAGCAAACCTGCTTCTTGGTCGACGACGCTGTCGCCATCGACGCCGGTAGTCTGATGACCGGCCTCACCGACCACGAAAAGGATTCACTGAAAGCCATCCTCCTCACCCATCGACACTTCGACCACGTCCGAGACCTCCCCAGCCTCGGCCTCCAGACCATGGACAACGGCGCCACCGTCGACATATACGCGATCCCCGACACCCTCGAAGCCATATCCACCCGACTTCTCGACGGCCTCCTCTACCCCAACTTCACCCTCCGCCCAACCCCCGAACGACCCAAGTACCGCCTCCACCCCATAACTCCCAACCGCGCCTTCAAACTCGGTGGCCTCGAAGTTCTCCCCCTCACCGTGCCCCACGGCACTCCCGCCGTTGGCTTTGTGGTCCGAAAAGGCCCGGCCACGGCCGCCTTCACCGGCGACACCGGCGGCGGCCTCCAACCCTTCCTCGCCAACGATCCCCCAACCCAAGTCCTCTTCGTCGAGGTCACCTACTCTAACGACGGCATAGACCGCGCTCGCGCCAGCCAGCACCTCACCCCCACCATCCTCCAAGATGAACTCGAAGCCGCCCGACGCCGAAACCTTCCCCTTCCCCACGTCGTCGCCGTCCACCGGGATCCCCTCCACGAACAAGCCATCATCAGCGAACTTGCGCAACTCTCCCAAAACTTCAACGTCACCATCACCCCCGCCACCACCAACCACCAATTCCCCCTCTAACCACCCCCCCCCAATCCCCCTCTCCCTCCCCATTCCCTCGCAGGAGGGAATCCACCTCCCTCCCTCGTCACCACCCCCTTCCCCACGCCCAATCCCGCAAAACTTGCTGTCATGCAATGCCCAGTCACGCAGTGACCCTTCCCGCCCCCTTGCCTTACCCTGTATAATCCCCTTTTCCGGGGGGTGAAACCGTGGCCGGTTGGCTTCACAGTTGGGGCCTTCGCAACCATCAGCAGAAGCGACGCAGCTTTTGCAACCACCTCAACGCCATCGGCGTCGCGGCCCATGAGGCCCAGAAAGGCCGCCCCGAGGAGCTCTTCCGCGACCAGCATGAGATGTCCATCGGCCTCATCCACCTCCAGGACCCCCACCTCGATTGGGCCAACGTCGTCCAGGGCAACTACAGGGGCAGAATGCCCGGCGACCTTCTCTTCATGCGCACCCTCGGCCAGCCCTTCTACTACCGCGTCTGGTACGGCGTCTACGACCCCAACCTGAAACTCGCCAACCCTTCCCTCCTGTTCCGCTCCAGGCGTATCCGCGCATTGAAGATAATCGGTCGCGCCGTCGACGTTTCCTGGCGTAACGAGCTCCAGCCCGTCGTTCTCGAACCCATGACAAGCGATCCCGAAGTCAAGGCCCATCTGATACAATCTGGGGTGGACGTGGAGGTAATGGGTTCGAGAACGACGGGCTGGAGCTCGTTACGCCAGGAAACGTC
>DAOUKX010000166.1:0-16795 GCA_034420855.1 Dehalococcoidia bacterium
CGGCCCTGGGTAATGGAACGCAGGATGCCAGCGTATTGGAAGGACTCCGCCAGGGGAACCAGGACGCGGATCTGCTGGATGGTGTCGCCGCCCTCGATGGTCTGAATCTGGGCGCGGCGGGAGTTCAGGTCTCCCAAGACGGAGCCGAGGAACCCGGCGGGGGTAACCACCTCCATCTCCATAATCGGCTCCAGAAGGATGGGCTTGCCCTTTCTGAAAGCTTCCCGGAAGGCCATGGACCCGGCGGCCCGGAAGGCGATTTCAGAGGAGTCGACGGGATGGAAGCTGCCGTCCACGAGGGAGACCTTCATGTCTACGACTTGGTAGCCGGCCACGGAGCCATTTTCGGCGGCCTGCCTCACGCCCTGCTCCACGGGCCTGATGAACTGCTGCGGGATGGCGCCGCCCCTTATCTTGTCTTCAAATACGAGGCCCTCACCGCGTTCGAGGGGTTCGATTTCGATAACTACGTCGCCGAACTGGCCATGGCCGCCGGTCTGTCGGACGAAGCGACCCTGGGCGCGAGCCGGGGTGGTGACGGTCTCGCGGTAGGAGACCTTGGGCTGGCCGACGTTGGCGCCAACGCCGAATTCCCGGCGGAGCCTGTCGATGAAGACTTCGAGATGAAGCTCGCCCATGCCGGAAATCACGGTCTGCCCGGTTTCTTCGTCGTGGCGAACTATGAAGGTGGGGTCTTCCTCCACGAGCTTGCCGATGGACTCCATGAGCTTGTCCCGGTCGGCCTGGCTAATGGGCTCGATGGCAAGGGAGATTACGGGTGCGGGGAAGGTTGGAGGTTCCAGAATTACCGGGTAATCCTGGTCGCAGATAGTGTCGCCGGTAAAGGTGTTCTTGAGTCCAATGGCGGCGGCGATATTGCCAGCGCTGATCTCTTCCACCTCCTGGCGATGGTTGGCGTGCATCTGAAGGATGCGGCCCAGCCGCTCACGTCGTCCCTTCGTCGCGTTATAGACCATTGCGCCGGAGTTGACGGTGCCGGAGTAGATGCGCAGGTAAACGAGACGGCCAACATAGGGGTCGGTGGTTACTTTCATGGCGAGGGCGGAGAAGGGGGTGTTGGGGTGAGCGGGACGCAATTCCAGCTCGTCGGTATCGGGGTTTTCGCCTTCCACCGGCGGAACGTCGGCAGGGGAGGGCAGGTAGTCGACGACCGCGTCGAGGAGAGGCTGGATGCCATAAGTCCTGAGGGCGCTGCCACAGAGGACGGGGACCAACTGCCGGGCGATGGTCGCCTTGCGGAGGGCGTTTTTCAGGTCGTTGACGGGGATATCCTCACCCTCCAGGTATCGGATCATCAGGCTATCTTCCGTTTCCACGATGCGCTCAATCATGGCGTCGCGGTAGCGTCGGAAATCCTCCACGTGTTCAGAGGGGATGGGGCCTTCCTCGAAGCTGGGGCCGCCGTTCCTATAATAGTAGGCGCGCTCTCCCATCAGGTCGAACACGCCTTCAAACTCTGCTTCCTGGCCTATAGGCATCTGTACGGCCAAGGGGTTGGCATTGAGTCGATGCCTCATGGAATGGATGGTTCGCTCAAAATCGGCGCCCACGCGGTCCATCTTGTTGACGAAGCAGATACGGGGCACGTGATACTTGTCGGCCTGTCGCCAGACCGTTTCGGACTGGGGCTGGACGCCTGCGACGGAATCGAGGACCACCACGCCGCCGTCGAGGACACGGAGGCTTCGTTCTACCTCTGCAGTGAAGTCCACGTGGCCGGGAGTATCGATGACGTTGATCTGGTGGTCCTTCCAGAGGGTGGTGGTGGCGGCTGCAGTAATGGTAATGCCGCGCTCTCGCTCCTGGGGCATCCAGTCCATGACGGCGGTGCCGAGGTCCACCTGGCCTATCTTGTAGGTACGGCCGGTGACGTAGAGCGCACGCTCGGTGACGGTGGTCTTACCGGCGTCAATGTGGGCGATGAATCCGATATTTCGGACCCGGCTTATAGGTAGGGGCTTAGACATGTCGTGAGGCTTCCGGCCAGGGCTGTTGGCGACGTCCCCCTACCACCTGTAGTGGACGAAGGCGCGGTTGGCCTCTGCCATTCTGTGCAGGTCTTCTTTACGTTTGACTGCCGTGCCCTCCGCGCGGGCGGCTTCCATCAGCTCGATGGCAAGACGCCTTTGCATAGGCATGTTGCGGCGGGCGCGGGCGGCGGTGATGAGCCACCGCATGGCCAGGGCCTCGCTGCGATTTGCGGGCACTTCAATGGGCACCTGGTAGGTGGCGCCGCCGACGCGGCGGGACTTCACCTCCAGGAGAGGTCGGGTGTTCTCGAGGGCCTTGTTGAAGACTTCCATAGGCTCACGTCTGGTCTCCTGGGCCACGGTGTCTAGGGCTCCGTAGACGATGCGCTGGGCGAGGGTCTTCTTGCCGCGTGTCATCACGCGGTTGATGAAGCGGGAAAGCTCCACGCTGTTAAAACGGGCGTCGGGAGGGCAGGGCCTGCGTTCGGCCCTTCTTCTGCGGGACATGGCGGCCTACCTTCTCCGCGGCCTTGCGGAGCCGTACTTGCTGCGGCCACGCATGCGGCCTTCGACGCCTTCGCAGTCCAGGGTGCCGCGGACGACGTGGTAGCGGACGCCGGGGAGGTCCTTGACCCTGCCGCCACGGATCATGACGACGGAGTGTTCCTGAAGGTTGTGACCTTCGCCAGGGATGTAAGCAGTGACCTCGAAGCCGTTTGTCAGCCTTACGCGAGCTATCTTTCGCAGGGCGGAGTTGGGCTTCTTGGGGGTCATAGTTCTGACCTGCACACATACGCCCCTTCTTTGAGGGGCGCCTTTGCTCCAGATTACCTTGTTTTTCAAGGCATTATGAATCCAATGCATAGCAGGCGATTTGGACTTCTTTCGGGCCTTTTTACGGCCCTTTCTTACAAGTTGATTTATGGTAGGCACAGATATACCTCGCTATCCAACGGGACAGTTTGGGATTTTACAACTATTTGAAACTTGTGTCAACTTGCACCAGAGGGGATTCAGGCGAGGGATACGAAGGGGGATTCGTGGGTGGTTTGAAGCGTACGCAAGGCGGAGTTGAAGGAAAAGTCGTTGACAAGTTGGCTTAATTCCTGATACTGTGACACTACAGTTCAGCCTGAGCGACAGGAGAGTTCAGAATGCTTGATATTACGGACATTGCGGCAGAGAAGATAAGAGAGGTGCTGGAGGAGGAGGGGAAAGAGGACGCGCCCCTGCGAGTAATTGCACTGCCGAATGGTTTTGGCGGGGTCCAGTATATGCTGACGTTGGAGGAAGACGACCAGCCGGACGACACGGAGCTTGACAGGAGTGGCATCCGGTTCCTGGTAGACTCCGACAGTGCGCCCTTCCTGGAGAAGGCGACTATTGACTTTGTTGAGGACTTCACACGGGTGGGGTTTTTGATAACGAACCCGGACTTTCCTGCAACAGGGGGCGGATGCGGTAGTGGAGGATGTGGCTCGGGCGGATGCGGTAGTGGAGGATGTGGCAGCGGCTGCGGCGCATAGTAGACCCGAAGGTTAGATTGAAACGGAAGGGGCGGCTATCTGAGCCGCCCCTTTTTTTGTTGGAACGAGGAATTCACTCCCATCCCTTCGACAAGCTCAGGACAGGCTCAATTTTCCCCCATCGAGGGGGAAGAGGGTGGAAGATGGACTCCCGCCTTCGCGGGAGATAATAAAGAGTAACCGAGAATTGGTTCTGTAGGGGGTTAGCCGCCTTCGGTGAGGTAGTGGTAGGCGGAGAGGGCTGCGGTGATGCCGTCGCCGACGGCGTTGCCAAGCTGGCGGTCGGAGTCGACGCGGATGTCGCCGCAGGCGTATACGCCGGGGATGCCCGTAGACATGGAGATATCGGTCTGGATGTGGCCGAATTCGTCCATGGGGATCTGTCCCTTCAGGAATCCGCTGTTGGACTCGAAGCCGATGTAGATGAAGGCGCCGGAGGCGGGGTACTGGTACACCTCCTGGGTCTTGAGGTTCCGCACAAGGGCGTTTTCCAGGTCGGGGTCTCCCTGGAACTCTTCGACCACGTGGCTCCAGAGGAAGTCCATCTTGGGGTTGGCAAAGGCGCGTTCCTGGAGAATCTTGCTGGCCCGAAGCTCGTCCCTGCGGTGGATGACGGTGACCTTGTTGACGATGCCGGACAGGTAGCCGCCTTCGTCAAGAGCCGCATCGCCGCCGCCAACGACGACTACATCCTGGCCGCGGAAGAAGTTGGCGTCACAGACGGCGCAGTAGGAGACGCCGCGACCGGATAGTTCGTCCTCGCCGGGAACGCCCAGCTTCTTGTGGGAGCCACCTGCGGCGATTATGACGGTCTTGCCAGAATAGGTGCCCTCGGAGGTGTGGACCAGCTTGAGGGGCTGGTCCAGATTCTCGACGCCCTCAACTTCCTCGAAGCGCATGTCTGCGCCGAAACGACGGGTCTGCTGCTCCATCATTATGGAGAGTTCCGGCCCCTTGATGCCCTCGGGGAAGCCGGGATAGTTTTCTATTTCGTCGGTGACCAGTATCTGGCCGCCGTAGCCGAGCTTTTCCAGGATGAGGGTCTTCTGCATGGCCCTGGTTGAATAGAGGCCTGCGCTGAGACCCGCGGCTCCGCCGCCAAGGATGATAACGTCAAATTGCTCCATGGTTTTGATCTCCCTGTGGTGATTTATACCCAGCTTCTAGTCTGGGCTTGCCTAAAATAGTCCGCAGTAAGTTCCAGCCCTTCCTTCAGGTCGGTCTTGGGCCTCCATCCCATTTCTCTGTGGGACTTTTTCGAATTGAGGCTTATCTTTTGTACGTCGCCCAGCCTTGCGGGGGACTTAAGCGGTGTCTTGCGAAAGCGGTAGATGTCCCGGAGCATCTGATAGATCCGGTTTACAGAGGTGCTTTCGCCACTGCCGATGTTGTAGGCGCCGGTGACGTTGTCGTTGATCGCCAGGAGATTGGCGTCCACAACGTCCTGCACGTAAACAAAGTCGCGTTCCTGCTCGCCGGAGCCGTATATGACGGGTCGATTTCCTTCCAGCATTGCCTGGGAGAAGATGGCAATTACGCCTGCCTCTCCGTTGGGGTCCTGCCGGGGTCCGTAGACGTTGCCGTATCGCAGGGCGGCGTAGTTGAGGATAAACATCTTGTTGTAGAGCTCGAGATATTTTTCGGATACGGACTTGGCGAGGCCGTAGGGGGACAGGGGCCGGATGGGATGGTCTTCGTCGCAGGGGAGATAGTCGGGATCTCCGTAGAGGGCGCCGCCGGTGGAGGAGTAGATGAACTTCTCCACGCCGTGACGTCGAGAAGCCTCCAGGAGTCTGAGGGTGCCGAGGATGTTGGCTTCGGCGTCCATGAGGGGGTTTCGCATGGAGGTGGATACGCTTACCTGGGCGGCGAGGTGAAATACAAGCTGCGGGTTTTCCCGGCTGAAGGTCTCGTCCAGATTAGCCCCGTTTATATCCGTGTGATGGAAGTTGATGCGGTTGGAAAGGTTAGCAAGCCGGCCTGAACTGAGGTCGTCCAGCACGACTACGCGGTTACCAAGCTCGAGGAGCCGGTCGACGAGGTGGGAGCCGATGAAGCCGGCGCCGCCAGTGACTAGGACGGTTTTGCTGTCTACCAACCCTCGCGCATGCTCCTCAATCGTTTGACGCGGTCGGCCACCGGCGGGTGGGTGGAGAAGATGCGCATCATTCCCTCTGTGTTGAGGAAACTCATGGACTTCCCGTGTAGGGGTTCGACGATGTAAAGGTGGGCGACGGCCTGGTTGGCTTCCATGGGGACGTGTTTGGACCCCATCTCCAGTTTTTCGAGGGCGTTGGCCAATGCCAAGGGGTTGCCGGAAGTCTTTGCGCCGGTAGCATCGGCCTGGAATTCGCGGGTGCGGGAGATTGCCAGGCGGACGAGGGTGGCGAGAAGGGGAACCAGTATGGCGATGAGCAGCAGGGCGCCGATGCCAATCATGGAGCCGCCTCCGCCGCCCCGATCGCGACCGCCGAAACCGCCAAAGATGAGGGCGAACTGGGCCATCCAGGCGATCATGCCTATGGCGGAGGCGACGGTGGCTACCATGGTCATAATCAGGGTGTCGCGGTTGCCGACGTGGGCGAGTTCGTGAGCGATCACGCCGCCCAACTCTTCGCGGTTAAGAAGTCGAATTATGCCGGTGGTGGCGGCGATGCTGGCGTTCTTGGGGCTTCTGCCGGTGGCGAAAGCGTTTGGGGAGTCGTTCTGGATGATGTAGACCCTGGGCTTGGGGATATTGGCGAGCCTGACCTGTTCGTCAACGATAATGTGGAGGTCAGGTGCGTCTTCGGGGGTGACCTCTTTGGCGCCGGTCATCCTCAGGGCCAGCTTGTCGCTGAACCAGTAGGAGAAGAAGTTTAGACCTATAGCGAATACCAGGGCGATGATGAGGCCGGTCATGCCTCCCAGGAGGGTGCCTACAAGAAGCAGGAGGGCGCCCATAACCATCATCAGGAAGCCGGTCTTGATAGCGTTCATGTTCCGTGGGACCTCGTCTCGGGGTCTGTGTTTTGCTCTCAATTGCCTTCTAATGGGCTATTTCTATTATACCCGCATGAGACGGGGATTAGGCAAGAGCTCAGGCGTAAATCCGTCAATACTCGCTATCCGTATTATTGTTGAGAGGCGGTGGGAGCGGGGAAAATACTAGGGTGAGTCGTCTCACAAGTCTTGGATTGGGAGGAGGAGTTGTGGAAGGAAACGTTTTTCCAACTTGCTTGAAGTGCAACGTGGGCCAGCTGTGTCCGCTTTCGGACTACGGCAGCCAGGGGGCGGCGGTGCACTATAAGGCATGGGTATGCAGCAATCCGACTTGCGGCTTCAACATAAAGATCCGCAATGGCGACATCTATTTTAACGAACCGATAGCGAGCGGCGCCTCACACGTACCGCGAATGCGGTAGCTCGCTAGCAACTTGCGTGAGTGTCCAAGCGCGGCGCGATTCGTCGTTGCTTCAGGCTTGTTCCTGCAAGTCTGCGAAGCCTTAGTTGATATAGTGGTAGGCTGACTCGCTAAGATTAGCGATGTCCCGTACACACGCCTCTGATATCATTGGCTATACGTAAGGGCGGGAGTCAGGCTGTGCAGCTTAACCAAGGTCGGGGGAGCAGGAGACGCCGATTTGTGCCGATGGCGGGTCTGGGCCTGATGGGCTTGGGCCTGCTGCTGGTTCTGGGCGTGGGGGCGTTCTTCATCTATTCATGGCGGGCGAGTTCCGACCTGGATGAGTTGGTTGTGCCCGCGCCGACGCCATCGCCGACTGTCGCGGTTCCGTTGCCGACGCCATCGCCTGGAGAGGCGTCCCTCGGGTTTTCGCCGGAGGTTATTGCTGCCCAACGGATGTTTCCCGGGGAGGCTTTGCCTCCGGTGAATTGGCTTAGGCCTATGGAAGCGGAAGCAGGCTACGCGCCCAAAAACCCTGAGATAGGCGATTTTGATGCGGTGACGCCACCGGATTGGCATACCCTCCCAGTGCCAATGAAGATAACCATCCCCGCCATTGACGTAGATTCGGAGGTAATTTCGCTGCAGATTCTCAACCTGGGCGACAGCCTGGCGTATGAGACGCCTAAGAACGTGGTGGGGCATATTCCGGAGACGTTTAATGCGGGAGAGGATGGGACGGCGTGGTTCTTCGGTCATCTGGAGAGTCCGATTCAGGGAGAGGGGAACGTGTTCAGGCGTTTGCCGGAGCTGCCGGACCTTCTGCGGGAAGGGCCGGTGTTTGCAACGGTTGACAACGGAGAGTCGACGTTTCTCTACAGGCTAACGTCTTCCAGGGTCCTGCACGAGGACGAGCTGGTGGTGTTTGACGAGGGAACGGCGGGCATCAGCCTGGTGACGTGTGTGCCACGGTTTCTATATGACCACCGTCTGGTGGTGACGGGAGAGTTGGAGGGAGTGAAGGAGTCGGAAGAGGAGCCAGCTTAGGGCGAGCCAGTGATTGATGGGAGTAGGGGGCCCTCATCCCAGCTTTCTCCCAGGACGGGAGGAGGGGTAAGAATGGAGGGTGCGGGTTGGCGGGTTGGGGTAAAAGGGGTATGCTTTTTCGGCAAATTCTAATCCATAACAAGGAGTCGTCATGTCCAGCAATCAGCCAAAGACGCGCGTAGAGCGGGATTCCATGGGTCCGATGGAGGTTCCGGTAGAGGCGTATTACGGGGCGTCCACGATGCGCGCGGTGTTGAATTTTCCCATAAGCAATCTGAGATTCTCGCGGAGCTTCATCCAGGCGCTGGCCCTGATAAAGGGCACGGCGGCGGAGGTAAACGTTGAGTTGGGGCTTCTGGACGGGGAAACGGGCGGTGCGCTGGGAAAAGCGGCCCAGGAGGTGGCTGATGGAGGATTCGACGAGCACTTCGTAATTGACATATTCCAGACGGGGTCAGGCACGTCGACGAACATGAACGCCAACGAGGTAATCGCCACTCGGGCGTCGGAGATGCTGGGGGCGGAGGCCGGGTCCCGGAGGGTACACCCCAACGACCACGTGAACATCTGCCAGTCGTCGAATGACGTGATACCGACGGCGATACACCTGGCGGCGCTGGTGCAGATAAAGGAGCGGCTGATTCCGGCCTTGGAGAATCTGCAGGGCGCACTGGAGGAGAAGAGCCGGGAGTTCTGGCCGCTGGTTAAGACGGGCCGCACTCACCTGCAGGACGCGACGCCGATACGGTTGGGGCAGGAGTTTCGGGGTTACGCCGGGCAGGTGGAGCGGGGAATCCGGCGGCTGAAGCACGCGCAGGAGGAGTTGGGTGAGGTGGCGCTTGGGGGCACGGCTGTGGGGACGGGCGTCAACGCCCATCCGGAGTTCGCCGCGCGGGTGTGCAGTAGCCTGTCGGAGAAGATGGGTGTAGAAGTTCGTGAGACGGACAACCACTTCCAGGCTCAGAACACCCTGGATTCGGTGCTGGAGGCGAGCGGGTCGTTGCGGACCATTGCGTTGAGTCTGAACAAGATAGCCAACGACGTGCGGTGGCTGGGGTCCGGGCCGAGAGCGGGGCTGGGTGAGCTTGCCCTGCCGGAGGTACAGCCGGGGAGCTCGATTATGCCGGGGAAGGTGAACCCTGTGATATCGGAGTCGGTGATCCAGACGGCGGCGCAGGTGGTGGGGAACGACCTGGCCATAGCGCAGTCGGCGCAGGGCAGCTACTTCGAACTGAATATGATGATGCCCGTGGCGGCGCACAACCTGTTGGAGTCGATAGACCTGCTGGCGGCGTCGGCGGACAACTTTGCGGACCAGTGCGTGAAGGGGCTGACGGCGACGGATACGGGGCCGCAGATGGTGGAGCGGGGGTTGATGCTGGGGACGGCGCTGGCTCCGGCCATCGGGTACGACGCTGCGGCGGCCATCGCGAAGGAAGCGGCGGCTTCCGGTGGGACGATTCGGGAGACGGCGCTGGAGCGTACGGAGCTATCGTCGGAGGAACTGGACACGCTGCTCAACCCGGAGAAAATGACAGAGCCGGGCTTGGGAGGGGGTCCGATGGGGGGTTAGGCGCAGTTCATTCTACAATCTATTCGTTTGGGATTTGCCGCTTTCGCTTTTCAGAGAAGGTGGCGGGCGGTTGGATTCGCTGTGGAATAATGGCAAACAAACGAGCGGTGGAAGAGAAGGTTTGCAATGGGAATTATGCACGTTGACGTGGTGATGCGAAACCCGGTTGACTCGGAGAGGATTTGGGAAGGTCGCTTTCTGGTGGACACGGCCGCCACTGATACCCTGGTTCCAAAACAGCATTTGGAGTTAATTGGACTCGTGCCCAAGGCACATAGCAGTTACGGGTTGACGGACGGTAGCGAACTGCGTTTAGGAATTGTAGGCGCGGATATAGAGCTTATGGGAGAGTCCACCTATGGGACCGTGGTGTTTGGAGATGAGGACACCGAGCCGCTATTGGGAGTCACAGCACTGGAGTCGGTGGGCATTGAGATAAACCCGCACAACTAGACTATGAAGAAGCTGCCGGCGGTTCGTATGAGGGGTGGGTTCAGAGCGCGGTGGGGGTAGGAATTCAAGCTGCGCAGGGAGAAAAGGGATATGGGTGATGCGTTGAAGCGGTTGTGGCATAAGTTCTTTGGGCATCCGAACGTCACGGATATGAGGTGCGCTACCTGCGGGGATTTGGGTGGTGGAGATTCGGACGTGGACGGGCCGCCTAACCCGGATGCGAATTACTATCGTTATTGGCGGCGGTAGGGGGGTGAGAAGCATGAACGACATTCAGCAATACAAGACTGATTATGAAGCGCTTGTTAGTCGCGGTGAAGAAATTCTCCAAGAAATGAATAACCGGTCAAATTCAAATGAATCACGTTTTGCTTTGATGAATCCAAATATAGGATATCAGCTTTGGTACACAGAAGCGTTTGGTCTTATCAATCAGCTTCTCCCTGGTCGACTTACAGAATTCGAACAGATTTATAAGGGGGATTGAACAGGAAAGCACCTTACTATTCAGGAATGGTTGAATGGCCACCTTTATCGATTCGCAACTCCCAAATCAGCTACGCGAGTCTTTTTGAGTATTTTGAGGCAGTTCGAGAATCAGCTCAACATTCTGAAGTCACTTGTGACACGTTTCGAAAGCACTCTCTTCGATATCAAGCAACTGGTTCAAGCCGACCTGTTTGATTCGGAATTGGACTCCGCAAGTGAACTTGCGAGACTTGGTATCTTTAGAGCTGTAGGTGCTGTTTCTGGTGTAATGTTGGAGAAGCACCTAGCGCAGGTAGCCGAGAATCACAATGTCAACATAGGCAAGAAGAATCCCACAATTGGCGATTACAATAACCAACTCAAGTCTGAAGCAATCCTGGATGTGCCTGTGTGGCGTCAGATACAATTGTTGGCAGACATTCGTAATCTCTGTGATCATGACAAGAAGAAAGAGCCAACGCGTGAGGAGGTGGAGGACCTGATTAAGGGAGTCTAGAAAGTTACAAAGACGCCTTTCTAGTGTCTCGGAACCAAGTATCTCGGACTCATTTGTAGGGCGGTTGACAGGGTTGTTGGGGTGGGCATAGACTTTTAGGTGAACTGAATATTCGGGTTGGTTGGGGAGTAGTAACCCTCAGGCCGGGCCTAGAGAGCCGGGGTAGCTGGAAGCCGGCGCCAGGGGCAGAGGAGTGAATGGACCCCATCGGAGCTTGAAGGTCATTCCGCGTTGTGCGGGGCGATTGGAGGCTCCCACCAATCATCGGGTAGGCCCGTTACAGCCTGAACGTTCCCCATTGTTGGGGCGTATTCGAGAGTCCCGAAATTTCGGGAAACTAGGGTGGCACCGCGGCTTTGCCCCGTCCCTTGAGGCGGGGTTTTTTTATTTGTAGGCGAAGATGGATTCCCGCCTGCGCGGGAATAAGGATGGGCAGAGGAATTGGGAGGACCCTCATCCTAACCTTCTCCCATGACGGGAGAAGGGATAAGAGGTACGAATGTCTAGGCGAGGTTATGGAACAATGGAGGCAGGGGCCAAAATGAACGGGAAGCGTCGGGTGTTCAGCGGCATACAGCCTTCGGGGAGTGTGCAGCTGGGCAATTATCTGGGCGCAATCAAGGGTTGGGTGCAGCGTCAGTCGGAGAAGGAGAACTTCTTCTGCATCGTGGACCTTCACGCCATCACCGTCCAGCAGGACCCGGAGGAACTGCGTCGGGAGACTCGGTCGCTGGCGGCGATGCTCTTCGCCGCAGGGCTGGACCCGGAGCAGTGCACAGTGTTCGTGCAAAGTCACGTCACGGCCCACGCCGAAGGGTGCTGGCTGCTGAACTGCGTGACGCCCCTGGGCTGGCTGGAGCGGATGACGCAGTACAAGGACAAGGTGCTGCGTCAGGAGAGCGTGTCGACGGGGCTGCTGGACTATCCGGTGTTGATGGCGGCGGACATTCTGCTGTACGACGCCCACGAGGTGCCCGTGGGGGACGACCAGAGGCAGCACGTGGAGCTTACTCGGGACATTGCGCAGAGGTTCAACCACCTGTACGGCGAGACTTTCGTGGTGCCGGAGGCGGTGATTCCTGAGGTGGGGGCGCGGGTAATGGGTCTGGACGAGCCGACGGTGAAGATGTCTAAGAGTTCGGCGCACATTCGGGGTCATGCGGTGAATCTGTTGGACGATCCTAAGGAGATTGTGCGCTCGATTCGCCGAGCGGTGACGGATTCGGGCAACGAAATCCGGTTCTCGGAAGACCCGGCCAAGGCGGGAGTGAACAACCTGCTGGGGATATACAAGGCGATCACTGAACGAACAGTGGAGGAGTGTGAAGCGGACTTCGCGTCGGCGAGGGGATACGGCGACCTGAAGGCGCGGGTGGCTGAGGTTGTGGTAGAGGAGGTGGGGCCCATCCGTGAGCGGTACTTTGAGCTGATGGATGACGTAGGCGAGTTGGACAGGATGCTGGCGAAGGGAGCGGAACAGGCGGCATCGGTCTCGGAGCCGAAGGTGGACGAAATAAAGCGTCGGATGGGACTCGTCATTGCGGGGGAGTAGATGAGTTGGAATAGGAGAATGAAAGGATAGAGTTATGTACTATCCATCGCTGGAAGAGGTGAAGGGCATGGTGGGCCGGGGCAACCTGGTTCCCATATACCGGGCCGTTCAGGCGGACCTGGAGACGCCGGTTTCTGCCTATTTGAAGGTGGCGAGGCCGCCCTATTCCTTCCTGCTGGAGTCTGTGGAGGGCGGGGAGCGGATTGCCAGGTACAGCTTCATCGGGACCGAACCGTACAAAGTGGTCAAAACGGGGCCGGGACAGCCGGAGGGCCGGGTTGACCCGCTGATTCCGGTGGAAGAGGAGATGAGCCGGTACAAGCTGGTTCCGGTGCCGGAGTTGCCACGGTTTCACGGCGGCGGCGTGGGCTACCTGGCGTACGATACAGTCAGCTACTTCGAGCCGCGGGTGCCCATGATGCCGAAGGACCCCCAGGGTCTGCCGGAGTCGGTGTTCATGTTCGCCGATACGATGCTGGTATTCGACCATCTTCAGCACGACATCAAGGTTGTGAGCCACGTTCGTCTGGACGGCGACGTGGAATCGGCCTATGCGGAGGCCACGTCGAAGATCGATGGGCTGGTGGAGCGTCTGGCGCAGCCCCTAACCGGGCCCAGATTGCTGTTGGACTCACAAAGAGGTGGAGGGGAAGTCTCTGACTTCGCTTCCAACTTCACGCTGGATGAGTACGAAGAAGTCATCGGAAAGTGCATCGATTACATCTATGCCGGCGACTGCATCCAGGTGGTGAACTCCCAGAGGTTCAGCCGTCGGACGGAAGCGCCGCCCTTCGAGATCTACCGGGCGCTGCGGAGCGTTAATCCTTCGCCGTACATGTACTTCCTGCAGATGGACGACTTCCACATAGTAGGAGCCGCCATAGAGACGGTGGCTCAGGTGGAGGACGGCGTCGTGGCAACGCATCCGATTGCGGGGACGCGGCCAAGGGGGGCGACGCCGGAAGAGGACGCGGCGTGGGAGGAGGAGCTTCGCAGCAGCATCAAGCAGCGGGCGGAGCACATAATGCTGGTGGACCTTGGTCGGAACGACATCGGACGGGTGAGCGTGCCCGGCACGGTGAAGGTGACCCAGCTGATGGACGTGGAGAGGTTCTCTCACGTGATGCACCTGGTGTCCCACGTGGAGGGGCAGTTGAAGCCGGAGATGACGGCTTATGACGCTCTGCGTTCCTGCTTCCCGGCGGGCACGGTATCAGGAGCGCCGAAGATCCGGGCCATGGAGATTATCGCGGAAGTGGAGGGGGAGATGCGGGGGCCTTACGGCGGCGCCGTGGGCTACTTCAGCTACTCGGGCAACATGGACACGGCGCTGGTGCTTCGGACGGGCATCTATAAGGATGGGACAATGTACGTTCAGGCGGGTGGCGGCATCGTTTCCGACAGCAACCCGCGGGACGAGTACGAGGAAACTTTACATAAGGCAAGCGCACTTTTCAGGGCCATAGACAGGGCCGAAGGACGGGCAGGCTGAGATGATTCTCTTGATAGACAACTACGACAGTTTCACCTACAACCTGTACCAGTACCTGTGCGAACTGGGGGGGGACGTGCAGGTGGTGCGGAACGACAAGATCAGTATCGAGGAGATTGAGGATATGGCGCCCGACGGGATTGTCGTTTCGCCTGGGCCATGCACTCCGAAGGAGGCGGGCATTTCCGGCGAGGTGGTGAAGCGATTTGGGGAGAAGCTACCGGTGCTGGGGGTATGCCTGGGACACCAGACCATCGGCTACGCATACGGCGGGGTCGTTGAGCGGGCGCCGGAGATAATGCACGGCAAGACTTCCATGGTGCACCACGACGGGAAGGGGCTGTACGAAGGGCTGCCCAACCCCTTCGAGGCCATCCGGTATCATTCATTGATGGTCAACCCGGACACGCTGCCGGACTTCCTGGAGGTGACGTCCCGCACAGAGGACGGGATCGTGATGGGGGTGCGACACAAGAGCCTGCCCGTCGAGGGCGTGCAGTTCCACCCGGAGTCGATAATGACGAAGGTGGGGCATGACCTGCTGCGGAATTATTTGGACAGGGTGGAACGCTGGGCTGAAGAGAAGGGGGCGAATGATGATTAGGGAAGCGACGGAGAAGCTGATTGGGGGTTCGTCCCTGTCGATGGACGAAGCGACGGGGGTGATGACGCAGATAATGGAGGGAGAGGCGACGCCGGTGCAGCTGGCTTCCTTCCTGACGTCGCTGCGCATTAAAGGTGAGACGGCGGAGGAGATAGCAGGGATGGCGTCGGTGATGCGGGACAAGTCGCTGCCCGTAGAGACGGATGGGGTTGTGGTGGATACCTGCGGCACGGGAGGCGCTACTGCCAAGACGTTCAACATCTCGACGGCAACGGCCTTTGTGGCGGCGGGCGCGGGATTGAAGGTGGCCAAGCACGGAAACAGGACCGCGTCCGGGACGTGCGGCAGCGCCGACGTGCTGGAAGCCTTGGGGGTTGAACTGGAACTGCAACCCAAAGCGGTTGAGCGATGTATAAACGAGGTGGGGATGGGGTTCATGTTCGCGCTGGTATTTCATCCCGCCATGAGGTACGCAGCACCGGTGCGCCGGGACATGGGGATTCGCACGGTGTTCAACGTTCTCGGCCCGTTGACGAGCCCTGCAAGGGTGAAGCGGCAGTTGCTTGGGGTAGCTGAGCCTGCGTTGGGAGAGAAGATGGCGCAGGTGCTCAACCTGATGGGGTCGGAGCATTGTCTCGTGGTCCACAGTTCCGAAGGGGCGGACGAGCTTACGCTGGGCGGTGAAAATCACATCTGGGAGCTTAAGGCCGGCGAGGTGTCGCACAGCATTGTCAACCCCGGGGACCTGGGGCTGGTCAACGCGCCCTGGCAGGCGATTCGGAGCGGGACGCCGGCGGATAACGCCTTCCTGATGCGTCGGATTCTCACGGGCGAGCGGGGCGTGCACAGGGACGTGGTACTGCTTAACAGCGGAGCAGTTCTGATGATAGGCGGGAAGGCGGACAGTCTGGGGAGCGGGATTGAGCTGGCGGCCCAGGTGATAGACGACGGGAGCGCATTGATGAAGTTGGAGGCCCTAATAGAGCTCAGCCAGGAACTTGCATTTGAATCCCAAGGGTAGGGACTAAAGAGGAGCAGCAGATTTGGCGACGATTCTGGAGCAGATAGTTGAGGCTAAGAAGGGGGAAGTAGAGGAGCGGAAGGGGCGCGTTTCCCAGTCGAAACTGGAAGAACGCGTGAAGGCCATGAGTCTGCCCCTCAACCTTTCCGGCGCGCTGCTGGGAAACCGGGTGCGTCTGATTGCGGAGGTGAAGAAGGCCTCGCCGTCCAGGGGGCTGCTGGCCGAGAACTTCGACCCGGAGGCGCTGGCGCAAACCTACGTGGACAATGGCGCGGCGGCTGTCTCCGTGCTGACCGACCCTAGATTTCGGGGGACGCTGGAGGACCTGGAAACGGTGGCGCGAGGAGCCGCGGAAAGCCGGACGCCTGTAATTCGCAAGGACTTCATATTCGACCCTTACCAGGTGTACGAGGCAAGAAGCCGCGGAGCAGACGGTCTGTTGCTCATTGCTGCGATTCTTTCGCCTTCGCACCTTGCGGAGATGCTGTCGGTGTGCCAGGAGCTATGGATTCAGACGCTGGTGGAGGTACACGACGAAGAGGAACTGGAGGCCGCGGTAGAAGCAGGGGCGGAGATAATCGGCATCAATAACAGGAACCTGCACACCTTCGAGACTGACCTTGCGGTGACGGAACGGCTGGCAGGGTTGGCGCCGAGAGGCAAGATAATCGTCAGCGAAAGCGGGATATTCACGGCGGACCATGTGTCGTGGCTAGCGGGTTTGGGGGTCAACGCCGTGCTGGTTGGTGAGGCGTTGGTTACTGCTGAGGATACGGCGTCGAAGGTGCGGGAGTTGGCGCTGGGAGAGGTTGTCTGAGATGCCAGGTCGTGGATTGCTCCAAAGAAGTATAGAATCGAAGCCTTACGAAACACAGAGATTGGCGAAGAGGTTATGAGCAGCCAAATAGTGAAGGTGAAGATCGATGGGGTTCGTCGGGTGGAGGACGCGTTAACGGCTGCGGAGACGGAAGCGGACTACGTTGGGCTCGTGTTCGTGCCGAACCGGCGTCGGCGAATATCGGTGGAGCAGGCCCGGAGAATAGTCGAGGCGGTGAAGGTGCGTGGAAGAAATCGGCCCAGAGTGCTGGGTTTATTTGCCGACCAATCGTTGGAGGAGGTGAGGGCGACGGTGCGAGAGTCGGGTGTGGAGATGGTACAGCTAAGTG
>DAOUKX010000167.1:0-13180 GCA_034420855.1 Dehalococcoidia bacterium
TTCTCCCTCCAACTTTATTGCTTCAAAATACTCTTAATTGCGTGTCCGACCAGGTTTTTGGCCAGAATCACTTTGTATTTGTTATGACGAAGCGGACGAGCGTGACACAACGCCAACTTCCCCGCTTCAGTGGGATCTACGGCATCCACCGCTCGCCCCACCAGGTACTCCTCCGCCTCGTGCGACCTGTACGGAGTGGGCGCAACCCCGCCCAGAATCACGTTGGCGAGGGCTACCTCACCGTGCCACACCCGCAAACTCATCGCCACGCTCGCCAGCGCAAAGTCCTCCCCCGTCCGGTCCTGCGCCTTCAGAACAATGCTTCTTGTGCCGGGCAGCGGCTTCGGCGCCGACACCGACGTCACAATCTCGCCTCTCTGCAGCACGTGCTCCTGCATCTGCTGCTCCTTTGGCCCCGCAAAGAAGTCCTCCAACTCCATCGTCCTGCGACCACGAGGCCCAAAAGCCTCCACTCGCGCGTCCATGGCGATGAGCGCTGGCGCCATGTCCGAAGGATGTACCATCACCGAAGCTCCACGCCCCAGAATCGCTAGGTTGCGGTTGTACCCGTTCACTCCATAGCAGTGGACGCCCCCCTTCTTGTAGCACGGAAACGCCGCATGCCTGTAATACCAGCACCGCGGCCTCTGGCACAGGTTCCCGCCAAGCGTAGCCACACTGCGGATCTGCGTCGTCGCTATCGACCGGGCTGCTTGCGACAGAATTGGATACTCGCCCCTCAGACGCTTATCTTCAACCAGGCTTCCCAGCGTCACAGATGCCCCAAGCCGCACCCCTTCCTCGCCCCACCGGACCCCTCCCAGCTCCTCAATTCCCGCCAGCGATACCAGCCTGTGGGGCCTCCGCAAACCATCCTTCAGCTCCGAAAGCAGGTCCGTCCCGCCGGCAATCGCTTCCGCCCTACCCTGCCCTTCGGCCAGAAGCGACACCGCCTCCTCAAGGCTCTCAGGCTCCACAAACTCGAAGGGATTCACGCCACGCCCTCCGAATCCTTCCTGGCCAGCCCCTCCAGCACCTTGTCCGGCGTCAGCGGGATCTCCGTGAACCGCACGCCGACGGCGTCATACACCGCATTGATAACCGCAGCCGCCACGGGCACGCTCGGCGGCTCCCCCAGTGCCTTCGCCCCAAAGGGCGCGATGGGATCCTCCGTCTCAACAAATATCGTCTCAATCTCAGGGTACTGACCAATCGTAGGACACTTATGCTCAAGGAAGCTGCCGTTAAGCGTTACCCCCGACGCCCCGTCCGTCACCAGCTCCTCGCTCAGCGTCAGCCCCAGTGTCTGCGACACTCCCCCCTCCACCTGGTTGACGGCGGTTAGAGGATTGATGATTCGCCCCGAATCGTGGGCCGCCACGTACCGCACCACCGACACGCTTCCCGTCAGCAGGTCCACCTCCACCAGCGCGAAGTGCGCCGCGAAGGAGTTGACGATATAGTCTGGACTTCCCGGCACCACTGACCCCTCAGCCTCCATGAACTCACCCGGCATCCCTCCGGCCACGTCAGCCACCGACGCCAGCCTCTCCCCACTCCCCCTGGCAACGATGAACCCATCCGACACCCCCAACCCCTCCTTCGCTCTCTCCAGGTATGTCGACGCCATCTCCAGCAGGCCGTCGCGGAGCTTCTCGGCTGCCTTCTTCACCGCCAGACCCGCCGAAAACGTGGCCGTCGAACCCGCCGTTATCGGTGAATGGGGCGCAACGTCGCTGTCCCTGCTCACCACCCGCACCTCCCCATACCCGCACCCGAAAGCCTCCGCCGCCATCTGCGCCAGCACCGTATGCGATCCCTGCCCCACGTCCACAACCCCTGTGTGCAGGTCTACGCTGCCGTTGCCGTCCCGCTGCAGGACTACCCGCGCCGTCGACTCCCATCCCGGCCCCCCTCTGTAGATGCACGTCGCCATCCCCACGCCCCGCCTCAAGTGCGGCTCGACAGTATCCTCAACGGTATTCCCCCACCCAATCGCTTCCGCCCCTCTCAAAATACACTCCCTTAACTCGTTGCTGGAGAATGGAATCCCCCCCTCCACCGGCTGCGTGTCCACAATCTGGTCCGGTGGCGACGTCCGAGGTCCCGGCTGTCCCTCCAAGCCCACGTGGTTCTTCACCCGGAACTCCAGCGGGTCCATCCCCAGCGCTTCCGCCGCCCGGTCCATCAACGCTTCCACGGCGAAGTGGCCCTGCGGCGCTCCCAAGCCCCGATACGACCCCGCCACCGGAGTATTCGTGTACGCCAGCCTACCCTCGTACCTAACGTTGCGACATCGATACAGGTACAATCCTCCCTGCGCAGCCCGACGCAGCTCACCCGCACCCGACGCCAGGTACGCGCCCGTGTTCATCAGAGTCCTGTTGAAGATGGCGGTTATCTCCCCGCTCCGTTTGAGCCCCACCTTCAATTCAATAACGGCGCCATGGCGCACCCTTCCCGCGACGAACCCCTGGTACCGAGAATACTCCAGCCGGACGGGCCGACCCGCCCTCCGCGCCAAAACCGCCGCCAGCATGGCGCAACGGCTCTCGTCCTTCGCGCCGTACCCCGCGCCAAAGTGCGGCCCCACCACCCGAATCCTCCCCTCAGGGACTCCAAGCGCCGACGACAGATGCGCTCTATCCGTGTGCACCCCCCGACTCGTCTTCCACACCGTCAGCTTGTCGCCGTCCCACCGAGCAATCGCCGCCCGTGGCTCCAGCGGCGCCGCCGAATGCGACGCCACAACGTACGTCCCTTTCACCACCACGTCCGCTTCCCTCAAACCCGCCGCAACGTCGCCCCGCTCCAACACCAGCGGCTCCCCGCTCCACAGGTTCCCGCCCGGATGAATCGCCGTCGCGTCCGGACCTAACGCCTTCTCAGCGTCCGTCTCGAAGGGCAGCACACGATAAGAAACCTGCAGCGACTCAATGGCCCGGTCCGCTTCCTCCTCCGTTTCGGCGGCAACGGCGACCACCTCGTCCCCAACGAACCGCACCCGCGTATCCAGCACCCTCATGTCTCCCGCAAACCGCCCCGACGCATCTTCGTCGAAGGGCGTCAACACCGCGTGTACCTCTGGCATCGCCTCTGCCGCCGATGCTTCAACGCTGACCACCTCGGCGTGCGGATGAGACGAAGGCAGAACCCTGGCGTGGAGCATCCCCGGCAGCTTCAAGTCTGCCGTATACCGCGCCTCCCGCGTCAGCTTCTCCTCCAACCCCCGCCGAGTCACCGAGCGGCCCACTACTCTCAAACCCGCCATATCACCCGCATCCCTGTCCTCCACTCCCGCCCGCTCCCTCATCCCTCTCCTCCATTCCCACGAAGGCGGGGATTCATCTTCTCGGCAGCCGCCTTCACCCCCTCGATGATCCGTCCGTAGGCGTTGCACCTGCACAGATTCCCCGCCAGCGCCTCCCTAATCTCTCCCTCCGTCGGCGTCGGATTTCTCAGCAGCAGCGCGTATGCGGCCATCAAAAATCCGGGCGTGCAGTACCCGCACTGACCCGCGTCCTCCTCCAGAAACGCCCGCTGCACCGGATGCAGCGCCTTCTCGTTCGCCAGACCCTCCACCGTCACCACCTCCTTGCCACTGGCCTGCACCGCCAGCATCTGGCACGCGTACACCGGCTGCCCGTCCACCGCCACCGTGCAGGCTCCGCACTCTCCCCGGTCGCACCCCACCTTGGCCCCCGTCAGGTCCAGCACGTCCCGAAGCACTCGCAGCAGCGTCCAGTGGTGCGCCGCATCCACCTTTCGGACGCTCCCGTTGACCATCAAACTCATGGATGAGACGTGCATTCCAGTCTGCTCAGACATATCGGGATTCTAGCACCATTGGAGCAACCATGAAATACGCCATCCTCTGCGTGACATTTCACGCCCCTTAAGCTATGCTGGCTTTCAGACGAAATCGGAGGTGACCATGACTACAACCTTGGGAAGCGGAAGCTGGAGCTACACAGTTGTTGAAGGATGGCCCCAACTCCCCGAAGGGTTCCTCCTCGGCGACTGTGCTGGAGCCGTGGCCGACTCGAAGGGCCGCATCTACGTCTACACTCGGGGCGAACACCCCGTCGTCGTCTTCGACCGCGACGGCTCCTACCTCACCTCCTGGGGGCACGGCGTCTTCGGCGGCACTCACGGCATCGCCATCGCCCCCGACGACGCAATCTACTGCACCGACACCCAGCATCACGTCATCCGAAAGTTCACCCCGGAAGGCGAACTGCTCCAGACCATCGGCGGCCCCTCCGACCGGTTCAGCGGTCAACCCTTCAACCGCCCAGCCCACCTCGCCGTCTCCCCCGTCTCCGGCGACATTTTCGTCGCCGACGGCTACGGCAACTCCAACATCCACCGCTTCAGCCCCGAGGGCGACCTCATCTACTCCTGGGGAGAAGCGGGCACCGGCAAGGGACAGTTCGTAGTCCCCCACAACATAGTCGTGGACGAAGACGAAAACGTATTCGTCGCAGACCGAGAGAACCACCGTGTCCAGGTCTTCACCGCCAAGGGCGATTTCCTCGGACAATGGCCCGGCATCTGGCGCGCCGCAGGTCTGGACATGGACGCCGACGGCAACTTCTACGTCGCCGAAATGCCGCCCCACGTCTATATCATCGACGCTCCCAGCCTCGGCCACAGCGTCAGCATCTACGACAAGCAGGGCAATCTCCAGACCCGATTCGGCGAGCCTTCCCCAGGCGAAGACCCGGGACACTTCACCGCTCCCCACGGCATCGCCGTCGACTCCCAGGGCGACCTCTACGTCTGCGAAATGCCCCACGCCAACATGGGCCCCGAGTGGATGGATGAAGCAATGTCTCTCCACAATCCGGACCACGGCCCCCAGATCAGGACCATCGTCAAACTCGCCCGCCAAAAATAATCCCTTCCCCCTTGACGGGAGAAGGTTTGGATGGGGATGAATCCCACCAACCATTCTCCTGTAGGGGCGACCAGCCGGTCGCTCTTCCCCTCTCAACAAATCCAACCGAGGCGCATTGAATGAAGAAAAACAGGATCAAGGAACTCTGGCGTCAGGGCCGTCCCGCCGTCATGGGCTGGTGCTCCTCCGGCAACCCCTACGTCGCCGAAGTCATGGCCCACGCAGGCTTCGACGCCGTTACCCTCGACTGGCAGCACGGCATCGGCGTCACCCAGGGATCCATCATCAGCTGCATTCAGGCCATCGGCAACACCGACGCCATGCCAATGGTGCGCGTCCCGAAGAACGACCCCGACTACATCTCCTTCGTCCTCGACGCCGGTGCCTACGGCGTCATCGTCCCCATGGTCAACACCCCTGAAGAAGCCGCCGCCGCAGGTCTGTCCTGCCGCTACGCCCCCACAGGCAACCGCAGCATCGGCAGCAGCCGCGCCGCCCTCGCTACCGGCATGGACGATTATGTAAACCACGCCAACGACGAAATGCTCTGCCTGGTAATGATCGAAACAATGCAAGCCTTAGAAAACGTGGAAGCCATAGCCGCCGCCCCTGGCGTCGACGGCCTCTACGTCGGCCCCAGCGACCTGTCCCTCGACATGGGTGTCAGCATCTCCGGCTGGCACAACGACGAACGTCACCTCGACGCCTGTCGATGCATCGTCGAGGCCGCCCAAAAGGCCGGCGTCGCCCCCTGCCACCACGGCTCCACCCCCGAGGTATCCGCCGACATGATGGCCATGGGCTTCATGCTGTGCCACGTCATAGGCGACGTTCGCACCATCGCCGCCGCCGCCACCTCCAGCCTCAACTCCTTCACCGCCGCCATGAACGAAAGGAACGTCCCCTTCCGCTAACCCGTGCCTTGGATGCCCATCGCAATGTATACGCCCTTCCCCACATTAACCCCGTCATTCCGGCGAAAGCCGGAACCCACGGCGGTGGGTGGCATGGGGTCTCCATCCCCCCATTCCCGCGAATGCTGGAATCCATCTTTTCCCCCCACCCACTCATCCGTCACTCCCAACCAATCAAGGAGGTGCCGCAGTGCCCAGCGAGGCCATGTTCGCTTTCATAGAAAAGTGCGCCAATAACGAAATGTTCCGCTCCGACCTCATCGAAAACCCCGCCCAGGTCATAGAAGCCGCCGGACTGGAGGACGAAGAAGTCCAGTCCATCAAGCAGGACGAAGCATGGGCCTGGCTCCGCGCCCTCTGGAACGCCCCACCCGACTGGTAACTTACTCACCTCCCACTCCCAAAAACCTCTTCCCTCCTCTCCCGTCCTGGGAGAGGATTGAGGTGAGGGTACTCTCCTCCCCCTCCCCATTCCCGCCCCCTCTTTCGTCATTCCTGCGAAAGCAGGAACCAACGGCGGTGGGCGGCATGGGGTCTTCATCCCCCTCCCCCATTCCCGCGAATACGGGAATCCATCTTGCCCTTCTATCCACACCTCCCCATAGGGGCGCCCCTTCAGGCCGCCCTCTTTCCCACAAACAAAAAGACGCCGACGAAAATCGTCGGCGTCTCTGAAGTTTCCTTAACCTTGCGAACTAGGCTTCTTCCGGCATCACCGCGAACATGGAGTCCGTCTCCGGCTCCGCCAGAATCTCCTCCACCCGCTTCTTGAACGACCGCAACGCCTCGTCTCCTGCAGGCCCGTCCGGAATCTCGTGGTTGCTCAGCTTCTCCTTGAACTGCTCGAACAGCAGGTCCTCCGACCGGCCATGGGGGATCTCAAAGAAGTCGTGGTTGAAGTGGGGAAGCTCTCCAGGCCCGAAGTATCCCTTCCCCTCGATGTTGTAGCCTTCCAGCTCGTGGCTGCCCTTGCCCAGCACTTCGCCCGTCTCCACGTAGTGCTCCATGACGGGTTTCATCCCGTACTTCTGGATGGGGCACACCTTCATGCACACGCCGCATCCGGAGTACCTGGCCATCACGGGGCGGCACCTCTCGTAGACCAGCTTGTGCTTCTCTACGCCCCTCCACCAGACCTTGTCCCTCATCAGGGCGCGGCCCGGACACCGGTTCACGCACACCTGGCATATCTCGCAGAACTTGTGGATGCCATAGTCCACCGACTCGTCATAAGTCATCGGCGCGTCCGTCGTGATGACCATCAGCCGGGCGCGGGAGCCGAAGTGGGGCGAAAGCAGCTGCCCGTTGGCGCCAAGCTGACCCAGGCCCGCCGCGACGAACATGGGAATGTAAGGCGCGCTGTTGTCGTTGGGACTGTGTACCTGCGCGTGATAGCCCAGGCTGCGAATGTAGTCCGCCAGCATCAGCCCCAGCTGGCTCATCGTGCGGTACGTCCCGAAGTGGGTGTACTCGGCAAAGCTGCTGGGTATCGACTGCGTCCTTTCGTAGTCCTGCTCATAAGCCAGGCAGATGGCATGCTCAAACCTGGTCCATCGCTTCTTGTACTTGAAGGTGTAACGGCGGTCGTAGCGGGTCATCCCCACTTCGCCGAAACCAAGCTCTCGGGCCTTCGTCTTGATCTCATCCGTTACGTCCTTGCCCGTCGGCGCGGCAGTGGGAGCCACGTCCGCCGAGGTGGCGGCGGCGTTCACCACCGGCGCCTGCAGCCGCTCGTGCTCCAGGTGGGACTCTTCTTCCTCAGGACTGTAGACCGTCCACACCCACGCCCGGTCGGCGGTGTACTCGATGTTCTGGCTCTCCAGGGGGTACGACCGGGAGTAGAAGTCCACGTCCTTCTGGTTCTGTCGGATGCCGGGGGTGGTTGCCAGGTCCTCGGCTACCGGAATCTCATAGTCCGGGTCCTTCAGCTTAAGCCCGGGACGCTTCACAATGTGACTAACCTTCTTTGTGGTCATCTTTCCCCCTTATGAGCGATTTTGAGCGTTATCGCCAAGAATACTCCCGCTTAAATGCGGTGTCAACATAATTAACGATGAATTATGGAAGCTTGGTTCAATGGGCATACTATCTACGCAATCCGTAAACCAGGCGATACGGAGCGCCGCCCTTTAGCATTGCGATGTAACCGGATGAAGCGAAGCTGCCAACGGCCTCTCCTATAGGTTGAACTGCGGGTCAACCCAGTCGGACTCCTTCTGGTATATCTGAATCCGTGCCCGCTGGTTGTCGAGTATGAGAATCTTTCCGTCCTCGGAAATCTCAAGCGACGTTGGCCTCGTGAACCGCCACTGCGGCTCCAGACTCTTGACCCTGAGCCGCGCCTTCACGTAGTCCGGGTTGGCGTCCACCGCCTCCTGCGCCCACTTGGAAAGCTCCTCGGCATCGCCGATAAACGTCGTCAGCGGCATCCCCTCCGGGTCGAACACCGCGACCCTGTTGTTCCACCAGTCCGTCACATAAACGTCCCCCTCATCGTCCACCGCCACGTCGCTGGGCAGCTTCAACTCGCCCTTCCCATCGCCTGAACTCCCGAAGCTCGCGAGGAACGTTCCCTCTGGCGAGAACTTCTGGATCCGGTCATTGTGCCAGTCCGCCACGTACACATTCCCACGACAGTCAAGCGCAATCCCCCACGGATGGTTCAACTCACCCTCGCCCTGACCCTCGTTCCCCCAACTCCCAATAAACCGACCATCCTTCGTAAACTTGGAGACCCGGTGGTTCAACTCTTCTGTAATGTAGAGAGTGTCGTCCTCATCGAACACAATCCCGCTCGGTCCGTTTATCTGACCCTTCCCCGCGCCCGACGCACCCCACTTGCCCAGGTAGTTGCCGTCACTGTCAAAGATCGAAATCCGGTTCAGCCACTCGTCAGCCACGTACACGTTCTCGTCCCTGTCCAGCGCAATCGCCGTGGGCCACGTGAACTGGCCGTCTCCCGTTCCCACGCTGCCGAAATCCCGGATGAACTCCTCGTCTATGATAATGACGCTCACCCTCTGGCAGGGCTGAAACTCGTCCCCACGATTGATGACGTAAATCGTCCCGTTGCTGCCCAGCGCCAGGTCTACGGGATGACGAAACCCTGGGCCTCCCGTGGCGTTGCGCCCGATGGTATGGCTGTAGTTGTAGACCCTGCCCCGGACCATTACGGTCTGCATAGCATCTCCTCCAGCAAAATTGCGGAATTAGCCGAACTGGTACTCCCGGGTGGAAGCGATTAGCTGCAGCACTTCCCCCACCCTCCGTCCGAAAGCCGCCCGCTCCTCCTCCGTCCCGCCCCTGCGCGCTGGCCCGCCGGCTTCCACGTGGGCGACAAGCTCTGAGCGCGTATCCTCGTTCACCCGCGCCGGCCCCATCAGGTCAATGCACCCGTCCACGAACTCCGTCGCCGTCAGACTCTCCCGCGCAGCCAGCCGCTCTATAATCGACTTCACGCCGGGCAGGCTCGTGTCCCCCACCCGGTTCGCCACAAAGTTGATGCGCCGCAGCAGCGAGCCGCTGTCGATCCACTCCTGCCCCGTATGCCACCCCTCCACGCTTGGCGGGTCCATCAACGCCTGTCCCTGGTAATTCGTCTCCAGCCCGATGGGCGCCATCCCCGGCTTTGGCGAAACGTGGTCCTGCACCAGCCGCATCGTCCCCGCCACCACCTCCGCCGGACTCTTCACCTTCCCGAACCACACGCTCTCGTCCTTGAAGAAGTCCGAGTTGAACAGCATCCGCAGTGTTGCCCGCATGTCGTATCCAGAGCTGATGAACGTCTCCCCCAGCATATTAATCGCCACCGGGTCCCGCGGAGCCACGTCCAGCCAGCTTGGGACCTGCACCTCGTCGGCCACGAAGAAGTTATATAGGTGACGAGCGATGAATCGGGCCGTCGCAGGCTGTCTCACCACAATGTCGATGATGTCCTCGCCGTTGAAGTTGCCCGTATAGCCAAGGAACGTCTTCTCGCCGTCGTCGTGGTCCTGCGGCAGATACTCGAAGCTCCACGGATACCGCCCGTACGGAAGCCGCGGAATCTTGGCGGCAATCGTCCAGCCCGTGAAAGCGCGAGAGCACTCCTTCACGTCACCCTCCGTGTAGTTGCCCTGCCCCATAGAGAAAAGCTCCAGCAGTTCCCGACCCCAGTTCTCGTTGGGCGCGTCCCTGTGGTTCTCGTTGTTGTCCAGCCAGAATATCATCGCCGGGTCCTTGGCCAGAAGCACCAGCAGGTCCCGGTAATTCCCCATCCCGTTCTTGCGGAACATGTCAATCTGCGCCAGTAGCTGGTCGCAGTTGTCCACCTTGGAGTTCCCCGTCGCGAAAACGTGGTGCCAGAAAAGCGCCATCTTCTCTTCCAACGGCCTTGGCGTGTTGATAAGACGATACATCCACTGCGCCTGGCCGTTAGTGGGATTGCCGCCGGGTATCTCGTAGCCCGGATTATGGCGGAAGATCATCCCCTCGTCGATGGGCGGAATCCCATCCCCTTCGGGATTAACCAGTTCCTCGACGGTAGCCTCGTACCCCTTCGCAACCCGCTCCTCCAACTCGTCCCTTGTGGCTCCGAAACCGGCCCTCCTCATCAGATGGGCCATTAGCGCGATATCTTTGTCCGACATACCTGGACCCCCTCACAGAGTGCAAAGACCAAACGTTATGTCATCTATGTTCGGTGGCCCCATAATATCCACAGGGGCAGGGGGTGTCAAGGAAAATTGACGAAGTTAGAATGTCAAAAGGCAATTCGTCGGAGGATTGTGCTCCTGATATTGTTCAAGGACGCGACATTAAAACTACGGAATGCCGTTACAGATAGCCTTATCGGAATTTGTAAGACTTGAACGACTCAGCGTACTCTATATCCCTCGGCTCCCCCGTCATAGATCGCCATCGCCGCATCCCCTTTGCCACGTCAAAGTGCCCCACCTGGCTCTCGTGCTGCTGAAGAGCCTTGATAGCCACGTCGATGACCTCCGAAACGTCAATCCACGTATCGGCGTTGCTCCTGTCCGTAATCAGCACCTCTTCCACGTTGTGAGGCTCCAATCCCTCCTCCAATAGCTCCGGGAACGTCAGCCGGTCCCGCGCCGTCGGAAAAACCGCCGCAAGCGCTGCCTCCCCCGCGGCAATGTGGTCCGGGTGCCCGATGTACGGCCCGTCCGTCAGACTCCTAACCGGCGAAGGACAGATGACCACCTGTGGACGGTGCCGGCGTATCTCCCGGGCTATGTCCCGTCGCAGCTCCAGCGTCGGTACCAGCATGGCGTCCTCGTAGCCCAGAAACACCACCTCCTTTACCCCCAGCACCCTTGCGGCGTTTCGCTGCTCCCGCATCCTGATCTCGGCCAGCTCCGCCGACGTCATGTTCGGGTCACTGGATCCCTTGCTCCCGTCCGTACAGATTACCTGCACCACCTCCATGCCGCTTCGACACCACTTCGCCACCGTGCCTGAACATCCGAATTCCGCGTCATCGGGATGGGCCACAATCACCATCCCCCGCTTGTACCCTTCACCGCTCGTCATCTAACTGCTCTCTCCTACCATTATTCTCGGTCGTCGTTCACCCGTGAAACCACCCTACTCTTACTTCTTCCGCCTCCTCCAACATGTCATTCAGAGGAGGCCCCGCGACGAAGAATCTCGTCGCCGGGAATCAAGAGATCCCCCTGCGCCCCCTCTTCCCTCCTCTCCCGTTCTGGGAGAGGAGGGAAGTGAGGGTAATCGGGGTGGCAGATGGGGGTGATTCCTCTTCCATCTATGGTTCCTCGTTTGCCAATGATATGCTGGCATTGCTTTCCCTGTCACTGTCGCAGCGGCTCCCCCGCCCGCTGTGGCGGCTGCGGACTTCGCAGCAGCAAAAACATGACCAGCCCTGCGGCAGTCATCGCGGAAATTATCTTCAGACCCAGACTGTAGCTGTAATTGTCCGCCATGTAGCCCAGCAACATCGGACCCACTATCTGCCCGCCCATCAACACCAGGTGCGAATAACCCTGTATCATCGGAAAGTTCTTCCGTCCGAAGTATTCCCCCCTCATCGCCGTTATCACCGGCCCCCGGATCCCCCAGGACATCCCCTGTATCGCCGACGCCAGAATCACCAGCCAGAAGTTGCCGGCCAGGGCGAGAATCAACAACGCCGATGCGTGACCAAGCATGGTCCCCGCGGCAATGTACCGCTTCGGCAGACGGTCCCCCAGAAATCCCCCAACCGGCTGCGCCGCCATCAGAAATCCGTTTACCGCCACCACCGCCGTGGCTGCTCTCTCCGTAGAGAAGCCCAGGTCCGTCTCCAGGTAGGGCACCATGTGCAGACTTAGCGACGATATGGTGAGCAGCGAGACCGAATGCCCGATGGACATCAGCCAGAAGGCGGGAGACCGCAGCGCCTCCTTAACGGAAAAGTCGAATTCCTGCTCCGCCGAGGACGCGGACTTGGATTCCTCCGACCCTTCCGTCGTCTTCTCCTCAGGCTTGTCTCCGTCCGGTAGATATCCGTAGGGTTCCGGACTGTAGCGCATGAGCCTTGCCAGGGGAATCCCGATAATCAGGGCGACTATGCCGCAGCCCAGCGCCGTCTTGTCCCAGCTGAAGTTGTTGATGAAGAAGGCAACCACCGGCGCAACCAGAATGCCCCCGAAACCCATGCCCATCATCGTAAGCCCCACCGCCATCGCCCGCTTCCGCCGGAACCAGTTGGTCAGTGCCGGCACCACCGGAGTCCACGCCGCCAGCCCGGAACCGATGGAGAGAATCAGAAATGACGCATAGAACATCGGCACGTTCTGCGTCAGGCTCAGCATCACCAGGCCCGCCGACAGAATTACGAATCCGCCCGCCATGACAATTCGCGAACCGAAACGCTGCACCAGCCATCCGCCCAGAGGCCCAAGAAAACCGCTCTCCAGCCGCGACAGGGTGTACGCGCCGGATATCAGCGTGCGACTCCACCCGAACTGTCGACGCATCGGCTCAAAGTAGAACTGGAACCCGTGCATGAACATGCCGCTGCTGATGGCAATGCTCACCATCCCCCCGGCCACAACCCACCACCCATAGAACACCCCCCGTATCCGGGAAAAAACCCAACCCACTAGCAAGGAGACTGTAACTCCCTGCCAGACCGGGGTTCAGTGAGAAGGAGCGAGCTCAATTGAGGTCGATGGAGTCGGATCAATTCACAAACTCGATCTGGAATTCATACTCGCCGATTCTATCAATAAAGCCATACAAAGCAAGATGATGTACTCGTTCAGTACATGTGAGACAGAAGGGAGGGGACCGAGGATGGGTGATGTAGATGAAGATACCGAAGAGGAGTGAGTCCGTCCAGTGAGTGGTGGGGCCTGAAGGT
>DAOUKX010000168.1:0-3440 GCA_034420855.1 Dehalococcoidia bacterium
CCGTTAGACGCTGCCATCGATAACCACGTCCAGCACTGCGGGGCGGCCTGATTCCATCGCTTGCTCTATGGCCGGGGCCAGTTCGGCCGGGTCATCGATGGTACGTCCGTGCACACCGATGGCATTCGCGATTCCTGCAATGTTCAGGGGCAGGGGAAAGTCCATGCCTATATATTCGTCCGATCTGGGCTCTCCCAGCACCTGCGTCTTGTAAATGTCCATGTTGACCTTGAGCACCCGGTAGGAGCGGTTGTTACAGATCAGGTATACCACCGGAATGTTCTCGTTGGCGGCAGTCCACAGCGCCTGCACCGTCATCATGGCGCTGCCGTCTCCAACCACGGCAATAACCGGGCGTTCAGGATGGGCTAGTTTTACTCCCATAGCGCCGCCCATACCCCATCCGATTGCGCCAATGCGCTCGCCGTAGATGCTGTCGGCTTCATTGAATTCCACTGCACCGTGCAACGCATCCTTGGAGCTGATTGCATCATCCACAATGATTGCGTCGCCTGGCATCCCACGTGCAAGCTCGGTCATCATACGCTCTGTGGACATTGGCCTTTGATTCCAGCGTTGTCTTAATCGCGCCTCCCAGGCGGCCCGGCTGGCGGATTTTTCCTCCGCCACAGCGACGGCGCGCAGTCTGGCCGTCTCACGTTGCTCACTGGACATGCCATCCAAAACTGCATCTGTCAGAAGTTCGATGGCAGTTTTTGGGTCTGCAACTATCCCTACGTCAGTGGGCTCAGACTTGCCCACCTCCCTGTAGGCAGAGTCCACGTGTATCAACCGGGTGGATGCAGCTAAGCTGCGACCGGAGAAGTAGAAGAAGCCCGAAAATACATTCGTACCCACGGCCAGCACTACATCTGCCGTGGACATGAGCTCTCGCGACGCGGGCAGGACTGGGTTAATCCGGCCCAGAAACTGGGGATGACTGGAAGGGAAATTCATCCGCGCCAGAGAAACAGCATATACACGGGCGCCAGTTGACTCCGCCAGGCGGACCGCCGGACCCACTCCTCCGGACTGTGCCAGACGGTCGCCCACCAACATGATGGGACGCTCGGAATTGGCCAACTTCCTTCCCGCATCCTGCACTGCCGCCGGGTCCGGACTCAGCCTAAAATATCCCTTCGACGACGGGACTATCTCCATCTCCGCGGAGTCCTCCAATGCATTGGCGGCAAAGTCCACAAAAGTCGGCCCCGTCGGCGGCGTTCTGGCTTCGTTGAATGCCCGGCGCACCATGCCGGGCATCTGCTCCCCATGGGTGACTTCTCCGCTCCACTTGGTAAACTGGCGTACCATTGCCACCAGGTCGGAACGGCCCTCGTAAAATTTGCGGATATCCTTATTGCCGGCCGTCAGCACCAGGGGAACGCCCCCGTCCATGGCGTGGTGCAGCAGACTGATGCCGTTAGCCAGGCCAGTCTCGATGTGCAGATTGACCAGGGAAGGGGTGCCGGTGGCGGAACTGTAGCCGTCTGCCATGCCCATCGCCACGCCCTCCTGGGTCACCAGCACATACTTGATGTCCGGGAAGGCCGAAAGGGATGACATAATGGCGCTTTCGCTCGTCCCGGGATTGCCAAAGATGTACCTCACTCCTTCGGCGCGCAGCATCTCCATGAGCGCCTGTTTTCCAGTCATCAGCGGCATGTCTTCATCCCTCCGTTACTACCCTGGCAATGTCACAGAAAGTCGCATACTACCCTGCGATACGAGCTGTTGATATCATAAACCTAAGTCTTTAACAGCCCACACTCAGTCGGCCACCTGCACGTAGGATAGTTTGGCAGAAGCGGAGTCTCGATTATAGCCGGACGTTCCCTCAGATCCCCTTCCACTAATGGAATTCACCCTCCGACGACGCGAAGTTTCAGCATCCGCAATCCATAGACTCGTCACCGACCTTGACACCACATATATCTGGATGGCTAAATCCTACTTTACATATTCTGATTTTGAGACTCAGGAAGTCAATACAACCTATTACCCAACCCAGGAAAAACATTGACCAAATGTAAAAGAAATCCTCGGGCTGAACTTTATAGATTAGCAGAAACAATGCCCTCAATTCTGCATGAGAGTGAAGCATGACGACCAACCCCACTGCCCTGAATCGGCCCACCGAAAGCAAACATCCCCTTGGCATGTCCAAGTTCAGCATACGGCGCTATTCGGTTCAGCATGTTTTTCTACTCTTGGCGGTACTATGTCTCATTATTTCCATTAACGTATATGCCCTTCTCAAAGGAGGAAATCTGTTACTGGCTCTCTCGGCGACCACCCTGTTTCTAGCCCTTGTCATGACTGGACTGGTTATCTTCATTGGTGCTCGCACGGTCGCCATCGAAATCTGGATAAGGCGATTGGGCATGGGTGACTTCGAATACCATATCAAGCCGTGGGGCAATGACGAAGTATCCAAGGCTTGCGAAGCCCTGGAGTTGCTCCGCAGGAGTTCCATACGTGCGTTGCAGCTGGATAGAGTGCAGCAACTCTCAAACGAGCTGCGGGACAAGAATGAAGAGTTGGAAGTCGCACTGGCTGACCTGCGGCGTTCCCAGGACCAGATTATCAGCCAGAAAAAACTGGCTGAACTGGGCGAGCTTTCATCGGGCGTGGCCCACGAGATGCGTAATCCCCTCCATTTCATTCGCAATTTCGCCGATGCATCGTTGGACATTGCCCGGGAATTGGATGAGATACTCAAAAAGCCCGAGGAGTTCCGCCAGGGCGATGCCCTGGAACTAGTCAACGACATGGCGGACAACATGGAACGGGTCTTGCATCACAGCGGCAGGGCCAACGGCATAGTTTCGGCCATGCTTACGCTGGACCGTGGGACTGGCGGAGGGTTCCGTGCCGTAGACCTGAATAAATTGGTGGATGAGCAGACCCACGTGGCATACAGGGCGGCGAAAGTACAGGACTCAGACTTGACGGCGGAAATCACAATGGAGCTCGACCCGACCCTTGAGGAAATCGACGTCATCCCCGAAGACATGGCAAGAGTAATTGCCAGCCTGGTCTCCAATGCTTGCCACGCTTTGATTCTCAGGGCACGACAGAGCGGAAACGACTACCATCCTATGCTGAAGATAGCCACGTCCGCAACGGAAGAAGAAGTGACTATCCTCGTGGGCGACAACGGGACTGGAATGACGGAGGAGACTCAAGAAAAGATCTTCAATCCATTCTTCACTACAAAGGCAGGAGTGAGAAATACCGGTCTGGGATTGAGCCTCGCCTACGACGTGGTCCGGGAGCACGGAGGCAATATCAAAGTAGACTCCGAGTTAGGTCACCACACGGAAATGATCGTAACCTTTCCAAAACCGGCCGACGAGCAATAGGTTTGTATTAAGTAACGTGTCTGCGCAGTTGGACACCTGCGTCAAGTTCCTGCCCTGACATATCAGAATCAGAAG
>DAOUKX010000169.1:0-15409 GCA_034420855.1 Dehalococcoidia bacterium
CTACCCGCGCCCAACCCTGGCAAACTCGCCGCAACGCAGTTGCCCCCCTTACCCAGTCACTTCCTTGAACTGGCGAATCGCGTCAATATGCTCCTGAGGCGACCCGAAGCCCGAATTCATCGTGTTGAATGTCACGTGCGTAGCTCCGTAGCTCTTCCAGTCGGCAACCGTGTTAGCCCAGTCCTCCGGCGAGTCCGACCCTGCGTTGATGGTCCCCTCAAGCCCTATCTCTGAGGGGTGCCGACCCGCCGCCCGCGCATGCTCGTGTATTCTCTCCACCATCCCCCGAAACTCGTCGTTCAGTCCTACCTGCCGCGTCGTGGTTATCCACCCATCTCCAGTCTCTCCAATCCGCTTCAACACCTGCTCCGACCCACCCCCGAACCATATCGGAATCGGACGCTGCACCGGCAGCGGGTTCAACCCCGCCATTTCAACCCGGTTCCACTTCCCCTCGAACGTCACCACCTCCTTCGTCCACAGCTCCCGCATCAACGCAATCTGCTCTTCGCTCCGACGGCCCCGATTCCTGAAATTCTCCCCCAGCGCCGCGTACTCCACGTGGTTCCATCCAATCCCGATCCCCAGGCGCAGCCGCCCCCCGCTCAACACGTCCAGTGCCGCCGCCTGCTTCGCCACCAGCGCTGTCTGACGCTGCGGCAGAATGATTATCCCCGTCGTAAACTCGATGGACTTGGTCAGCCCTGCCATGAATCCGAAAAGCACAAACGGCTCGTGAAACGCGTCCTCCAGCCTGTAGGAACCCGTCCAGTTCCCGTAATAGTCCGCGTCCGCTCCCAACACGTGGTCGTATGCCAGAATATGGTCGAATCCCAGCGATTCCGCCGCCTGGATGTACTCCCTGATTGCTCCCGGGTCACTCCCGATCTCCGTCTGGGGAAACACAACGCCGACCCTCATGCAGACCTCCTACAATTGCTCGTCTCTCAGGCCAGTATCTTATCATCCACCTTTACTGTCAAACCCAGCCTCACAACCAACCTCAACCACTACGGTCATTCCCGTAGGGGCGACCCTTGGAGCTTGTCTCAGAAGTAGGTTGCCCAACTTCTCGGCATATGTTGCGTTCCCGTTCTCGTAGCAAGCATGTTGGACCCCCCCTGTTTCGTAGCGAACATGCCCATATTGGAGGCAATCGTAGCCGTCGTGCTCTTCGGAGTGCGTTCCGCCGACTTCTGAGACAAGCTCTCTTCTACTCCCCACTCCCGCGCGGGCGGGAATCCACCCCCGCTTATCCTGACCTCCCTTCTCCTACCGCTCACCCTGAGTTTGTCGAAGGGTCGAGCGCCTCTAGCCCTCTCGCGTGAATTCTGAACGGAGCGCAGCGAAGTGAAGAATCTCGCTGCTCACTCTAAACTCCCATACCCCCTTGGGTGTATAATTGCTTACCGCAAATCTCACAGCAGGACGAATCATCCAGCAATGACAACCACCAGACGCGTTGACGTTCGATTCCCCGCTACCGAAATCGACAACAAATGGCAGCAGCGGTGGGAGCAGGACCGCATCTATCACACCCCCAACGACGACCCACGCCCCAAGTGGCACGAGCTTACCATGTACCCCTACCCCTCCGGCGACCTCCACATCGGCCACTGGTACGTTATGGCCCCCTCCGACTGCCACGCCCGCTTCCGCCGGATGCAGGGCTACAACGTCCTCCACCCCATGGGCTTCGACGCTTTCGGCCTCCCGGCCGAAAACGCCGCCATCCGCAACGGCATCCACCCCCACCCCTGGACCATGAGCAACGTCGAAAACATGCGCCGTCAGCTCCGCTCAATGGGCCCCGTCTACGACTGGGACCGCGAAATCGTCACCTGCCTGCCCGAGTATTACCGCTGGAACCAGTGGCTCTTCCTCCAGTTCTACAAACACGGCCTCGTCTACCGAGATGAAGCCCCCGTCGTCTGGTGCCCCTCCTGCAACACCGTCCTAGCCAACGAGCAGGTCGTCAACGGCGCCTGCGAACGCTGCGACGCCCTCGTCACTCGACGCTCTCTCAAGCAGTGGTTCTTCCGCATCACCCAGTACGCCGACGAACTCCTCGACTTCGGAGGCCTCGTCGAATGGCCCGAAAAGATCCTCACCATGCAGCGCAACTGGATAGGACGTAGCGAAGGCGTCGAAATCGCCTTCGACATCTCCCACTTCGGCCTCGACACGAAAGAAGTCCGTACCTTCACCACCCGCATCGACACCATCTACGGCGTCACATTCATGGTCCTTGCCCCGGAACACCCCCTCGTCGAAAGTCTCACCGCCACCGAACAGAAGGACGCCGTCCGGGCCTACGTCGAACAGGCCCGCCGCGCCACTGAAATCGACCGCCTCTCCACCGAGCGCGAGAAGACCGGCGTCCCCCTCGGCACCTACGCCGTCAACTTCCTCAACGGCGAGCGCATCCCCCTCTACATCGCCGACTACGTCCTCACCACCTATGGCACAGGCATCGTCATGGGCGTGCCCGCCCACGACCAGCGCGACTACGAGTTCGCTCAAAAGCACGGACTCCCCATCCGCACTGTCATAGGTGCCCCCGAAGGTCGGGAGCCGGAACCCGGCCGCGCCTTCACCGGAAAGGGCACCATGGTCAACTCTGCCCCCTTCAATGATATGCCAAGCCCCAAAGGCGCCGATGCCATCGCCGACCTCGTGGAAGAAAAGGACTGGGGCAAGCGTACCGTCTCCCACCGCATCCGTGACTGGCTCGTCTCCCGCCAGCGCTACTGGGGCACCCCCATCCCCTTCGTCTACTGCGAGAAGTGCGGTGCCGTACCCGTCCCCGACGACCAACTCCCCGTCCATCTCCCCCTCGACGCCGAGTTCAAACCCACCGGCGAATCTCCTCTGGCAATCAACGAAGCCTTCGTCAACACCGCCTGCCCCGTTTGTGGCCGCCCCGCCAAGCGCGAGACCGACACTATGGACACCTTTGTCGATTCCTCCTGGTATATGTTCCGTTTCGCCAGCCCCACCGAAGACGGCGCCCCCTTCGACCCCAACCTTCTCGGAAGCTGGCTCCCCGTCGACCAGTACACCGGCGGCGCCGAACACGCCGTCATGCACCTCCTCTACTCCCGCTTCTTCACTAAGGCCATGCGCGACATGGGCATGCTGGATTTCGACGAACCCTTCCTACGCCTCTTCAACCAGGGCACCATCATCGCCGGCGGCGCCAAGATGAGCAAGTCCCGCGGCAACGTCATCAGCCCCGACGCCTACGTCGATATCTTCGGCGCCGATGTCGTCCGCGCCTATCTGATGTTCCTCGGCCCCTGGGACCAGGGCGGCGACTGGACCGACACCGGCATCAACGGCATCTCTCGCTGGATGAACCGCTTCTGGGACCTCTTCCAGCGAGACCCCGCAGACCTTCCCCACGTGGTGGACGAGACCGCCCTCAACGACATCCGACGCAAGCTCCACCAGACCATCGACAAGGTCCACACGGACCTTGATAAGTTCAAGTTCAACACCTCCATAGCCTACCTCATGGAGTTCACCAACCACCTCTCCCAGGCATGGAATCGGCAGTCAATCGACCCCTCCCTCTGGCGCGAATGCACAGAAAAATTCCTGCTGATGCTCGCCCCCTTTGCTCCCCACATCGCCGAGGAGCTTTGGGAGCGAAACGGCCATTCCTACAGCGTCCACAACCACGCATTCCCCAAGTGGGATCCCGCCCTCACGGAAGAAGAGACAATCACTCTCGTAGTCCAGGTCAACGGACGACTCCGTGACCGCCTCCAGACCCCCGCCTCCATCACCGAAAAAGAAGTGAAGGAAATAGCCCTAGCCAGCCCCCGCGTCCAGGCGCACGTCCAGGGCAAAACCATCCGAAAGCTGATATACGTCCCCGGCCGCCTTGTCAACATCGTCGCCCCCTAACTCACACCCCCCCATGTCATTCCGAGCGCAGCGCAGCGGAGCCGAGGAATCTTGTCACCAGCCACCACCAAACCTCCCAAGCCTTCCCCCCTCTCTCCATTCCCGTCTAGGCGGCAATTCACCCCCCCCGCTCTGCTGCCGCACAGACATATCTTGGTATAGCTTCTGCGAAGACCCCAAAAACCTCTTCCCCCTTGACGGGGGAAGATTGAGATGGGGGTGCTCCCCAATACGACGTTATTCTCCCCTGTACGCACGGTTCGCGAACCGTTCCCCGGTTCTATCTGCTGCCTAACCCTCGAGCTCTGAGAGAATTCGAGGTGCGTTGAGAATCCTGGTACTCTGATAACTCTCCATTGGCAATAGGTGTCTTAGATCGCCCGTCACCAAGAAATCAGCGTGGGCAGTTGCGGCGCACTACAAAATGTGGTTGTCAGCGTAATCGCCTGCAATCACCTGCAGCCGAATGGTGGGATGAATGATCGTAGCGGATGTCCTTAACATCCTAATGACCTCGGGTGCGCGTTCCACTTCCCAACCAAATTTGCGCACAAGCACACCGGTCACCTCATCCAGGATGAACGTGGACAAGCACAACTCCTACCGTCCCCTCAAGCCAAGTTCGAAGTCTGATGGTTCATTTCCAGGAAAATTCAGTCCAGAGACAATTACATTGGTGTCCAGGACGACCCTCTTGCCCGATGCTGCTGTCCTACCTCAGCCCGGTATTCCTCCACCAAGTCTGCCACATCCTCTGGACCGATACCCATATCTCTCGCCCTTTGCTCTCCATCCTGGATCAGACGCTTCCACTCGCATTCCACCATATACCGAACCAAAGCCGTACGCAGGAATTCGCTTCTGGACTTACCTTGCTCCCTCATTTCCTGGTCTACCCGCTCAGCCATCTCAGGAGATAATGAGAATGTAATTGTTTTCGTGGTTCTCAGCATCCGCGGTCACCTATTAGCAAGTCTTACTTTTTCTTACTCCTTATGATAAGCCTTAATCAAACCCACATCAACGCCGACCACCGCATCCACCAAACCCTCAACCCCCAGCGTCCCTACCATCAAACCCATCCAGAATCATCTCCGCCAGATCCTGCGAGATTTCCCCCTCTTCCACAGCCTCACGCACCGCCTCCACCAACCCTCCAGGCTCCCCCTCATATCGCCACATTCTTGCCGAACCATCCCCTTCCAGAGATTCGATTAGCTTCTCCAACCGCTCTACCTCCTCCCGCGCAATGGCCCCCGCCTCCTCTGCCTGCCGCATCGTCTCGGCCAGTCCATCCAGCCCTGTTCCCGCAAAGCTCTTGACGTCGTTCATTGCAATAACAACATCTGCGGACGCCGAGACGCCTCCATACCCCTCCTCGACCGACTCCATGATCTCATCCGCCAATGACTGAGAAATGACCCCATCCCCCACGGCACGACGCACAGCCTCGGCCAAACCGTCCGTCCCACCGTCGTACCGCCACACGTCCAACGGACCATCTCCCTCCAACGATTCAACAATCTCGTCCGCCCCTTCACGGTCTATGGCCCCCTCCTCCACCACCCGCTGCATCGCCTCAGCGAAGTCCTCATGTTCCGCCCCCTCAACCGTCTTCGTGTCCGAGTCCGTCATCACCGTAACGGTCAATTTTTCCTTGTCCCCGTACTGAGCATAGATAGTACCCACCCCCGCCATCACCGCGGTCAGTAATACTGCCAACCCAACCCCAAGCCACTTTCGTTAGTCATTACAACTCCTTCAATCCGTTCTCTGAACGCCGAACCGACCAGTTCGTTCAACATCTGAATCCATACGACAATTCCACGTATTCCATTGCCGTCCCTGAGCATCCGGTCTCGAAACAGTTGGACCATCAACTCCCCATATTCCCGCCGGTGTTCTTTGGGATAGACGGACAGAAGCCATCGATAAACTCGCTCGAAAAACATCTCAAGCACTGGGCCTGCGCATGGCCGTCGCCTGTATGCCCCTAGCCGTCCGCGACAGCTGCTCCATCCGGCTGATCTCTGCGTCCAACACCCGCCCGCCCAGGTCGGCAATCCGGTAGTACCTTCGACGTTGATCGTCCATTTCCGGGTCCGGCCGTTCGTCGCTCTCCTCGACAAGCCCCGTCTTGAGCATCTTCTTGACTGTCCCGTATAACGTCCCTGGCCCCATGGTGACCGTCCCTTCGGTCAAAACCTCAACCGCTCTCATGATCGCGTAGCCATGCTTGTCTCCCGTGGCCAGGGCCAACAGGATGTGAAGCTGCGCCACGGGCAGGGGGAGCAAGTCCAGTGGATTATCATTCGTCAACTCCAAACCTCCTCCTTTCAAAGAAACACTCTGCGCGATCTGAAAATATCTATAATATATCGTATTACGTTATATCGCACTACGTTATATTGTCAACCCCCACATACCTCTGACACCGCTGGCTTCTTCCCCCCATCCCGCCCAACCCCGCACCCCCAACCCTATTGTTTCACCTTCTCCGCCCAATAAAATATAGGACTATTACGTCCCGCCTGCCCCATACACAGCCCGCTTTCGCAGAAAACCTTGCGTCCCAGCGCCAAAAACCCCCTCTTCAACGTCATCAGAAACCGGAACTTCCAGTATCTGCTGACCAATGGCAGCATCTCCACCAGCGGAGATATGTCCGAACTCCTCGTCATGGGCTGGCTCATCCACAACATCACCGGCTCCCCCTGGCAGGTGGCTCTCGTCGGCCTCAGCCGCACCGTCTCCATGTTCTCCTTCACTCTCCTCGCCGGCGCCATCGGCGACCGCAAGGACCGACGACATATACTCATGGCAGCCAACTTCGCAACTTTCTCCGTCGTCGCCGTCGTCCTCGGCATACTACTCTTCGGGACCGTCGAACCCTACGTCCTCTTCGTCGCCGCAGGCATCAGGGGAGCCTGTCGCGCCTTCGACAACACCAGCCGCCGGGCGCTCATGTTTGCCGTCGTAGGCCAGGGCAAGCTCGTTCCCGCCATCTCCGTGGAGCAGTTGGGATTCAGCCTCGGCAGAATCGTCGGCCCTCTCGTCATCGGCATCCTACTCCAGATAACCGGCACCGCCATCAGTGTCTACGCCCTTCTGACCGGACTTTACCTCGTCGGCTTCATCTGCATCTTCCTGCTCAAGACTACTCCCATCATCTCCCCCATTGGCCGCCGACCCGTCCTCAGAAGCATCGGCGAAGGACTCAAATACGCCTACACCACTCCCGCCATAGCCGGGGCCCTGACCGCCAGCGTAGTCATGAACGTCCTCTTCCAGTACCACCTCTTCATCCCCGTCATCGCCGCCGAACACCTCAACGTCGGCCCCGGCCTCATGGGCCTCCTCGCCGCCGGCGACGGCATTGGCTTCGTCTGTGGCTCCCTACTCATAGGACTGCTCGGTAGCCGCATCAGAATCAGCGGCAGAATCTTCCTCGGCGGCTGTTTCGGCGTCTCAATCTTCCTCCTCGCCTTCGCCCTATCCCCCTGGTTCCTCCTATCTTTCGTCCTCCTCATAGCCACGGGCATCTTTCAAAGCGGCTTCTCCACCATGCAGAGCGGCATCCTCCTGACCAGCAGCCCAACCAGCTTCCACAGTCGCGTCTTTGGCGCTCAGGGAATGGCGGTCAGCAGCGGACAGATGGGCAACGTCGAAATCGGGGCTTTGGCCTCCATCATTGGAATGAGCACCGCCATAGCCGTCAACGCAGCAGGCGGCCTCATCCTCCTCATCCTCATCGCCATCTTCATGCCCGCCCTGCGACGTCCCATAGAGAGGGTGGATGACCCCCCCGAAGATTCATCAGAATCCCCACAGCCGCAACCGCCACCTCAATCTGAGGAGTCAGGGGTTTTCCGAAAGCCTCCATCGGGCCCTAGACGATGGCCTTGGCGACGACGAAAAACTGCCGAACAGCGCCGCAGCATCCTCGGCAAGAAACTGGACGACCAACGTCAAAACCGCCCCAAGAAACCGGACCCACCCCTTACCTGAAAACCCCCTCGCTAAAATCATCCTCCGTAGGGGCGACCGGCTGGTCGCCCTCCCCTTTTTGCCCAAATGTCATTCCAAGCGGAGCGGAGTCGAGGAATCTCGCTGCCTTCGAGCCTGCCCTGAGCTAGTCGAAGGGATGGGCGTGAAAATGTCCCTGGGCCATCTCTAGACACGTAGGGGCAGGTTTGAAACCTGCCCCTCAAAATTCATCCGGAATGTAACGAAGAACCTATCCCATACCCTCTACCCACCCACCGTGTTCCCCATGTGCACCACCGTCTCCCACTCGCTCTCCGTTACCGGCTGAATCGACAACCGCGCCCCCCGACGAAGCACCATCATGTCCTTCAACTCCGGCGTCGACCTCAACATATCTCGGGTCACCGCACGCAGAAACCGCGTAGTCGCCTTTATGTCAACCATGTACCAGATGGGATTGTCCGGCGTGCTCTTCGCGTCCGGGTGCTCAGACTTCGGGTCCCACGCCGTGGAATCCGGGTATCCTTCCTTCACCACAACGGCGGTCCCAATCACCGCCAGGGGCTTCGTACTGCTGTGATAGAACAGTATCTCGTCCCCCTCCTTGATGTCGTCCCGAAGCAGGTTCCGCGCCTGGTAGTTCCGCACCCCGTCCCACTCCGCCACGCCGTCCTCCACCAGGTCGTCAAAGGAATAAGCGGAAGGTTCCGACTTGAAGAGCCAATACCTCTTAGCCATGAGTCACCCTGAACCGAGAATGCCCCATCACCTTAAATCAATCAACGAGAAAAAGAAACCCTACGCCTTCACCTCGACGCCTAGTCCCAACTCATGCTCGATCGGCTTTGTCGATACCAGGTGCCGATGCAAGTTCATTTCCTTGGGACTGAATCCTATGGCCAGTCCCACCAGCTGCGGCAGATGGAATATCGGCATGTCGATCTCCTCGTGCTTGTGGGCCTCAGCATCCGCCTGCTTCCCGTCCAGCTGCAGATGGCACAGCGGGCAGGGTGTCACCATTGCCTTCACCCCCTTTACCTTTGCGTCCAGCGTATGGGCTGCCAGCATGGACATGGAATTGTCCTCGTTAGACGTCAAAATGGGAAAGCCGCAGCACTTCCCTCTGCCGGATGTCTTCACCGCCTTGCCCCCCAAGGCCTCGATTACGTCTTCCAGCGCCGTCTTTCGAGTCTTTGCGAACTCCTTCGGCACCATCAACTCCGGCGGCCTCTTCATGTAGCAGCCGTAGAAGTGCGCCACGGGCAGTCCGTTCAGAGGGCGAACCACCATCTTCTTCAACTCATCCAGGCCATAGTCCTCAATAATCGCCCAAAGCATGTGACGAATAACCGTTGTCCCCTTGTAGACCAGACCCTCCTCAGCCAGGTACCTGCGGTTGATCATCGTGCGATACTCTTCATCCTTAAGCCGGTGGTTGGCCTGCGTCATAATTCCCTGGCAGGTGCTGCAGATCGTCATTATCTCCATACCCGCAGCCTCAGCCATAGCGAAGGTCCGCGCGTTGATGGGGTCGGACACCTCCTTGCTCAGCACCCCCGCGCCGGTGCACCCCGCGCTCTCCAGCACGTCATGCTTAAGCTCAAAACCCAGCTTCTCCGCAACCTTCATCACCGCTACATACAACTCCGGACAGCCGCCTCTGGACACACAGCCGGGATAGAATGCGTATTTCATCTTCACTTGTCCGTTCGTCGTCATGAAGCTCCTCCTGATTCTATTGTCGAATTAGATACGTGGCTCGCTATCCTTGCGATTCCCACTTCTCGAAAATCCTCTTGATGTGCTCGGCGCCGGGCTGCTTCTTGTGCAGCATGTACGGCATCGGACGCTTCCCTTTCACCGCCGCCTTCACTGCGAAAGGCAGCAGCTTCATCAGCCCCTTCACGTTCGTGTACCCTTCCGTCTCTATCGCCAGACGGCCTTCGTCCAGCCACCCGTGAGCCTTCACCGATGCCGCAAAGCTCTTGTAATGATGCACCACCTTCGGCGGCCCGGCCTCAGCCTTGATGGCCATGCTGTGAAGGTCGAAGATACGGTCTGTCGGCTCAATATATTTGGGACAGTGCTCGCTGGCCTCGAAGCAATGGGTGCAGTCCCACATCCCCCGCGGCAGGCTCAGCTTGTCCAACCGCTGTCGCTTACGGCTGTCACGCTCGTCTGCGACCACGCGATACGCCTTCGTCAACGCCGCCGGCCCCACAAAGGTCTTGTCCACCACCAGCACCGTGCACCCCTGGTCGCATAGCCCGCACTGGGTGCACCTCATCGATTCCGTCAGCCGCTTGTCGTGACCCCCCGGGACCAGGTGCTCCCCTTCCGAAGGGGCCTGTACCGGGTCCACCCAGGGCTCCACCGCCCGGAACTTGTTCCAGTGGAATTCCCTGGCGTTATACACCAGGTCCTTCATCTGACGGCTCATCTTCAACGGCTCAAGCTCAATGGCCCCGTCCTCAGCGCCGTCCCACGCCTTCTTCACCTTCGTCCGGCATGCAATCGCGCCCTTTCCGTTCACAGTCATGGTGCAGTCACCGCAGAACCCCGACCGGCAGCTCCCCCGAAACGCAAGTGTCGGGTCCTGCTCGTCCCGAATCTGCAGCAGGGCATCCAGCAGCATGTCCCCCTCGTCGACTTCCGCAGTGTACGTCTGCGTGGATTTATCCGCGTTAGTTATCGGGTCGTATCGCTTTACCGCAAATTTAACTTCCATCCTCAAGACTCCTTCCTGACTATGACGGCAGATTGCCTGTTGCCTGCCCTGACTTTCCGTTAATCGTGTTCTTTAGATTCTCTTGGATTGCCTATCCGGCCTCCACTGGCTCGTAGTCCAGCGACGGCCCGTCCTCGGAATGGGTTGCGACGGTCCGCTTCATCCAGTTCTCGTCGTCCCGCTCTTCAAAATCAGACCTGAAGTGACATCCGCGGCTCTCCTGGCGCGCCTCGGCGCTGGCGATTATCACCTGCGCCACGTCCAGCAGGTTACCTACCTCCCTGATGGTCCTGAGCTCCACGTTGTACGCGCCGCTCTTGTCTCGAATCCCCAGCGCCCCATGACGCTCCTGCAGCTTGGCTACTGCATTGGCGGCCTTCCTCAGACCCCTCAGGTTCCGCACCATCCCTACATTCTTGTCCATTATCTCGCCCAGGTCCCGGCGGATTGCGCCGGCGGTGTCGCTGTTGGCGTCCTTGGCCGTCACCTCATCGAGCATCTCTTCCTGCTCCCGCACCATGTCGGCTGACGCCGGCCTCCATGTTGCGCCACGCACGTAGCGACTCGCCGACTCTCCGGCCCTTCGACCGAAGACTATGCAGTCCAGCAGCGAGTTGCCGCCCAGCCGGTTGGCCCCGTGGGCCCCCGTTGAGGCGCACTCCCCTGCCGCATACAGACCCGGCGTCCCCGTATCTCCAAAGGTGTCGATCTTGATGCCCCCGAGGGGCCGGTGCATTCCCGGCTTCACCGGAATCAGGTCAGCGGAGGGGTCAAGCCCTTCCAGATCGTCCATTATCCACAACGTTTCCTGCAGCCTGTCCGTCATGCGGGCCTTGTCCAGGTGCCTCATGTCCAGAAAAACGTGGCCCTTGACTCCCCTGTTCTTCCGCACCTCCGTCTGCGCCGCACGAGCGACCACGTCCCGCGTCGACATTTCCATGGCGTCGGCGTCGTATCGTTCCATGAACCGCTCGCCCTTCCTGTTCACCAAGTGAGCGCCCTCGGCCCGCGCTCCCTCCGTAATCAGAATTCCCCTATCCGCCAGCGTCGTCGGATGGTACTGCACCATCTCCATGTCGATGAGGGGCACTCCAGCCCGGTACGCCAGCGCCACTCCGTCTCCCGTTCCAGTCAGCGAGCACGTCCCGCCATTATACATCTGGCCCAGGTTCCCCGTTGCCATCACCGTAGCCTTGGCGTGGAAGGGATGAAGCTCTCCCGTCCTGAGGTCCCTCGCAATCACCCCTTTGCACATCCCATCCTCCATCAGAAGCGATGCGGCGAACCATTCGTCGTAGATACGAATCTCATTACGTACTACCTGCTCGAACAGAACCTGCAGAATCACGTGCCCCGCCGAGTCTCCAACGAATGCCGTCCGGGCCTGCGACGATCCTGGAAAAGTAGTTACGTCTATCCTGCCCTCTCCGTCACGGTTGAAAATAACCCCCATGTGCTCCAGCGCCACTACATCCTCCGCGGCACTCTGGCACATCACCTCCACCGCACTCCGGTCCGACAGGTCGTCGCCCGCGGCGACGGTGTCATTGGCGTGGGCCTTCCACGAGTCCCCCGACTTCAGAGCCGCGTTGATTCCGCTGTGTGCCCCCGACGAGTGACTCCGCATCGGATGCACCTTGGAAAGTATCGCCACGTCTGCGCCCGCAGCCCGAGCGCCCAGAGCGGCTCGAAGCCCGGCAAATCCGCCGCCCACTATCAAAACATCATGCTGAGGCAAGGGCCCTCCTCTCGCTTCCTCGCAAGGGTGACCATGCCCACTGCGAGGCAAGATTTGGATAGCGCCCACTGCCGGCCCGAATAAGCTCAGACATCCCCACGAAGGGTTTGAATCAAACGGCGCCTGCCGCCTATCCCGGCAAGCTGCACTCAAACCCACCGCAGTAAAAGCGGCAGTGGAGTCTGCGCCCATTGTAATCAGCCCATTCTACACTGTCAATTTAAAACACCCCTATCCTTACAACACCCTCATCTTGTTCCTGCGAAGTCAGAAACCCACGGCGGGGTGTGGCGGCGTTCATAGATTCGTCACTCCTGCGAAAGCAGGGGCCCACGGCGGAGCGGTGCCGGGCTGGGTCCCCTCCCCTCTTCCCTCTCCTAAGCTCCCACGCCCATCCCACGCTCATCCTGAGCCTGTCGAAGGGTCGAGCGAGTAGGCGTTCCCAATCACCTCATCTCATCCTGAGCGCAGCGCAGCCGAGGACCTCGTTGCCGAAGCAACTACGCCTCCAACATCCCCTCCCGTTGGGTTCCACTACTATTGGAGCCATTATACGCTTCCGTGCACCCCCCGAATCGAAACGCGCTTTAATACACTCTTCCCCATTCACCCTCCCCGTGCTAATATCCCTCCCTGCAAGCCCATGCCCAACCGCCAAGTCCACGTCACCATCCAGGAAGGTCTCTCCTCCCCCCTGCCCGAAGAACTCCTCCGAAGGGCTGCCCTCGCCGCCCTCGATGCCGCCTTCCCCGACAACCCATGCCAGCTGACCCTCGCCCTCTGCGACGACCCCGCAATCTGCACCCTCAACGCCCGCTACCGCGGCGACGACAAAGTCACAGACGTCCTCGCCTTCTCCCCCACCCACTCCCGCCCTTGGCAGGGTGACGACGATTCCCCGTCCGCCCCCAGCGAACCCGACGCCGTCTTCCCCACCCCCACCAACGAGCCCCCAGATCTGGGCGACATTGCCCTCTGCCTCCCCCAGGCCCTCCGCCAGGCAGACCAAGCCGGTCACTCCCCAAAACGGGAAATAGCCCTCCTCATCATCCACGGCGTCCTCCACCTCCTCGGTCACGACCACTATTGCGAACGAGAAAGAGCCCGCATGTGGTCCCTCCAATCTCAGGCCCTGACCACCCTCCTCCCACAATAACCCAACCCAATCCGTGAAGGGGCGACCGGCCGGTCGCCCTCATCCCCTGCCGTATGTCCCGTCCGCCAATCGCCCCTTCAACACACCTTCCCCCTCCCCATCAAGGTTCATGGTATGATGTGCACATCGCCCAACCACTCCATTTGAAGATGCAATGACACTTGAACAAAGAGTCTCCGCTAACGAGACGACAATCAAACAGTTGTTGTCCGTCCAGGAAACAACTTTGGAGCTGATACGGGAAGTGAAAGAGCTCCAGGTCCACCAGCAGAAACAGATGGCGGAGCAACAGAAACAAATGGCGGACCAGCAAAAGCAGATATCGGAGATGCGCAGGGAGCACAGGGAGCAGATGGAGTCTATGCACCGGGAACATCGGGAGCAGATGGAGTCTATGCACCGGTTCAATCGCGGCACCAGAAAACTGTGGGTCGCCATCGCCAAGAAGGTGGAGTGGCTCGATGAAGACGACTGGCCCGAGGACGAAATATGAGCTCACCTTCCCCTTTGACCACCCCCTTCCGTTAGTAGGCCAACTCCCCAATTCTTCCGTAAGGGCAACCGGCCGGTCGCCCTCCCCCTCTTCATCCTTCCCCCTCCCCCACATGTCATTCCGAGCGCAGCGCAGCGGAGTCGAGGAATCTCGTCGCCATCACCCACCAACCTACTCTGCGCCAACCTTGTCCCCCCGTTGGGGCGGCTCGCGACCCAGCCCGCTCCTCTAGCCAAAACGCCCTCTGCACCTCACCGGATCACCCCCCTCTCCACTCCCCCGTATTCCCCAAAACTGGTACAATCATCCTATGACCTCCCAAGTCCTCTACCGTAAGTGGCGGCCCCGCCGTTTCTCCGACCTCGCCGGTCAGGAGCACGTGACTACCGTCCTACGCCAGGCAGTCATCCAGGACCGCATCTCCCACGCCTACCTCTTCTGCGGCCCCCGCGGCACCGGCAAGACCACCACCGCCCGAGTCCTCGCACGCAGCCTCAGCTGCCTCAACCCCCAGGACGGTGAGCCCGACAACACCTGCTCCCTCTGCCAGAATATCGACGCTGGTCGCGCCATGGACCTCATCGAAATGGACGCTGCCAGCAACCGCGGCATCGACGAGATCCGCAGCATCCGGGACCGCGTCAACTTCTCCCCCGTCGAGAGCAAGTACAAGGTCTACATCGTCGACGAAGCCCACATGCTCACCGAGGCCGCCTCAAACGCCTTCCTCAAAACCCTCGAAGAGCCGCCACCCCACGTAATCTTCGTCCTCTGCACCACCGAACCCCACAAAATCCTCCCCACCATCATCTCCCGATGCCAGCGCTTCGACTTCCGACGCATCTCCACCGAGACCATCGTCGAGCGCCTCCGCTTCATCTGCGAGCAGGAAGGCATCGAAGCCGACGCCGCCGTCCTAGGCGCCCTTGCCAGAGCCGCTGGTGGCAGTCTCCGCGACGCTGAAAATCTCCTGGAGCAGGTTGTGGTCTCCTTCGGCCAGAACCCGGACATCAACTCCCTCCAGGAAATGCTGGGCCTCTCTCACTCCCGGGAGGCCCAGGACCTCGTCGCCCACTTCCTCCTGGGCAACACCTCCGGTGCCCTCGGAGTCATCGGCAAGGCTTCCAGCGAAGGCGTTGACCTCCGACAGGTCCACCGCCAGTCCGTAGAACTCCTCCGCGCCGTGCTGCTCATAAAGTCCGGCGCCGCCGACACCCTCGATCTCGGCGAGGAAACCCTCAACGACATGGCCACCCTCGCCCGCAAAGTCCAGCTCCCGACGATAATGCGCTGCCTCAAGGCCCTCGGCGAAATCAACATGCGGCTCGACGCCACCAGCAGCCTCCCTCTGGAACTCGCCGTCGTCGAGACCTCCCTCGCTCAGGAAGCCCAACC